>CAKRRJ010000031.1 GCA_934394615.1 uncultured Lachnospiraceae bacterium
CATCTTGTCCGACTATCCGCAAACGGCTGTCAGCCACATCGTCCGAACACGGCACTTATATTTTGCGCAGCGGGATACCACCCCGGCCTGCTTCGGACCTTTCGCGAACATGATTTAAATTGTGATTTGCCTGCAGGCTGCGCGAAACGGTCCTCTTGACGGTTTGGGGCTTATAGTGTAAGTTAGTAGGGTATGAATGACTGTGAAACAATGATAGAAGAGGAGGACCCCATGATTAAGCTGGTGGTATCAGATATTGACGGGACTTTGCTGGAGGATGGAGGCCATGAGTTGAATCCAGAGCTGTTTGAGGTGATTTTAAAGCTCAGAGAGAAGGGCATGCAGTTTGCGGCGGCGAGCGGAAGACAGTGGGCGAGCATTGAGCAGGTGTTTGACCCGGTCAAGGAGAAAATCTTTTATCTGTCGGACAATGGTGCTTATGTGGGCTGCCATGGACGTCGGCTCTTTGTGAATCCGATTGAGCGTTCTCTGGTGGAAGAACTGGTAAAGGACATCCGCAAGGTAGGTCTTACCGTTATGGTGGGCGGACCGGATGTGGCTTACATGGAAAATCCGGATCCGGAGTTTGAGGACTGGATTTTAAACGGCTACAAGTTCCAGGCAAAGAGCGTGGAGAATGTGCTGGCGGTGGATGACCAGTTCATTAAGGTGTCCGCGTACCGCAAGACCGACATCGAACCGCACACAAAGGAACTGCGTGAGAAATATGGTGACCGTTTGAAGATGACGATTTCCGGTGATATGTGGCTCGACTGCATGGCGACTGGCGTGAACAAGGGCGCGGCAGTAAAACTGCTGCAGGAGAGCCTGGAGATTTTGCCGGAGGAGACCATTGCCTTTGGCGATCAATTAAATGATATTGAAATGCTGGGCCGGGCTTATTACAGCTTTGCCATCGGAAACGCGAGGCCGGAAGTAAAGGCAGCAGCGCGGTTTGAGGCAGATACCAATGTAAAAGATGGCGTGCTGAAAATTCTGAAGCTGTTGATATAGGGTGAATCGTGGTAACTGTGAGGGTACGGAACAGTTGCGAATCGTGATTGTGAAGGTACGGAACAGTCAGAGAGGATTTTAGATATATGGAAAAGAAACTGGTATGCCCCAACTGCGGAGAACCGTTTGAGATTGATGAGAAGGGTTACGCGGCGATTGCAAGACAGGTGCGGGACAAAGAATTTAAGGAAGAACTGGTCCGACAGCAGGAATCTCTGGAGGCGGAGAAGCGGACCGCCCTGGAACTGGCAAAGTCCCAGACTGCGGAATCCTACGAAAAGCAGCTTGCGGCAAAAGAGACGGAGATTCTGAAACTGAAAGCGCAGGGTGAGCAGGCTGGGAAGCAGCAGGAGCTGGCAGTGGCAAGAGCGGAAGCGGCCCTGAAAGAACAGCTGCAGGAGAAAATTCAATGCCAGCAGGCAGAACTCACGGAACTGAAAGCCAAGACGGAGCTCACGAAAAGACAGGCAGAACTGGCGGAAAAACAGGCAGCTCAGCAGGAGAAAACCTTGAGAGAAAGCCTTGAAGCACAGCTGAAGCAGCAGAAGGAAAGCTATGACCGGCAGCTCAAACAGCAGCAAGTGTCCATGACTGAACTGAAAGAGAGCTATGAAGCGCAGCTGAAGCAGCAGGAGCAGTCTATGAAGGAGCGCTACGAGGCGGAACGGCAGCTGGAGGAGAAAGCTGTCCGGGAGCGCTATGAGATCCAGCTCAGGGACAAGGAGGAGATGATCGCCTATTACCGCGACTTAAAGGCAAAGCAGTCCACAAAGATGGTGGGCGAGACTTTGGAGCAGCATTGTGAGGTTTCGTTTAACCAGGTGCGCGCCATTGGTTTCCAGAATGCTTATTTCGAGAAAGATAACGAGGTTTCCAGAAGTGGCAGTAAGGGGGATTACATCTTCCGGGACTACGATGAGAACGGCCTGGAGTACATTTCCATCATGTTTGAGATGAAAAACGAGAATGAGACGACTGCCACCAAGCACAAAAATGTGGACTTTTTAAAGGAACTGGACAAAGACCGCCGGGAGAAGGGCTGTGAGTACGCAGTACTGGTAACACTCCTGGAGGCGGACAGCGACTACTACAATACGGGCATCGTGGACATGTCCCACAAGTATCCGAAGATGTATGTGATCCGCCCGCAGTTCTTTATCCAGCTGATTACCATTCTGCGCAATGCTGCCATGAACTCTTTAGAGTATAAGAGGGAACTGGAGGCGCTGCGGAACCAGAATCTGGACATTACGCATTTTGAAGAAAAACTCGTGGAGTTCAAAGACAAGTTTGGCCGCAACTATGCGCTGGCCAGTGACCGATTCCAGAAAGCCATCGCCGAGATCGACAAGACGATAGAGCATCTGCAGAAAGTGAAGGATAACCTGGTGGCGTCGGAGAACAACCTGCGTCTGGCAAACAACAAGCTGGACGATCTTACCATCAAGAAGCTGACCTGGAAGAATCCGACGATGCAGGAAAAGTTTGCGCAGGCAAGGGCAGACAGACTTCTGGAAAAGAAGCAGGGAGAGCCGGAAACCAGTCAGGATGCAGAATAAGAAAACAGGAAAAACAGATTGAGAATCAGGATTAAAAGAATGAGAAATCAGAAAACAGAAACAGGAAAAAAGCGCAGTTTCCGAAGCGTCGTATGGGCGCTTCTGGCGGCGGTCCAGCTTGTGCTTCTCACCGCCTGCAGCGTAAATCTTCCGATGGTGCCGGACAGCGCAGATACGGAAGGGTACACGGATGCCCAGACCATGCTCATCATCGCTACAGAGCGCAACCGTTACCGCCAGGTTTATACGGATCAGATCTGGAATGTGGAGGTGAGTGATGACAAGACACCGTTTCAGACTTATCTTCTGGACCAGATCCGCACGTTTTTGAGTGAGGTGCGATCCATGAACCTTCTGGCAGATGAACAGGGACTGACACTCACAAGCCAGGAGCGGGAGCAGTTAAAGCAGCTTTCCGATGACTATTACAGTTCCCTCACGGATGCAGATAAAGCGTACACAAAGGCAACGCGGGATGATGTATATACGATGTATGAGGCGTATCATCGCGCGAACCGCGTGGTAGATGAGCTGACGAAGAATGTGAGCCTGGAGATCAGTGACAGTGAGGCGCGTGTGATCCGGGTGCAGGAGATTGCGGTCAGTGACGAGACGAAGGCGCGGGAGCTTTATACGCAGACTGCAGAAGGCGGAGCTGATTTTGCCGCGGCCGCAAGAAAAGAATTAGAAAACGCGGAAATTGAGGTTTCTGTCGGCAAGGGTGAGCGCGATGCCTCTTATGAAGAGCCGGTTTTTGCCCTGGAGACCGGGCAGATCGCGGAGCCGTTTCTGTGGCAGGGAAAGTGGTACCTTGTAAAGTGTATCAGCGACTTCGATGAGGATGCGACTCTGGAGCGGAAGAATAAGCTGGCGCTGCAGCGCAAGAACCAGGCGTTTCGGAGCATTTACGATTCCTTTGCGGCAGACCATAAAGTAGAGATCGATGGAAATATCTGGAATAAGGTTTCCTTAAGCAATGGGGCTGACTGTACGACATCCGATTTCTTTGAGCGGTACCATGAGGCCATGGGACAGTAGGGGCGGATAAAATAGGAATCGCTGTGATGGGCTTTTGGACTATGATTTGCGGGATACAGGTCAGAAACAGGAGCAGGCAGCAAAAGGGGGATTTGCGAATGATCGCATTAAAAATAGAAGATTTAAAGGGCTTCACTGCCCAGCTGTTTATGGGGGAGACATTTGACCACTGGCTGGTTCGGGAGGCCAATATTGTTACCTTCAACAGCTTTACCATAGACGGACGGATCCGCCAGGGGTATTACTCGGACGAGGAGCTGGAAGTGAACCGCATTGAGGAATTGTCTTCGTGGAAGACCCTGCGGCCATTCTGCTATTCCCTCATCAAAGGGAAAAAGCTGCCGGAGAGTTTTCAGATTACCATGCAGCTCTCGCCGGAAGAAAATGAGAAGTTTATCCGCCGGGTAAAGCCGGACTTTCCGGCAGAACAGGTGGCGGCATTGTATTTGAATGTCCGTTATGAGAATCACGCGGCATCCTGTGTGACCGGAACATCGTTAAAGGTGTTTACCCTGGATAAGCAGATCGAGCAGGAGTGGGATGAAACTGTGCGGAGATATTTAAAGAAGCTGCAGATTCCATATGTAGAGGCATAAAAACAGAGTATTCTATAGAAGAGAAAATAAAATATTTCTAAATTATTAGCACTCAACACAAATGAGTGCTGATTTTTTATTGACTTTTCGATTTTATGGTATTAGAATACTGCTATAGAAATCATGTAACAGAAAAGGAGCATCTGATTATGAGCAGAACAGGTAATTTATCCATAAACAGTGAAAATATATTCCCGATCATCAAAAAGTGGCTGTATTCTGATCACGACATCTTCTACCGTGAGCTGGTTTCCAACGGCTGCGATGCCATCACCAAGTTAAAGAAGCTGGAGCTGATGGGCGAGTACACCAAGCCGGAAGACATGGAGTACAAGGTACAGGTTACCGTAAACCCGGACGACAAGACCATTGCCATCACCGATAATGGCCTGGGCATGACCGAGGCTGAGGTGGAAGAGTACATCAACCAGATCGCGTTCTCCGGTGCTCAGGATTTCCTGGAAAAGTACAAAGACAAAGCGAATGAAGACCAGATTATTGGTCATTTCGGTTTAGGTTTCTACTCCGCATTCATGGTAGCAGACAAGGTAACCATCGACACCCTCTCCTATAAGGAAGGCAGCAAGCCGGTACACTGGGAGTCTGAGGGCGGCCTGACCTTCGAGATGAAGGACGGTGAGAAGGCAGTGCAGGGAACCACCATCACCCTGTACTTAAACGAGGACAGCTACGAGTTCTCCAACGAGTACCGCGCAAGAGAAGTCCTGGAGAAATACTGTTCCTTCATGCCGGTTCCGATCTTCTTAAACAACGAGAAGGCAGAGCCGCAGTATGAGACCATCGAGAAGGACGAGCTTATCGAGAAGGACACCATCATCGAGACCATCGTGGAGCCGGCCAAGACCGAGGAAAAAGAGAACGAGAACGGCGAGAAAGAGACCGTAGAGACGGAGCCGGCAAAAGAGAAATATAAAATTCTGAAACGCCCGGTTGCTTTAAACGATACCACCCCGCTGTGGAGCAAGCATCCGAATGAGTGCACCGATGAGGAGTACCGCGACTTCTACCGCAAGGTCTTCCACGACTACAAGGAGCCTCTGTTCTGGATCCACTTAAACATGGATTATCCGTTCAATTTAAAGGGTATCCTGTACTTCCCGAAGATCAACACCGAGTACGATTCCATCGAGGGAACCATCAAGCTGTACAATAACCAGGTATTCATTGCCGATAACATCAAGGAAGTCATTCCGGAGTTCCTGATGCTGTTAAAGGGCGCCATCGACTGCCCGGATCTGCCGCTGAATGTTTCCAGAAGCGCTCTGCAGAATGATGGATTCGTGAAAAAGATTTCCGACTACATCACCAAGAAAGTAGCCGACAAGTTAAGCGGCATGTGCAAGACCGACCGCGAGAACTATGAGAAATACTGGGATGACATCGCTCCGTTCATCAAATTCGGCTGCATCAAGGACGAGAAGTTCGCAGAGAAGATGAACGATTACATTCTCTTTAAGAACCTGGACGGTAAGTACTTAACCTTAAAGGACTGCCTGGAGGAGAACAAGGAGAAGCACGAGAATACCGTCTTCTATGTAACTGACGAGAAAGAGCAGAGCCAGTACATTAACATGTTCAAGAAGGAAGGCCTGGACGCAGTCATCCTGCCGCACAGCATCGACAGCCCGTTCATCGGCCACCTGGAGCAGAAGAATGAGGGACTGAAGTTCCTGCGTATCGATGCAGACTTAAACAGCACCTTCAAGGAAGAGGTTAAGGACGATGACGAGGAGTTTAAGAAAACCTCTGAGACTCTGACTGAGACCTTCAAGAAGGCTCTTGGCAACGACAAGCTGGAGATCAAGGTTGAGAAACTGAAAGATGAGAGCATTTCTTCCATGCTGACCGTATCCGAGGAGACCCGCCGTATGCAGGATATGATGAAGATGTATAACATGTATGGCATGGATCCGTCCATGTTCGGCGGCGCAGGTGAGACCCTGGTATTAAATGCCAACAACAAGCTGGTTCAGTATGTACTGAATCACGGTGAGGGCGAGAACACCAATAAGATCTGCGAGCAGCTCTACGATCTGGCACTGTTAGCTCACGGCAGCTTAAGCCCGGAGCGTATGACCGGATTCGTGGCTCGTACCAATGAGATCATGATGATGCTGGCTGAGAAATAAAGATACGATTTGTGAAAAGGCAGAAAACGGAGTTTTATGACTCTGTTTCCTGCCTTTTCTTTCTTTTGCGGGTTATCTATGATAAAATAACATCAGATGGAGGGGCTGCCTGGTTCCGGGTGAATTTGCGGCAGCCTCTGAATATGCGAGAGAAGGGAGAATCAACTATGGGACTTATCAGAGCAGCAGCGGGAGCACTTGGCGGTACCCTGGCGGATCAGTGGAAGGAGTTTTTCTACTGCGATGCCATGGAGAAGGATGTCCTGGTACAGAAAGGCCAGAAGCGCATCACATCTCGGTCCTCCAATACGAAGGGAAACGATAACATCATTTCCAATGGCAGCGGCATTGCAGTGGCGGACGGCCAGTGCATGCTCATTGTGGAGCAGGGCAAGGTCGTGGAGGTCTGCGCGGAGCCGGGCGAATTTACATATGACACCTCTTCGGAGCCAAGTATTTTTACCGGAAGCCTGGGCGAGAGCATCAAACAGACGTTTAGGCTGGTCGGCAAGCGCTTTACCTATGGCGGCGATACAGCAAAGGACCAGCGTGTGTATTACATCAATACGAAGGAGCTTGGGGAGATTCTGTTTGGAACGGCAACTCCAATCCCGTTCCGTGTGGTTGTGAGTGAGGCGATGGGATACAAGCTGTCGGTGGATATCCGCTGCAATGGCGTGTTCACCTGCCGGATCTGTGATCCGCTTCTGTTTTATACCAATGTGTGCGGCAACGTGGCTTCCTCCTATGAGAGTGAAGAGATCGCGCCCCGCTTGAAGGCGGAGCTTATGAACGCGCTGCAGCCTGCGCTGGCAAAACTTTCCGCGCAGAAAATCCAGTACTATGAGATTCCGGCACACACCATGGAGATTTCGGACGCGTTGAACGAAGTGCTTTCCAACACCTGGAAGCAGAAACGCGGCATCGAGGTCTTCTCCTTTAATATCAATTCCCTGAGCATTCCGGATGATCAGCGAAAGAAGCTGACTGAGTGGGAAGAAAATGCCATGACTACCAATCCGAACACTGCGGCAGCGCGCCTGGTAGGCGGCCAGATCGATGCCATGAAGGCGGCAGCGGCAAACGGCGGCGGTGCGATGGCCGGATTTATGGGCATGGGAATGGCAATGAATGCAGGAGGCGGCGCAAACGCGCAGAACCTGTTTGCTATGGGACAGCAGATGCAGGGGCAGACACCGTCCATGCAGAAGGCACCGGTTTCCGGAGCAGCCGGTCAGGTCCCGCAGCCGGCAGGCGCGTCAGATACCTGGACCTGCTCCTGCGGCGCAGCCGTGAACGGAAAATTCTGTCCAGAGTGCGGAGCGAAGAAGCCAGAGCCGAAGATTCAGCCATCCGGAAGCTGGACCTGCGCAAAGTGCGGTACTGTGGCAACTGGAAAGTTCTGTCCGGAGTGCGGATCTCCGAAACCGGCGGCAGACGGATGGACCTGTTCCTGCGGAACGCTGAATAAGGGCAGATTCTGTACAAACTGTGGGGCAAAGAAGCCGGAAGGCGCGCTGCTTTACCGGTGCGACAAGTGCGGCTGGGAGCCGGAGGACCCGGCGCATCCGCCGAAATTCTGCCCGGAATGCGGGGATCCGTTCAATGATGGAGATATCGTAACTGTTCAGTAGGTCTGCGCATTCACTGCGCTGACCGTACGAAAACATGGGCTTGCAGGCAAAAATCCCATTGCCGAAGGGTGCTGTGTGCCAGTGGCACACGTTTAGCACCGACCGAAGCGGAGTGAAGACATTTTCAATGGATTTTTGCGCGTAACTGTGAGGGTACTGAACAGTTACGCGATATCGTAAGATAATGGGGGACAATACATGGCAGATACACAGGAATACAAATGTCCCTGCTGTGGCGGCGGCATCCGCTTTGACAGCAAGGCACAGAAGCTGAAATGTCCGTACTGCGATACGGAATTTGAGATGGAAGCGCTGCAGCAGTATGACGCGGCTTTAAAAGAAGAGCTGAAGGACGATATGCAGTGGGAAAAGGCAGAGGGAAGCACATGGAAAGAGGGCGAGGAAGCAGGACTGCGCATTTACCGCTGTGAGTCCTGCGGCGGTGAAGTTGTGGCAGAGGAAAACACGGCGGCATCGAACTGTCCGTTCTGCGGCAACCCGATCATCATGACAGGGCAGCTGTCCGGGGAACTGCGCCCGGATCTTGTGATTCCGTTCAAGCTCGATAAAAAGGCGGCGAAAGCCGGACTGATGAAGCATCTGGAAGGGAAAAAGCTGCTGCCGAAGATCTTTAAAGATGAAAACCATATTGATGAGATCAAGGGAATTTACGTTCCGTTCTGGCTGTTTGATACCGAGGCGAACGCGAACATCCGCTACCGCGGTACCCGCACGCGCTTCTGGAGCGACAGCCGGTATAATTACACCGAAACGAGCTTCTTTCTTATCAACCGGGGCGGAAACATCGGGTTTCAGCAGGTTCCGGTGGACGGTGATTCCAAAATCCAGGATGACCTGATGGAGTCCATCGAACCATTCAATATGAAAGAGGCGGTGCCATTTCAGCCGGCATATCTGGCCGGATTTATGGCAGACCGCTATGATGTGGACTCTGAAGCCAGCGCGCCGCGCGCGAATGAGCGGGTAAAAAAGTCGGTGGAGCGCGCCTTTGAGGAAACTGTGACCGGCTACGCGACGGTTGTGCCGGAAAACAGCAGTGTGCAGCTTCATGGCGGAAGTACGAAATACGCGCTGCTTCCAGTGTGGATTCTGAACACTACCTGGGAAGGAAAGCGCTACACGTTTGCCATGAACGGGCAGACCGGAAAATTTGTGGGAGACCTGCCTGCAGATAAGACGGCAGCGCGGAACATGACCATAAAGCTGGCAGTCATCTTTACTGCCGCAATTTACATACTGAGACTGATCCTGTGGTTTATCGGGATCTGACAGGAGGGAGAAGCATGAAAAAGATAAAACGATGTGTGGCAGTGCTGCTGGTCCTGTTTCTCCTTTCTGCCATGGGATGTGTTCCGGCGTTTGCAAAGGCAGGGACAGCGGATGGATTTGCGGAGGAATATTACCGTTTTCAGAACATAGACGGACTGCTGGATGAGCAGGACGCGCAGACACTGAATGAGAAACTCGATGAAATCAGTCACCGGCAGAACCTGGATGTGACCGCGGCACTGGTTCAGAGCCTGGATGGGTACAGCACAGAGGACTATGCGGACCAGCTTTATGAGAATTGTCGTTTTGGCTACGGCGAAGACCAGGATGGAGTTCTTTTGTTAGTCAGTCTGGAAGAACGGGACTGGTATATTTACACGTTCGGCTACGGCATTTCCGTATTCACGGATGCGGGCATTGACTATATTGGTGAGCAGATCCGGCCGCAGCTCGCGGATGGAAATTATCTGGAAGCGTTTGAGGAATATGCGGACCAGTGCGATGATTTTATCACGCAGGCAGAAAATGGTGAGCCTTATGATATAGGCCATATGCCGCGCGAACCGCTCTCCCTGCTGTGGATTCCGATTTCGCTGGCGGTGGGGATTGGCGGAGCTCTGGCAGTTGTCGGATATTACAAGAGCCAGTTAAAAACCGTTCATATGCAGCGGGAAGCGCGGGATTATATCCGTCCGGGAAGTGTGCAGGTGACGAACCGGAGCGATTATTTCCTGTACCGCCATGTGACGCGGAGCGCAAAGCCGCAGCAAAAGTCATCTTCTGGCGGAAGAAGCGGAGGAGGAAGCAGTATCCACACCTCATCGTCCGGTCGCAGCCATGGCGGAGGCGGTGGAAAATTTTAGCTTTGTAAACGGTTGTATACAAAATAAAAGTAAGCGGCCAAAATAAAAGTTATGTCCTTAAAAAAGAACAGGAAAGCTACTTGTCAAATGCTGTCATATCCTTATAATAAAAGGAAGCGCGCATGATAAGCGCAGGATAGAATCTTGAGGTAAAACAGGGGTAGGACAGATGTACAAAGGTATAAAGAAATTAGCAGAACTGATCTTAGAATCCGAAGAAAAATTCTTGAACGGACAGGACGATGAGCAGGCTATCTATCTGGGCAGCCTTTTAAAGACAGGCGCTCGGGATGAAATCTGGGTAACCGAGGACGGAGAGTACCATACCGTTATGATCGGAAGCAAAGAGGAGCAGGACAGCAGAATGCAGGTCTGCCATGAGTCTGAGCATCCGGTTTGCCTTCCAAAATTATTATGGATCGCAAATGCGCTCCAGAAACTCTTAGAGCAGGACAATGGCAATCTGCCGGTCGGGGAAGACGAGAATCCGGAGCTGATCCGCTACGCGGCAGCAATCATCCGCAAATACGCAGATGGTCTTTCTCACGACGAGCGCAGCGCAAAAGAAATCTGCGCAACTGCTGAGCAGTACATCGCGTAACGCATAAGGCCGAAAAATAAAAAGGGCGTTTCTCCAAAACGGAGAAGCGTCCTTTTTCTATGCGGAATACGGTATGCGAAGCATCGGCAAAATCCGTTGCTGTTTGCGCAACGCGTGAACAGTAACATTAATATGCGATGATCTCGTAGCCGTCTTCGGTCACCAGAACCTGAATCTCCCACTGGGCGGATGGTTTGCCGTCCTCGGTGTATACGGTCCAGTCATCGTCCGCGTCAACGAAAACGTCAGGTTTTCCCATGTTGACCATCGGCTCAATGGTAAACATCATGCCCGGAACCATGAGCATTTCGGTGCCGCGCTCAGAAACATAGCTGACCCACGGCTCCTCGTGGAACTGAAGGCCGACGCCATGGCCGCCGATCTCGCGCACAACACTGTAGCCGTTTTCACGAACGAAATCGTGGATGGCAGCGCCCATATCACCCAGGAAGTTCCACGGTTTTACTTCTTTTAAGCCGACTTCAATGCTCTGTTTTGTAATCTCTACCAGGCGTTTTTTCTCCGGGGAGACATTGCCGATGCAGAACATGCGGGAAGAATCGGAGTAGTAGCCGTCTAAGATGGTGGAGCAGTCTACATTGATGATGTCACCGTCCTGCAGCACGCGGTCCGGATCTGGGATGCCGTGGCAGACAACCTCATTGATGGAAGTGCATACACTCTTCGGAAATCCCTCAAAGTTGAGCGGAGCCGGAATCGCGCCGTGTTTTGTGGTTTCATCGTAAACCCACTGGTCAATCTCCTCGGTGGTCACGCCTGCCTTGATATGCTCTGCAACGTAGTCAAGAACCGCAATATTGACTCTTGCGCTGGCTTTGATCTTCTCGATCTGCTCCGGAGTCTTAATCATGTTGTGCTCCGGGACGATGCAGCCTTTGTTCTCGTACATTTTCAGCTTTTCATCGAAATCGTAATGGCATTTTTTGTATTTCAGTCCACTGCCGCACCAGCAGGGACTGTTTCTGTCGATCATGTGCATGGGGAATCCTCTTTTCTTTTTCTTATTCAATTTCTGTTATCAAGCGTAGCATGGAAAAAAAGTTTGTCAAGAGTAAATGCTGCTTTTGAGAAAGATCAATATAAATGAGTAGTCAATAAGGACCGAAGTTCCGGGGGAAGAAATAACACAACCGGAACAATACTGGCGGGGCCTGAGATGTCTGGCTTTTTATCAATATCGTTCTGGTTGCATGTTATTTTTCTTTAGTGGAGCCAATAAAGTAGAAGCCGGTCGGTGCGGGATACCGCACCGACCGGCTTCGGACCTTTTATGATTATGAATCAAATTTTATTTCAGTTTCTCTCCGGTCAGCATCTCATAGCTCTGGAGATATTTATCGATGGTCTTCTGAACAACTTCCTCCGGAAGGGTCCAGTCGTTGCCCGGGTGGGAGGTGAGCCAGTCACGGGCGAACTGTTTATCGAAGGAAGGCTGGCTGTGGCCAACTTCGTAGCCTTCTACCGGCCAGAAGCGGGAGCTGTCCGGGGTCAGCATCTCGTCGCCAATGACGATGTTGCCGTTTTCATCCAGGCCAAACTCAAATTTGGTATCTGCGATGATGATGCCATGGGCGTAAGCGTAGTCTGCGCATTTTTTATAGAGTGCGATGGTGCAGTCACGAAGCTTTGCTGCGTATTCTGCGCCCTTGCCCGGGAAATATTTCTCTAAGTGGTCAATGCTCTGCTCGTAGGTGATGTTCTCATCGTGGTCACCAATCTCAGCCTTGGTGGAAGGAGTGTAGATCGGCTCCGGCAGTTTCTGGGATTCCTGTAAGCCCTCCGGCAGTTTGACACCGTTTGCGGTTCCGTTTTCCTTATAGCTTGCCCAGCCGCTTCCGGTGATGTAGCCGCGCACGATGCACTCCAGCGGGAGCATGGTGAGCTTCCGGCACATCATGGTCTTGCCTTCAAATTCCGGTTTCTGGAAAAATTCCGGCATCTCGTTTACATCGGTGGTGATCATATGGTTTGGCAGGATATCTTTGGTTAAGTCAAACCAGAACTTGGACATCTGGGTCAGAACTTTGCCCTTGTTGGTAACAGTGTTGTGGAGGATCACATCAAAGCAGCTGATGCGGTCGGTGGCTACCATGATCAGGCTGTCGCCATTGTCGTAGATTTCGCGTACCTTTCCTTCTTTTACAGGTTTCATCTTCATACCTCGCTGTGCATAATTTTTTATTGTATGGTTACGGTTGTGGGGGAGGCTGTCGAAAAACAGATACCGGAACATTCGCGGGTACTGTTTCCGGGCAGCGCTTCTGCTAATAGAATATACGCAAAACAAATAAATAGCAAGCCTTTTATTAAAAAAACTTATAAAATTTTTCTCCATGGAACAGGACTGCTTTACAATTCAGCCGTCCTGCCCTATAATGGGGCATATGTAACTGCCAAGGAGGAAGAGCCTGCGCTGCAGGACATATTTTGCTGCCGGAAGCAGTCAGGAATGGACAGACACTGGAGAAAAATGATGTTAGATAAAATATGGAAGAAACTCGTCAACCGGGAGACCATTTCCTATCTGGTCTTTGGCGTGCTGACAACACTTGTGGACTGGATCAGCTACTGGTATATGCGGCGTGTCGGAATCGATTACCGGATCGCAACGGCTGCTTCCTGGGCGGCGGCGGTATTGTTTGCTTTTGTGACGAATAAGCTGTTTGTATTTTGCAGCTTTGACCTGCATCCGAAAAAGGTATGGTCGGAGTTTGTGCCGTTTGTTGCATGCCGGGCAGCAACCGGAGCGTTCACCATGGTGGCCATGATCGCTATGGTGGACGGACTTGGAATCCGGCAGGATTTTCTTTGTAAGATCGTGATATCGGCGGTTTCCCTTGTTTTGAACTATGTGTTCAGCAAGTGGTTCATCTTCCAGAAACAGGACAAACAGCCAGGATCACAAGAGAGCTAGAGGATTTGCTTAGTATGATGGAAAAGAAAAGAGAACCGCTTCCAAAAGCAGGAGGAAGCGTGGCAGATTTACTTGCAGAGATGGAGCGTGCTGTGGCGAAGGTGGAAGGGCAGCCGGAATCGGCATGTGAGCAAAAAATAGAGCATGTGCAGTCCGCAGTGGATGACCAGAACCTGGAGCCTGCAGCTGACAAAAATCGGCTGATTGCAGGAAAACAGAAAAAACAGGACTCCTGGAAGCAGGAATCCGAAGCGGGACTGGCGCGTGCAGTGGAAGCGTCAGATGGGGCAGAACAGAAAGCGGACACGGATCAGGTTCCTGAAAAACTGCCGCGAAAGCATCGTCCCACCCTGCAGGAGAAACGTGCGGAAAAGCGCCTGCGCAGGCAGGCGGCCGGGGAAGAGGATTCCCTTCTCCGTTCCAGGGACGCGCTGATTGCGGCGTTTGTGGTTCCGGTGGTCATTATGCTGATTATTTTTGTGCAGCGCGGCATCTTTCCGTTCGGAGAAGAAACGTTTTTGCGCACGGATATGTACCACCAGTACGCGCCGTTTTTTTCTGAATTTCAGTATAAGCTGACGCATGGCGGAAGCCTGCTCTACAGCTGGGATGTCGGCATGGGCGTGAATTTTTCCGCACTCTATGCCTATTATCTGGCAAGTCCGTTCAACTGGCTGCTGCTTCTCTGTCCGAAGGGGCTGGTCATCGAGTTTATGACTTACCAGATCGTGCTGAAGATTGGCCTGAGCGGTCTTTCCATGGCCTATTATTTAAGGAAGCACTGCGAAACGAACGACTTCGGCGTGGCGTTTTTCGGCATTTTTTATGCGCTGTCCGGGTATATGGCGGCGTACAGCTGGAACATCATGTGGCTGGACTGCATCATCCTGTTCCCGCTCATCGTTCTTGGACTGGAACGCCTGGTAAAAGACGGAAAAGGAATGCTGTACTGCCTGACGCTGGGGCTGTCGATCCTTTCCAATTATTATATCTCCATCATGACCTGCATTTTTATGGTGCTGTATTTCATTGCCCTGCTGGTTCTTGATGAGGACATGCACTGGGAAAAATTTATCGGGCGCGGTTTTCAGTTTGCAGTCTATTCGCTGTTGGCGGGCGGTCTGTCTGCGGTGGTGCTGCTTCCGGAAATCTTTGCCCTGCAGATGACGGCATCGGGAGATTTTAACTTCCCGAAGACCTTTACCCAGTATTTTCCGATCTTCGATATGATTGCCCGCCATATCGGCAATGTCGAAACGGAAATTGGCCTGGATCACTGGCCGAATCTGTACTGCGGCGTTGCGGTACTGATGTTTTTTATTCTGTATCTGCTCTGCCGGAAAGTATCCGCAAAGGAGAAAGCGGTTTACTGTGTGATGCTGCTGTTTTTCTTTGCAAGTTTTTCGTTCAATATCCTGAATTTTATCTGGCATGGCTTTCATTATCCAAACAGCCTGCCGTGCAGACAGTCCTATATTTATATCTTCCTGGTGCTGTTTGCCTGCTACCGCGCTTATATGTATCTTGGTGAGACACCGTGGAAGCAGGTGACCGGGGCATTTGCCGGGGCAGTCGTCTTTGTGCTCATGGCACAGAAGCTGGTCACGCAGGATCATTTCCATTTTATAGTGTATTATGTGGCAATCCTGTTTCTGGCACTGTATCTGGGCGCTATCGCGCTGTACCAGAAGGGCAGCCGCTATTATTACCCGGCGCTGTTTTACGCGCTGGCGGTGGTATCGCTGGAGGCCGCAGTCAACACTGCGGTGACAAGCGTGACGACAACCAGCCGGACCGCCTACACAGACGACAATCAGGCGGTTGATGCGCTGGTGGATTCTGTTCAGCCGAACGATTCGTTCTTCCGCATGGAAAAAGTGACGCGGAAGACAAAAAATGACGGGGCATGGATGCATTTTCCATCGGTTTCCCTGTTCTCTTCCACAGCGAATGCCGATCTGTCGTCGCTTTTCCGGAAACTTGGCTGTGAAAGCTCCACAAATGCTTACAGCATCACCGGAAGCACGCCGCTCATCGACGCGCTGTTTTCTGTCAAGTATGGCATCTATTCGGAAAAGCCGGAGGATACGCCGCTTCGCACGGTGATCGGGGAGCAGGATGATGTCTGGCTGTATCAGAATAATTACACACTTCCGGTCGGCTTTTATGTGGAGCCGGACTTTGAGTCGAAATGGAATCTGGAAACCGGAAATCCGGCGGATGTCCAGAACAGCCTGGCCGACGCACTCGGCGCGGAGCAGGTCATGAATCTGGTACTGGATACCACCACGGAGGGAAATGACCTGACATTTTATCCGGAGACGAGCGGAGAGTATTACGCGTATGTCGGAAACAAGAAAATAGAAAAAGTAACAGCGACCACCTGGAAAGGAACAAAGACCTTCACAAATGTGGACCGTGGTTATCTGCTGGAACTTGGCTATTGTACAGCGGGAGATGCCGTTACGCTCACAGCTGAGGACAGCAAGGAAGAAATGTGGGCAGATGTTTACCATTTCTCGGAAAACGGACTTGGGTCCGTGGCGGCAAAGCTTTCCGCACATCCGTGGAAGCTGACAAGCTGGACCGACACTTCCTTAAAGGGAACCATTTCCTGCGACAAGGATGGATGGATGTTTACCTCCATTCCTTATGACACTGGCTGGAAAATCCTGGTGGACGGAAAAGAGCAGGAACCGGAAAAAATCCTTGATTCCTTCGTCAGCGTCTGGCTGACAGCCGGAACCCACACGGTAACGATGGAATACACGCCGAAAGGCCTGATGCCGGGAGCTATTATTTCCGGAGTCAGTGCGCTGATCCTGATTTTCATTGCCGCAGGCGGTCAGATGCTTCGCCGGTACCGGGAAGAACAGGAATACGAGGATGATCTGGATTTTGAGGAAGAATCCGAAGAGGAACATCCAAAATCAACAGAAAATCTGCAGCAGCCGGAACCAGGTTCTGCGCAGCTGTATAAATAAAAGAAGAGGAGACTAACATTATGAAATTATGGGGCGGACGCTTCACCAAAGAAGAAAACCAGCTGGTACACAATTTTAACGAGTCACTGTCATTTGACCAGAAGTTCTATCATCAGGACATTCAGGGCAGCATTGCGCATGTAACCATGCTGGCAAAGCAGGGCATTGTCTCTGAGGATGACCGCAAAGCCATCATCGACGGCTTAAACAGCATCCTGGCAGACATTGAGTCCGGAAAACTGGTATTTACCAAAGAACACGAGGATATCCATTCCTTCGTGGAGGCAAATCTGATCGAGCGCATCGGAGACGCGGGAAAACGCCTGCACACCGGCCGCAGCAGAAATGACCAGGTAGCCCTGGATATGAAGCTCTACTGCCGCGATGAGATTGATGAGATCGACGTGCTGGTAAAGAACCTGCTGGAAGAGCTGTTAAAGATCATGGAAGCCAATATCGATACCTATATGCCGGGCTTCACCCATTTGCAGAAGGCGCAGCCGGTTACCCTGGCTCACCATATGGGCGCTTACTTTGAGATGTTCTCCCGCGACAGAAGCCGTCTGCATGACATCCGCAAGCGCATGAATTACTGCCCGCTGGGCTCCGGCGCTCTGGCTGGCACCACCTATCCGCTGGACCGCGCGTATACCGCAGAGCTGCTTGGCTTTGACGGCCCGACCTTAAACAGCATGGATTCCGTATCTGACCGCGACTATGTGATTGAGCTGTTATCTGCCCTGTCCACCATTGCCATGCATTTAAGCCGTTTCTCTGAGGAAATCATCATCTGGAACAGCAATGAATACCGTTTCGTGGAGATTGACGACGCATACAGCACCGGCAGCAGCATCATGCCGCAGAAGAAGAACCCGGATATTGCCGAGCTGGTACGTGGCAAGACCGGACGTGTTTACGGCGCGCTCATGTCCATCCTCACCACGATGAAGGGCATTCCGTTAGCATACGACAAGGACATGCAGGAAGATAAGGAGCTGACCTTTGACGCCATCGACACCGTAAAAGGCTGCCTGGCTCTGTTCACCGGCATGATCTCTACCATGACATTTAATAAAGAAGTCATGGAGGCAAGCGCGAAGAACGGATTCACCAACGCAACCGACGCGGCTGACTACCTGGTAAACCACGGCGTACCGTTCCGCGACGCACACGGCATTGTAGGACAGCTGGTTCTGTTCTGCATCGACAAGGGCATTGCACTGGATGACATGACTCTGGATGAGTTCAAGGCCATCAGCCCGGTATTCGAGGAAGATGTCTACGAAGCCATCAGCATGAAGACCTGCGTGGAGAAGAGAACCACCATCGGCGCTCCGGGACAGGAGGCTATGAAGAAAGTTATTGCGATTTATAAAGAGCAGTTAAAGAAATAGAAAATTGTGAAACACCCCTGGAAAATTTTTGTGATTTCCGGGGGTGCTTTCGATGTAAGAAAAATAGTTAGCGGAAACTTCCGGTTTTGGAATATTGTGCCAGTTTTTTTCTCAGCACCACATCCCCGGGATCTAGGAACTGCCGTTGGTTTTCGTAGAGAACCTCATCTGGTTTTAGCGCAGACCGGTATTCAGCAGGGGTGCGCTGTAGTGTAGAGCGAAAGCGTGCTGTCAGTGTTTTTAAGTCTGGAAAACCATTTTTTAACGCAATGTCTGTCAGGTTTTCACGGGTGTAAGTCAGGTCATTCAGGGCGTGCTGGAAACGCACCCGTGTGAGGTATTCATGAAAATTGATTCCAACCATCTGTTTAAATAAGGTAGAGACGTAAGTGCGGTTGTACTGGGCATAGTCAGCCAGGTCTTCCAGAGCCAGTTTTTCTGCATAGTGCTCTTCTACATAGGTCAGCAGAAGACGCATGGTAGCGCGTCGTTTGTCTTCTTCAGGAATCTGGTTAAGCTGCTGCGGGTCAAATTCGGTAAAAAGCGTGACGAGAAGCAGTTCCAGGTTTGCTTTTGCGCTCAGCTGCGCGTAGGCACCGCCGCATTCTAATGCCTGCCAGATCTGGCTCACATAAAAACGGATGCGGCAGAAGCGCTCCTCGTAGCGGCTGTTTCCCATGGAAAGGCAGGATGGAAACTGATAGATATAGCCCTTTTTGGCAAGAAATTTCAATGCACCAGCTGGAAAGTGCAGAACCAGAGCGCGGGTATCCGGCTGCTGGCGCATGGAAGCGTGGCCATTTCCTGGAGCGGTCAGGATCAGGTCATCCTCCAGAAGCGTGTGGTTTTGTGTACCGCGGCAATACTCCTGTTTTCCGTGAAGAACGATGCTCAGCTCGTATTCATCCGGATGCCAGTGATAGCGGTAATTCATGATATTATGTGCAAAGCAGCGCAGATGGATATTTTCGCGCGGCAGATTCATTTCATAGTTGGTTCCTTCCATCTTTTTCTCCTTTAAAATCCAAATATTTTCCCTGTCACAAAATTTGGAAGTACAAAATAGAATGCCAGAAGAACTGGTTTCAGAATATCGGACAAATCCACATCTGTCAAGGATTGTTTTTGCGTAAATACAAAGTGGGAATTGTCAGAACGCACAATTGCATCAGCAGAAAATCGACAACATGCACAGGGAAAATATTTGGATTTTTATTCATACGGAATGAAAACAGAAAGAAAAATCAGGAAACGCAGCTGAAAAACGGACGGAAAAAACTGCGAATAATTGCAGCGACAAAAAAACAGCCTTCTGTTAGGATAAGCATAACGACAACGAGCCCCAGCCCGGGCAGCTAAGAGCTTATGGAGTTTTCAAACTATGATGTTATAATGGAAGGGAAAAGAATATGAACACTCAAATGATGATCTGCATGGTGATCTTTGCGGCAACGCTGGTCAGCTATATGCTGAATAAGATTCCAATGTGGCTGACGGCAATGATCTCTCTGACGGCACTGTATTTTACCGGCTGCATCGACGCAAACGGAGCAATGGCTGGTTTCTCCAATGTAAATACGATTCTGATGGCAACGATGTTTATTGTGGCATCCGGTTTCCGCCGTACCTCCGTCGTGGATGGAATGTGCAGCGCGATCATGAAGCTGACACGCGGAAGTTTTCTGACAGCGTATTTCGGCTATATTCTTCTGGCCGTGCTGCTGACAAACTTTATCGCAAGCCCGATGGTTGTCTATGCGATTGTAAGTCCGCTGCTGGCAGCACTTTGCGATAAGACAGAGCACAGCCGCACCCAGTATATGTTCCCGGTTATGGTAGTCTGCGTGGCTTGCTGCGGTATTCTGCCGCTGTCCACCGCGATTCAGCAGGCCGGACAGTTTACCGGATTCATGGAGTCTTATGGATTTACCGGCATGAGCATTCGTGCAATTGATTTCACCATTGGAACCTGGCCGATCCTGATCATTGTTCCGCTCTGGGCTCTGTTCATCGGACCGAAATTTACCCCAAAGACCCCGGTTGTGCCGATTGAAGCTCTGGAAAGCAAAAAATCCGGAAAGCAGGAACAGAAACTCAGCCCGTTTGTGGATAAGGCTGGTATCGTGATTTTCTTTGGAACGATTTTATGCCTCATTTTCTCCAGTCAGTTACATCTGACTACCTGGTCCGTAGCGCTGACCGGAAGCCTTCTTATGGTATTATTTGGTGTTGTAGACCAGAAATCCGCTCTGCGTGATATCCCGTGGGATATGCTGATGCTGTTTGTCGGCGCGCTGGCTCTTGGTACAGCCCTGACAAACACCGGAGCAGGTGACCTGATCGGAAATGCGCTTGCATCAGCGGTTGGCGGCACTCACAACAACTATGTACTGGGCGCGTTATTCTTCCTGATTCCGTTTTTACTGACCCAGTTCATGTTGAACCGTTCTGTTTCCGCAGTATTTGTACCAATCTGTCTTCTGACCTGTTCCGCTCTGGGTGCAAACCCGACCGGACTGGTTCTGTTAGTCAATGCCGGTTCCCTGACCGCATTCCTGACCCCGATGGCAACCCCGGCGGTACCGATGTGTATGGCAGACGGCGGCTACGACTTAAAAGCAATCTTTAAGAGCGGCGCGCTGATTACACTGCTTCTGCCGTTTGTTTATATCTTTTATACTATGACCGTGTTCCCGGCATTTTAAAGGAAAGAAGGCGAAAAGATGGGAATGACACAGGAAGAAAAAATCGCGGTTGCGGATATGGTGCGCAGCCGTGACCGATTTGGCCCGGTCAGTCCGGAAGAACTGGCGGCGCTGCCAGGAAAGGAACAGGAACTTATGATCCGGACAAAAAGTGGAAGACAGGTCCATGTCTTTGAAGAACGTCCGGAGCATTTGCCGGAACAGGCACCATTATTCCTGAATTATCATGGTGGTGGATTTTTGAAAGGGCGTACAGACCGTGACCGCAGATATTGCTGCGCTGTCATGGAACAGCTGAACTGTCTGGTCTGGGATGTGGATTATTGTCTCGCGCCGGAACACTCATTTCCTTCTGCAGCAGAGGAATCCTATGAGATTGCGTGTTACGCGTTTGAACATGCGGCAGAACTTGAAATCGATCCGGAAAAGATCATTCTTGCCGGACACAGCGCCGGAGGCAACCTGGTGGCGTCCGTCCTGATTAAAAACGCGGAGACAAAAGAGCTGCATCCGTGCTGTGCGCTGATGGAATATTTCCCGACAGACAATACCGTAAATCCGGTTGACCGGCTGTCAGAAAAACTAAAGCAGGATCCATTCTGGGTGAAGCGTGCGGAAACAGAAAAGATGTATACCGATTTTTATGTAGGAGACGCAGATGCGGAAGATCCATTGTGTTCGCCTGCGTTTGCCGGGGAACAGGCCCTGGTGTCATTTCCGGACTGCCTGATTTTGTCAGCCGGAGAAGACAGCCTGCGGGAAGACACAGAGGCATTTGGAATGCGTCTGGCAAAAGCCGGAGTCTGTGTGACCATGCAGCGGATTCCGGAAGCCATGCATGGATTTACTACAAACCGGACACCTGGCTGGGAACGGGCGTTAGAACGTCAGTACCGGTTCTTTCGGGAACATTTGAGATAACACGATATAAGGAGTAAGAAGATGAAAATTACAGACGTAAAGCTGCGTTTTGCGAAACATTACCTGTTTGTACAGATTTACACCGATGCCGGAATCACTGGTCTTGGTGAGGCTGGCAACTGGGGTTATCTCCAGGCTACGGCAGCAGCCATTGAAAAATTTGCGGACTATTTAATTGGAAAAGATCCGTTCCGCATTGAAGATTTTAACCAGAATTTCCTGCGTTCCGTGTATTTCCGTGGTTCTGTCATTATGAGCGCGATCTCCGCAATTGACATTGCGCTCTGGGATATCAAAGGCAAGGCGCTTGGTGTTCCGGTCTATGAGCTTCTTGGCGGTAAGACCCGTGACAAGGTGCGTGTGTACGCGTCGGTCATGCATCTGACGGAAGATAAGAACGAGCTGGCAGAGCAGTACCAGCAGCTGAAAGAGATGGGCTTTAGCGCAGCAAAGATCTTCTGCAACGGTCCGGTCAGCGCGCCGGATGGCAGGGGCGAGTTTTTCTCCAGCCGCATTGAGCGTGAGGTGGAGAAGGTCCGTGTCTGCAGGGAAGCGGTAGGAAACGATTTTGATTTTGTGCTGGAGGTGCACCGTGGCATGACACTGCCGGAGGCGGTTGCGTTTGGCCGTGCGGTAGAGCCGTACCGCCCAATGGTTCTGGAAGATCCGGTACCGCCGGACAATGTAGATACCATGGCTGAGGTGGCATCCAAGATTGGTGTTCCGATCGCGACCGGAGAGCGCTTTATCGACCTGCGTGAGTTTGAAGTGCTGATGGCACGCCACGCCTGTCAGTATATCCGCCCGGATGTCTGCGCGGTCGGCGGCATTACGACCAGCAAGAAGATCTGCGCCCTGGCAGAGGCACATGACGTGCTTGTGATTCCGCACAATCCGCTTGGCCCGGTATCCACAGCAGCCTGCCTGCAGATCTGTGCTTCCATCCCGAACCTGGGCATTCAGGAACTGCCTGGCTTCTGCTTAAATGGTGCGGAAGATAAGATGGTAAAAGAGCCGCTCCGCTTTGAAAACGGCTGCATGCTGATCCCGGAGGCACCGGGCATCGGTGTGGAGCTGGCAGATGATGCCGAAGAACTGTATCCGGCCAATGAGCGCGGAAGCAACGCGGCCCGCCGGGCATTTGATGGATCTGTAAAAGACTGGTAAAATAATATAGAAAATAAACGAGAGCCGAAAATCCGCTAAAGTGGATTTTCGGCTCTCGTTAAGTTAAAAGGATCATCCAAGTACCAGGAATACTTCCTGCGTCTGCTTTCCGTGCTGGCGGCTCTGGGCGTGGGTGTCGAAGAAGATATCGACGTGGTTGCCCTTAACTCCGCCGCCGCGGTCCTCGGCAGTGTAGATGGTTCCGCCGATCATGACCTTGCTTCCATAGGGAATCACGCGTGGGTCTACGGCAATGGTATGGCCGGAGGTTGCGATGGATCCCGTGCTGGTGCGGCGGCCCCAGCCTTCGGAGCACTGCTTGCACGGACAGTAGCCGGTGGTACGGAAGAATCCAAGGGATTTTAAGTGCGGGTGCTCATGCGTTTCTTCCGTTCTGCTGCTTTCCTCCGTAGAAGCCTCTGCCTTGCCTTTTGTGTAGGTTCTGGAGTTGGAAAGTGTCTTGTCATTTACGGTTCCTTCCACGGTGTAGGTTCCGTCCGGAAGGTTGTCCCAGTTCATGGCAATGCGAAATCCGTGGCGTCCGTTGCCGACTCCGTTTTCTTCCAGGTCAGAGCGGTAGGTGACTGCGGTCTGGTGAAAGCTTTTCACCTGCTCGCCGGTTTCTTTATTGGTAATGGTAACGGTAACCGGAACGCCGGTGTTCGGCATGGAAGAATCCCAGGCCCAGCCGACAATGGTATTGCCTTCAAATTCATCGAAAGAGCCGTTCAGGTCCGAAGCCAGAGCGGTGAAAGCGCCTCCGATGAGAAAGATTGCTGCGATCAGTAAGGTTGCGAGAGTCGTTCGTTTTTTCAACATAAAATCAGTCCTTTCTTGTCCAAATTTGTTACGGTGACGATGTTGCAAAAAATGAAATATTTGATTCACACAAAATAAATATATGTAACAAATTTGTAATATATGAACGATAAGACCTTATTTTACATGATTTTTTGTATTTGTCAAGAAAAAAACGGAATGCAGTCTGGAAGAGCGTATGGAAGCCGGCCGAAAAATGGATGGAGAAATTCGGAAAAATGGAAAGAATCACAGAAAAAACACAGATTTTTCGGGCAAACCTCTTGACAAACACCATAGGGTAAAGTATATTAATCACAGAATGTTAGCACTCCTTAATGATGAGTGCTAACAAGAACAAAAGGAGGCGGCAGAATGGAACTGGATGATCGTAAAGTTACTATATTAAAAGCCATCATCAAGACCTATCTGGAAACAGGCGAGCCGGTAGGTTCCAGAACCATTTCCAAGTATACCGATCTGAAACTGAGTTCCGCAACCATTCGAAACGAAATGTCAGATCTGGAGGAGATGGGTTACATTCAGCAGCCGCATACATCGGCGGGGCGTATCCCTTCCGATAAGGGCTACCGCTTCTATGTAGACCAGATCATGCAGGAGAAGGAGCAGGAAGTCACCGAGGTCAAAAGCCTTATGATCAAAAGGGTTGACCGGGTGGAGCTGGTATTAAAGAAACTGGCACAGCTTCTTGCCAACAATACTAACTACGCTGCCATGATCAGCGGTCCACAGTATCATCAGAACAAGCTGAAATTCATCCAGCTGTCCCAGATGGATGAGAACAAACTCCTGGTGGTCATTGTGGTGGAGGGAAACCTCATCAAGAACGCCATGGTGAATGTACCGGAGCCGGTAAGTCAGGAAGATATCCTGAACTTAAACATCCTCTTAAACAGCGCACTCAACGGTCTCACCATTGAGCAGATCAATCTGGATGTCATCACAAAGCTCAAACAGCAGGCCGGTGTTCACAGCCAGATCGTGGACCTGGTACTTAACGAGGTAGCCGGAGCCATTCGGGCCGACGAGGAAGATCTTCAGATCTACACCAGCGGCGCCACCAACATCTTCAAGTATCCGGAGTTGAGCGATGGCGAGAAAGCAAGCCAGCTGATCAGTACCCTGGAACAGAAAGATAAGCTCCAGGAACTCATCGCGGATGTGAATGAGTCGGAGGACAGCAATGGAATCCAGGTTTACATCGGAGACGAGACACCGCTCCAGACCATGAAGGACTGCAGTGTGGTCACCGCCAATTATGAGCTGGGCGAGGGTATCCGCGGAACCATCGGTATCATCGGACCGAAGCGGATGGATTACGAAAAGGTACTCAGCACGCTGAAACATCTGATGAAGCAGCTGGATGCCACCTATAAAAATGAAGAGAGTTAGCGCTGAATTCACAGCGATAAAGAAAGGCGATAAACCATGAGTCAGAAGGAAAAAGAAATGAACCAGGGCGCTGCAGAAGCCGAGAACGAGAAGTTCGAAGCAGAGCACGCTGAGGCAGAAAGCGGTGAAACCTCCGCAGGAACCGAAAAGCCGGAGGCTGAAACCAAAGAAGAAAATAAAGAGAGCGAAGCCAAAGACGCAAAGAAAGATCCGAAGGATGCCCAGATTGAGGAACTCCAGGACCGCTTAAAGCGCCAGATGGCTGAGTTCGATAACTTCCGTAAACGTACGGAGAAAGAAAAGGCAGCCATGTACGAAGTCGGAGCAAAGGACATCATCGAGAAGATTCTTCCGGTGCTCGACAACTTCGAGAGAGGCCTGGCAGCCGTGCCGGAGGATGAGAAGGGTTCTTCCTTCGCCGAAGGCATTGAAAAGATCTACAAGCAGTTTGTGAAAACTCTGGAAGATGCCGGAGTGGAAGCAATCGAGGCAGTAGGTCAGCAGTTCGACCCGAACCTGCACAACGCAGTGATGCATGTGGAGGACGAGAAGTACGGCGAGAATGAGATCGCCATGGAACTGCAGAAAGGTTACAAGTACCGCGGCAGCGTGGTACGTCACAGCATGGTTCAGGTAGCAAACTAAACCGGCTGTATCACTTAGCGTATTATCAGAAATTTGTTTCAATAGAGTAGGAGGAAAACATCATGAGTAAGATTATTGGTATTGACTTAGGAACCACAAACAGCTGTGTAGCAGTTA
>CAKRRJ010000032.1 GCA_934394615.1 uncultured Lachnospiraceae bacterium
GATGGTCAGTTCGTATTAGCTGGTAACATTCTTTACAGACAGCGCGGTACTAAGATCCATCCGGGTCTGAACGTAGGTCGCGGCGGTGATGATACTTTATTCGCTACTGTAGACGGCGTTGTAAGATTTGAGAGAAAGGGCAGAGACAAAAAACAGGTTTCTGTATACCCGAGAACAATCAACGAATAATGACACTGACAGGGCTTCATACTGGTAACTAGTATGAAGCCCTTTTTTGCCAGAGACATCATGGATGCGCGTCGCGCATTCGCTGATACACATCGGAAAGGATTTAGGTGAATCCATGTTTGCAGATAATGCAAAAATTTTTATCAAATCAGGAAAAGGCGGAGACGGCCATGTAAGTTTCCGCAAAGAATTGTTTGTGCCGGCAGGCGGTCCTGACGGCGGTGATGGTGGAAAAGGCGGAGACATCATTTTTGAGGTGGATCCGGGTTTAAATACATTAACAGATTTTCGTCACGTTCGGAAATATGTAGCACGAGATGGAGAACAAGGCGGCAAGAAGCGGTGCCACGGCGCCAACGCAGAAAACCTGGTGATCAAGGTTCCGGAAGGAACGGTCATTAAGGATTTTGAGACTGGCAAAGTCATCGCAGATATGTCCGGTGAAAATAAAAGAGAGACCATTTTAAGAGGCGGCAAGGGCGGTCTTGGCAACATGAACTTCGCAACTCCGACCATGCAGGCACCGAAATACGCGCAGCCGGGTCAGCAGGGCCATGAGCTCTGGGTTCAGCTGGAGTTAAAGGTCATTGCGGATGTCGGACTGGTCGGCTTCCCGAATGTTGGAAAGTCCACCCTGCTTTCCCGCGTATCCAACGCAAGACCGAAGATCGCGAACTATCACTTCACAACCTTAAACCCGCATCTGGGCGTGGTTGACTTAGACGGCGGAGCAGGTTTTGTTATGGCAGATATCCCGGGCCTCATTGAAGGCGCATCCCAGGGCATCGGCCTTGGCCACGACTTCCTACGCCACATCGAGCGCTGCCGTGTGCTGGTACATGTTGTGGATGCCGCAGGAACCGAAGGCCGCGATCCGATCGCGGATATCCGCGCCATCAACGCAGAGCTGGAAGCATACAACCCAGAGCTGTTAAAACGCCCGATGGTCATTGCAGCCAACAAGATCGATGCCGTTTACTCTGAGGATGAGGATCCGGTAGCAATCCTGAAGCAGGAATTTGAGCCGGAAGGCATCAAAGTATTCCCGATCTCCGCAGTCAGCGGTAAGGGCGTAAAAGAACTGTTATACGCAGTATACGAGCTTCTTAAGACCGTAAACCTTGATCCGGTCATCTTTGAGAAGGAATTCGAAATCGAGTACGCAGGCGACCGCAACCTGCCGTACACCGTAGAGCAGAACGAGGACGGCGAGTTTGTGGTAGAGGGACCACGCATCGAGAAGATGCTTGGCTACACGAACCTGGAGTCTGAGAAGGGCTTCCAGTTCTTCCAGAAGTTCTTAAAAGAAAATGGCATTTTAGACGAGCTTGAGGCCGCTGGCATCAAAGAGGGCGACACCGTCCGCATGTACGGCCTTGCGTTTGATTATTACAAATAAACAGGAGATAAAACATGACAAGTAAGCAGAGATCCTATTTAAAAGGACTGGCTATGACTATGGATCCGATCTTCCAGATCGGTAAATCCAGCGTAACTCCGGAGCTGACTGCAGCCATTGCAGAGGCACTGGAAGCCCGCGAGCTGATCAAGATCACGGTCTTAAAGAACTGCCTGGACGACGGACGTTCCATCGCAGAAGTTCTGGCTGAGCGCACCCGTTCTGAGGTCGTTCAGGTTATCGGCAAAAAGATCGTTCTTTACAAGCCGGCAAAGGATGAGGCAAAGCGCAAGATCGTTCTGCCTTAATCAATAAAGCTGCCGCAGCGGATGCGCGGCAATAAAATCACGATAATATACTTGCGGAAGGGAGTGAGCGTGCTTGGCAAAGATCGGCATTATGGGCGGGACCTTTGATCCAGTCCACAACGGACATCTGATGCTGGGCAGACAGGCATGGGAGGAATACCACCTCGATGAAGTCTGGTTCATGCCGTCTCACAACCCGCCGCACAAAACAGACCATCATGTGACCGACGCGAAAGACCGGTGCGAAATGGTAAAACTTGCGATTGCGGATCATCCGTATTTTTGTTTTTCAGATTTTGAGATCACACGTTCCGGAAACACCTACACAGCCCAGACCTTAAAGCTGTTAAAACAGGCTTATCCAGAACATATGTTCTTTTTCATTCTGGGCGCAGACTCTCTCTATCACATTGAGAGCTGGTACCACCCGGAGGAGATCATGGCACAGACTGCTATTCTCGCTGCTGGGCGGGAATGTGAAGATGCGCCCCGTTCCCTTGCGGAGCAGGCCTCTTATCTGAACGAAAAATACGATGCCGCAATTTTTCTTTTGCACTGCGCCAACATGGATGTATCCTCGCAGGAGCTGCGTGAGCGGGAAAAACAGGGGACCGGGATTCACGGCCTTGTCCCGCCTGCGGTGGAAGCCTACATCGAATCGCACGGTCTCTATCAGGGCCTCAACCGGGAGGAATAAACCTATGATAACGGAACAGATCATCACACTGAGAAAACAGCTCAAATCCAAACTGGATCCGATGCGCTATGAGCATTCCGTCAGCGTTTCCTTTACCTGCACGGCGCTTGCGATGCGCTATGGCTACGACATTAAGAAAGCGGAGCTTGCAGGACTGATGCATGACTGCGCAAAGCGCTTCACCGACAGCGAACTGATCCAGAAATGTCAGAAACACCAGGTGGAACTGACCGACGCGGAAATCAAAGCGCCTGCTGTCATCCACGCGAAATATGGCGCGTATCTGGCAGAGAACAAATATGGCATTCAGGACCCGGAGATCATCTCCGCCATTGCGTGCCATACAACCGGAAAACCGGACATGACTACGTTAGACAAGATCTTATACATTGCGGACTATATCGAGCCGCGCCGGGACAAGGCAGACAACCTTCCACAGATGCGCTATCTGGCTTTCCAGGATCTGGATAAGACCATGTACGAGATCTTAAAAGGAACCCTGGAATACCTGGGCAAAAAGGGAAATACCATCGACCCGATGACCCTGCAGGCTTTTGCATATTTTGAAGAGGTCATGAAACAGAAAAACGAAGAATAGTGGCCTGTGACCGGTATTTTCAGGCATAAATGACCGGATGCAGGCAGATCAGAAGAAAAGGAGAAAACGAATGAGTCAGGCAAACGAAATGGTAAAACTGGCCATCACGGCCCTGGAAGATAAAAAAGGCGAGGACATCCGCGTGATCGACATCCGCGAGGTATCCGTTCTGGCTGATTACTTCCTCATCGCAAGTGGTTCCAATGGAAACCAGGTTCAGGCTATGGCCGACAACGTGGAGGAGGAGCTTGGCAAAGCCGGATACCCGTGCAAGCAGGTAGAAGGCTATCAGAGCGCAAACTGGATTCTCATGGATTACGGCGATATCATCGTACACGTATTCGATAAGGATGACAGACTCTTCTACGATCTGGAGAGAATCTGGAGAGACGGAAAAATCATGGACGCGAACGAATTCGCGGAATAATTTATTACAAATGAAAAAGCCGGAGACCGACACCCATTTTATGGTGTTTCAGTCTCCGGCTTTTTGATATCCTGATTTTTCAGCAGTTCTTTATTCTACCGTTACGGATTTTGCCAGGTTTCTCGGCTGGTCTACATCCAGGTTCTTGCCAAGAGAAGCGTAGTATGCAATAAGCTGCAGAACAACCGCGATCGGGAATACGGTGAAGCGGTCATCGACATCCGGAATGCGGATGCGGATATCAGCCAGGTTGTCATCGACCACGGAATTTTCTTTGGTGAGCAGAATGACAAAGGCGCCGCGTGCCTTTACCTCCCGGATATTGGAAATCGTCTTGGAGAACACATGCTCCTGCGTCGCAATGGCAATGACCGGGATCTGATCGGAGATCAGTGCGATGGTGCCATGTTTTAACTCACCTGCGGCATATGCCTCCGCATGAATGTAGGAAATTTCCTTAAGTTTTAACGCGCCCTCTAAGGAGAAAGCGTAATCCAGGCCGCGCCCGATGAAGAACGCATCCGGACTCTGGATGATGTGGGAGACAACGCCTTTGATCATCTCTTCCTGCGCGATCATGGTCTCCATGGCCGGAATCACATCCAGCAGATCGGAGAGGAAGTCCATTGCCTCTTTTTCCGTGAATTTACCGCGTACCAGTGCCATACGGCAGCCGATCATGTAGAGAGCGGCAAGCTGTACGGAGTAAGCTTTGGTGCTTGCTACGGCAATCTCCGGGCCTGCATGGGTGTATAGCACATAGTCGCTCTCTCTTGCGATGGTAGAACCTTTTACATTGACAATTGCCAGCGTCTTGGAACCATATTCATGGGCCAGACGGAGCGCTGCCAGCGTATCGATGGTCTCACCGGACTGGGAAATGATGAAAACCAGCGTATGCTCGTCGATGAGCGGCTGTTCGTATCGGAACTCCGAAGCAATGGTCACGGTAACCGGGATGCGCAGGATCGGCTCCATGAGAGCACGCGCCACCATTCCGGTATGCATGGCAGTACCGCAGGCTACGATGTGGATCTGGCTGCAGTCTTTGAAGAGTTCATCCGGGATTTTATCGTCGGTAAAATCAGGAAGGCCCTTGCTGATGCGCGGAAGGATGGTATTCTTCATGGCCTCCGGCTGCTCGTGAATCTCTTTCATCATGAAATGCGGGTAACCGTTCTTCATGGCCGCGTCCATGTTCCAGTTGACGGTCATGATTTCCGGGTAAACCTTGGTAAAGGTTTCATCCATATTATAGACATGCACTTTATATGGAGTCAGACGCACGATCTTGTCTTCCGGCACAACAAAATACTGGTTGCTGTACGGAATCAGCGCAGTCAGATCGGATGCGATGATGGCTCCGACATGGGTGTAGGACGCAACGAGCGGGCTGACCTTGCGGATCGCGTACACAGAACCAGGCTGGTCATCGAACAGAATGCAGAAGCCATAGGAGCCAACAATTAACTCCTGAAGCTTCTGAATGGCTTTTAACGGATCTCCGTCATAGAGCGCGTCCAGTACGCGCACAGCTACCTCACTGTCAGTCTGGGAGACAAGCTGTCCCTCTAAATGGAACTGCTCAGTCAGTTCGTGATAGTTCTCAATGATGCCATTGTGGATCAGTGTTACTTTTCCGGCACGGTGCGGATGCGCGTTTGCGTCGGTTACGCCGCCGTGGGTTGCCCAGCGGGTGTGTCCGATGCCGCTGTGAGCGCTTCCGTGGATGTTTTCTGCGCAGTATTCTCTCAAATTCTTTACTTTTCCAACTTTTTTTGCGATGCGGATGCTTGCATCCTCCATGCAAAGGCCGATACCGGCACTGTCATAGCCACGGTACTCCAGACCACTCAGTCCGTCCAGCAGGACCTTGCATGCGTCCAGAGGACCTGAATATCCAATAATTCCACACATAATGTATTGTTTCCTTTCTCTCTGTCATGATCCAGCATATTGGGATTTTGGAATATGCGGACCTGATTTTTCCTAAAAATCCGTAAAAATGCGTACAAAAAATAAAGCCTCCGGTTATCCTGTGTTTGTTTTGCGGTTACCCGCATATTTCGCAGAATATACACGCCCGGAGAAGCATGGGAGAGTACCCGCCGAATCTTCGATCATCTCTCCACCTCGTTAACCTGAAGTACCAGCCAATGGGCTTTCACGAACAGCATTCAGGTGCATGGCGCTTAGCTTTGCTATGTTTTTTCTGTTCCTCCTGAAAACAGAATCGAACCTATTATATCCCAGAATTCTTTTTCCGTCAATCCGATCCCCATCTATCTGCGATTTCTTCATGAAATATTAAAATTTGAATACTGTATTTCCAGCTTTTTCTGTGTTACAATGAACGGCGAATGGCAGATTTCCGATCTGCCGCATTATTAAGGAAAGAAACAAAAGAAAAACGAGACAACGATCATGAAGAAAAATCCCCACACCAGAATGATCATGAAATTCCTCACCGATTCCGTGATCTGCTATAAGAAACAATGGGCATCCGCCGGAATGGCGCTTGTCCTCGGAGCCGGAAGCATTGGCCTGTCATTTTTATATCAGCCAGACATCAAAGAAAGCAGTACCGAAGAAAGCGTACCAGCTGCGGAAACATTTACAGCTGCGGAGACAACCGCCACACAGGCTGAGACACTGGCCGATACCGCCTGGACACCGGTCCTGACAGAATTAAACCTCGCGCACTATTTCCCGGAAGGGGAAGATGAAGCCGATATCACCAAAAGCCTGGCCGGACGCGCGTTCCATGAGCTCATGACACGCGATGCGGACTGGTCGAGCGCGCTGTACAGCTATTCGGATATCACTCCGGCCGACATGGCAGTAAAGCTTGGACTTCCAAAGTCTCGCGTGACCGGCAAATACAATCCGGAAGACTCGAGGCACCAGAAAGATGATCCATCCACCTGGACCATTGGCAGCTTTCGGAACGTGCGCTTCCAGGCAGTCGACGGAGATGGAAACGTCATCTCCCCGTACTCCAATGTGGCGCAGATCATGTCGATGGCGAACGTTTATACCTACTATCACGATCCGCAGGACTGTGATGCCTTTCTCGCATATGCAAAGGCGCTCTGGACAGCATCTCATTCCTTTACCATGTCGGTCAGTGATATTTATTACTGTTCCGGCTGTATCGGAAAATCTGCGGAAGAGGAAGAGCAGAAAGCTCTGGAAGCGGAGGCAGAGGCAGAAAAGCAGGATCAGAACCTGGAACTTCCTTATGACGCGAAAGTTCAGACAGCAGAATCCACCGCAGGCACAGCATCTGCGCAGGTTTCTTCCGGCGTAGTCACTGCCGGAATCGCGACTGCGGAAAAGAAAGCCGAAGAAGCAAACCGCGCAGAAAGTATTGCGGAGAGCCGCGCCGCAGAAACCACAGCAGCCGTACCGGAATCCCAAAGCGGCGTGATCGCATCCAGAAGAGGACTGGCTTCTGCATCCAACGCGGAAGCAGAAACACAGACAGCTTCTCATACCGATAGTACCTCTGCCGCGGAGCCAGCTGTGGAAACAACGGCTGCGGAAGTCTCTGTGGAAGCGCAGGCGGAAACAGCTTCCGCTGCTGCGGAAAAAGCAACCAGCACGGATATGGCTGCTGGAAACGCATCTGTCGAGAAAACAGCCTGCCCGGGACATGTGGATCTTACCGTCACCATGAAAATCGGCGGTTTGAGTGACGTTGCAGGCCTGTTTGCCCTGGACGCTGCAGGAAACAACGCAGAAGCCTTCGAGGATGGCGGATGGCAGGGCTGGACGGAGGAAAACCGGCAGGCGGCCATTGCACTGGCATCGGAGGACTGGTACGAGAAATACGGATTGAGCGTTTCCTCGATTTCTACCGGAACCCCGCTGACTGCGGCCGAGATTGAAGACTATCTGAAAGCACTCCCGGAAGATATCTCCGATACCAGAAAGGAACTGCTGCGGTTCGCCTTAAATTCCGTTGGAAAGGTTCCTTACTACTGGGGCGGAAAACCCGCCGCGAAGAATTATGAGGGCAACCATTTCGGCACGCTGGTATCTCCGGACGTGGACGGACGTACCCTGCGCGGCCTGGACTGCTCCGGATGGATCAGCTGGGTTTACTGGTCTGTGACAGGTACTCATCTTCCTTATGAAAGCACCAGCGGACTTGCTGCACTTGGCCAGCGTGTCAGCCGGGAAGACTTAAAGCCGGGTGATATCCTTATCCGTACCGGTGCGGACGCGCATGTGATTATGTTCCTGGGCTGGACTTCCGACGGAAGAGTGCGCTGCATTCATGAGACAAGCGGATCCGTAAACAATGTTACGGTCGGCGAGCGCAATGCCGGCTGGCCGTATTACCGCAGACTGATTGACTAGATTCTATTTCAAATAAAAAATTTGCAGGCCAGGCAGTTCTGGCCGGAGAGGAGAGATTTTGAGTTATCGGAACGATTCTTTTGAAGAAGACGAGCTGGACCGCATGCGCACCAGACAGCGCAGGAAAAAGCAGGGGACTGGCTCATCCGGTCAGAAGCGGCCGGCCAGTCATACCAATCGCCGTTTCGCAGACAACGACAGCGATGATCTGCGGCCGGATCAGATTGAAGAGCTGGATCTGGAGGATTACGATGCCTACGAAAATGCCCTGGAACAGGAGTTAAACCGTACCATGCAGGCGGGCGGGGATGGAAAAGCACGTACGCGCGAAAGAGGACGCCAGAACACAGCAAGGCGTGATACAAGACAGGAACCCGTACATGGAGCCCGTGCACACCATAAACGCCGGAAAGGAAAGAGTACCGGAAAGATTCTCTGTCTGGCGTTCCTTTTGATCGCCGGCATCTTCCTGTACAACCATTTCCGTGCAGGCGGCTACTGGACCGTTGCCGTGTATGGCGTGGATTCCCGTGACGGAAACCTTGGAAAAGGCGCGCTTTCCGATGTGGAAATGCTCGCAAGCATTAATAAAAAAACCGGCGAGATCCGTCTGGTATCCGTCTTCCGTGACAGTTATCTGCGCATCTCCGATGATAAAGACGATTATGACAAGATCAATGAAGCCTACTTCCTTGGCGGACACGACCAGGCAGTAAGCGCCCTGGAAAACAACCTGGACATTAAAATCGATGACTACGCAACCTTTAACTGGAAAGCGGTCGTAGACGCCATCAATATTCTGGGCGGAGTGGACATTGAGATTACAGACAAGGAATTTGCCTACATCAACTCCTTTATCACAGAAACTGTCAATTCTACCGGTGTCGGTTCCTATCAGCTGGAACACAGCGGCATGAACCATCTCGATGGCGTGCAGGCAGTTGCCTACGCAAGGCTGCGCCTGATGGATACCGATTTCAACCGTACCGAACGTCAGAGAAAGGTACTTGGACAGGCTATGGAAAAGGCAAAAACGGCAGGATTTAAGACGTTAAGCAGCCTGGTCGGAGCGGTTTATCCGCAGATTTCCACCAGCATCGGAGCCGACGATCTGGTTTCCCTGGCGAAAAACGCGAAGAAGTATTACATCGGACAGACCTCCGGTTTCCCGTTCTCCCATCAGGAGATGAAGATCGGAAAGAAGTCCTGCGTCATTCCGACTACACTGGAAAGCAACGTGGTACAGCTTCACGCATTCTTATACGATGAGGAATCGTACGCGGCCTCTTCCCAGGTAAAGGAGATCAGCAGCTATATCGCCCAGAAGACTGGACTTGGAGACCCTGGAAAGGATACGGAATCCGGAAAGAATGTCGGAGCGGAAGGCAACAACGGCGGAGGACAGACCGGAGGCAAATCAGAACATCCTGCGGCGGCCCCGGCACAGACCGAACCGGCGGCAGAGGAGAGCAGCACCACATCAGAAGAGACTGTGGAGAACGTCGAAGAAACAACCGTAGCGGAACCAGAGACAGAAACGGAAGAAACCTCTTCCGGCGTTATCAATGCCCCACAGGAGCATCCTGGAACAGCCGGAACAACGACCGAGGCTCCTGGCAGCGAAAATGCCGGTCCTGGGGCTCAGGGCGGTCCTGGAAGTTCCGTAAATGGTCCTGGGTCTTCCAGTGCACCTACTACTGCAGAGACTAACGCGTCGCTGGAATCCCCTGGCCAGAACGCTCCGGGTTCAGCAGAGCCAGCAGGTCCTGGTGTATAGGCAGGATCTTACATAATATACAGAAATAGCTCCTGTATTGTGTGTTTTCTTGTGCGAAGATCCAAAAATCAAAAATTTTGAAAAAAACTATTATACGAAAGAAATTTTTCCGCTATAATAGCTCCTCGGTAAGAACAATACACAATACAGTTTTTGAGAACGCAGTGAGATGTACACCGGTCAGAAGCAATATGAAAAATGACCGATATCTGAAAGCAGAATGCAGTGGAGTCGCAACGAGTTTGACGGCTTCGCTGCATTTTTTATTGCTTTTATCCATGCGAAGTTCTCCCACAATCTTCGCCAAATACTGTGTTCCGAACGAATCAAGGAGGAAACTTTATGCCAAAATCTTTAAAACAGGAAATCATTTACGGAATCATGATGGTCTTTGCCATGGTGTATCCTATGGTCTGCTACAATGTCACCTTAAATGTAGGCGGAATGCAAAACTTTGTTTTCGCCGCAGCGCTCCATGAGCTCCCGATCATGTGCCCGCTGGCATTCTTATTCGACTTTTTTGTCGTTGGCCCGATCGCGAAGAAGATTACTTTCCGTATCTTCAATCCGGCAGAAGATAAGATCATCTTTGTTATCCTGATGATGTCTGTTTTATCTGTCTGGATGATGTGCCCGTACATGAGCCTGATCGCAACTATTTTATTTAAGAACGGTCTGCAGCCGGAGTTTTTCAGCATCTGGATCTCAGCTACCGTGAAAAACTTCCCAATGGCATTTTTCTGGCAGCTGTTTGCGGCTGGTCCGCTGGTACGCTTTATCTTCGGAAAGATGTTCAAATAATAGATTTATTTCGGATTTCATGGTAAAATGGTGAAAAAAGAAAAGGACAACTGTACATGCGGACCAAGGACGAATTCAACGAACAGAAGCAGCGCCAGCAGCTCTTGAACGCAGCCTGGAAGCTGTTTTACCAGAATGGATACCAGAACACGACTATGGAGGATATTTTGAAAGAAGCACACTGCTCAAAGGGCAGGTTTTATTATTATTTCCATGCCAAGGCAGAGCTTCTGGATTCCATGTATGAACTGTTTGACGAAAAGTATGAGGAATTTTATCAGGGCATTGATAAAACGCTGGGAAGCTTTGAGCAGCTGCTTCTCTTAAACCGATTTATGTTTGACTTTATGAGCAGGCAGATTGGAAGAGAGCTGCTTACCAGCCTTTACATCAGCCAGCTTTCCGGGACCACAGGAATCCGGTTCTGGGGAGAACAGCGTTCCTTTGTAAAGATCGTCCTGGAGATCGTAAAGCGCGGGCAGGAGCGGGGCGAGATAAGGACAGATATTGACTGTCATTCACTTACTGCCGACATTGTCGCAGAGGAGCGAAGCCAGCTGATCTCCTGGTGCCTGGCAGGAGGAACATATGATCTGGCAGCAGTGAGTGTTCCAAAACTGGAACGTTCCTATATCGGATATTCTTCTCAATATGAAGTGAGAAAAGAACAATAAAAAGAAAACCATCCATTTTTCATCAGTTTTACAGATTATAACTTTATTTTAAAAGGTGCACACAGGAAATGTTGCACCTTTTTTCTTTTTTGTTTATAATAAGACCATGGTCTGAAAAAGAAAATAAACAGGAGGTAGTTTTATGCAGGGAGTGGCACAAAAGAAAAAGGACAGAAAAGTTCTGGATTTTATTGAACGGGTAGGAAATAAACTTCCTCATCCGTATATCTTATTTTTATGGTTATGCCTGATCCTGGCACTGATCAGCATGGCATGCAGTATGGCCGATGTCAGTGTAGTAAACCCGACAAATGGAGAAACGGTTCTCGCAAAGAGCCTCATCAGCAAAGATGGCCTGATCTGGCTTCTGGAAAATCTGCTTTCCAATTTCCAGGGCTTCTCACCGCTGGGCCTCGTACTCGCCATGCAAATTGCCATCGGCTTTTCTGAAAAAGTCGGTCTTCTGACCACAGCAATGCGCCGGGCAATCCTTGGAGTACCGCTCTGGGCTCTGACCGCTACCGTATTATTCCTTGGCATCAACGGAAGTATTGCTTCCGAGGCATCCATCATCGTCGTTCCGGCTCTGGCAGCCGCAGCCTTTGAATCTGTCGGCATGCACCCGGTTGCAGGACTGCTTGCAGGATACGCAGCAACCAACGCTGGTTTTACTGCCTGTGTAATCGTTGCAGGAACAGATGTTCTGCTGTCCGGCGTGACCGAATCCGCAGCTCAGATGATTGATTCGTCCATGACTGTTAATGCAACCTGTAACTGGTATTTTATGTTTGTATCTGTATTTACATTGACCGTGGCAGGTGTTTTCGTAAACAAAAAGTTTATCGTTCCGCGCCTTGGTACTTATGACCCGGCAGACGGAGAGGGCGTTGATGCAGTAGAATCCGGTTCTGAGATCACTCCGGTTCAAGCAAAGGCACTTCGCGCAGCCGGAATTTTCAGTATTCTCTACATCCTGTTATTTGCGATCCTGGTAATTCCATCCGGCGGCGTTCTGCGTGCGGAAGATGGTTCCATTTTAAACGGCCCGTTCATTAAAGGACTTGTCCCGATCCTGATGATCTATTTCATTCTGGTTGGCGTTGTATACGGCGTAAAGGCCGGCACCATCAAAAACAGTTCCGATGTTCCGGCTATGATGGCGCAGGCACTCGAAGGCATGACGGGTTACATTGTTCTGGTCTTTGTGATCGCGCAGTTTATCAACATGTTCAGCTATACCAATCTCGGCATGATCATCGCCGTAAAGAGCGCGGATGCCCTGCAGGCAGCCGGCTTTACCGGTATTCCGTTAATGCTGTTCTTCATCCTGCTCTGCTGCGTGGTAAACCTGTTCATGACCAGCGGCTCTGGAAAATGGTATATTTTTGCTCCGATCCTGGTTCCGATGATGATGATGCTTGGCTACAGTCCGGCATTTGCGCAGATTATCTACCGGATCGGTGATTCCACTACCAATGCGATCACACCGATCTATCCGTATATCCCGATCGCGATCGGAATGGCAAAGAAGTACGACAAGAAGTTTGGCATGGGAAGCCTGATTTCCATGATGCTTCCGTATTCCATCGCATTCCTTCTCGTCTGGGTTGTCCAGATGGTTGTCTGGGTACTGCTGAACCTTCCGCTTGGCCCGGGTGTCCATGTATTTTTATAAAGAAACAGGAGAGAAATAATCATGAAAGATCATATGATGAAAACACGGTACGAGGCGGCAGAAAAACTTCTGACCCGCCACACCCGCACCGCCGTGTTAAATGGAAATCCAAAGATTCTCTGGAATGCGGATGGCACGTTCTTTCGCTACGAGCGGCAGGAACGCCAGGGTGAAACCGTCCGTTCCGTCTGGATAGAAGTAAATGGAAAGAATGGTGCACGACAGACCCTGGAAAAAGCAGCAGCAGAGCCGGCAAATGGAGCCGGCTCTGCTTGCTATGCATATCGCGGAGGCGCCACTGGCGCCTCTGCTGATTCCTGCGGTATTTCGGAAAAACATGCCGTGCTGTCCCCGGATGGACAATACAGCCTTTCCAACGAACAGCACAATCTGTTTCTGACTGAGTTGAAGAGCGGAGAGCGCACCCAGCTTACCTTTGACGGGGAACCATATCTGGAATACGGCTGCTATATCGATATTTACAGCCAGATCACCGTAAAACGCCAGGGATATCAGGAACATCCGCAGGTACTCTGGAGTCCGGACGGCACCCGCTTTATCACATACCGAGCGGACCGGAGAAGCACAAAAAAGCTTCCGCTGATCGCATCCTACGCGGACGGTCTGAAAGACCTGCGTCCAGAGCTTTATGAATATCCATGTCCGTTTGTAACGGATACCGATGAAGAGATTCCCCATTACAGCCTGTATATCGGTTCCCTGACAGAAAAAACGCTGATCAAGGCAGATGCGCCGGAATTTCTCTATCCAGTCTTTACTTCCGCGGAAAAATCTTCGGTCAGATGGATGGAAGACAGCCGTCATTTCTATGTTACCTGGATTGCGAGAGGGTACCAGGAGGCATGCCTTTACCTGGGCGATGCATTAAACGGAAACTGTCATGCCGTGATTTGTGAAACAACGGAGCAGTTTTTCAATCTCGGCGCTTTTGGTCTTCTGGATGGATACGGAAGCTATCTGTTTTCCAACTTTATTACCAGTGACGGAACTTATGCGTTCTGGCAGAGTGAGCGAAATGGATTCGCTCATCTGTACCGGTACCGCCTGAATGGAACGGAAAGCATCTGTGAGGGGGATCTCTTTGATACGTCTCAGAAAGAACTGATTGTTCAGAAGCTGGTCCGTGTCGATGAACAGAATAAACAGGTCTATTTTATGGCAAGCAATGTATCAGAGTGTTCTGATCCCATGTATTATCAGCTGTACCGCATCGGATTTGACGGAAGCGGCCTGACACGCCTGACACCGGAAGACGCAGTCCACTGGATCAGCATGGGCAATCAGTCTTTCGTGGATACCTATTCCCGTGTGGACCTCCCTCCAGTTACAGTTCTGCGAAAGCTCGATGGCACACTTCTCTGTGAACTGGAAAAAGCGGATATTTCGGAGCTGTTAAATCTGGGATACCAGATTCCGGAGCGGATCACACTGACGGCAGCAGATGGAAAGACAACGCTGTACGGCATCTTCTTCCGTCCGGATCCACTGACCTGTAAAGATGAACCAGACTGCGATTCCTGGCCGCTTATCGACTACATTTACGGCGGTGCGCAGCTTTACAACGTTCCACGGGAATTTACCTGGGACAATGGCATGGACCGGGAGATTTTCGGCGGACTGCAGTCTTTCGCAAAGCTCGGTTTTGCCGGACTGATCCTGGATGGCCGCGGTGTTCCTGGCCGTGGCATGGCTTTCCACAGTTTCAGCTATCACAACATTCATGCCTGTGCAGGCCTGGAAGACCATGTCTTTTGCTTAAAAGAATTAAAGACGCTGTATCCGCAGATCGATCTGGACCGCGTCGGTATGTGGGGCAATTCCGCAGGCGGTTACGCAACTGTATCGGCTATGCTTCAGTACCCTGGCGTGTACCGCGCGGGTGTGGCATCCTCTGGCAACTATGACCAGCGGATGTATGAACATTCCTGGACCGAGCGCTACAATGGTCTTTATACAGAAGAAGTTTACCAGTACGGCGACATTACACGCCTGGCCGGAAATCTGAAGGGACACCTGATGCTGGCTTACGGAGCTATGGATGATAATGTTACCATGGCGCAGACACTCAGGCTCTGTGACGAGCTGAATGCAAACAATAAGCGCTACGATCTGGTTGTGCTGCCGAGATGCAATCACAATGTGCCGTCCGACGCGTATTTTGTGCGCCGGAAGATGGATTATTTTGTGCGGAATCTTCTTTGGGCAGAAGATCCGGAAATTTTTGAAGAATAACAAGGGGCTTACCATATGAATAAAACCTATCAGATTCTGCGCTGCGGACGCCTGTACGATGGAATCACTCCAGAGTGGAAAACAGGGCAGAGCATCTTAATAGAAGAGGAACATATTGCAGAGATTGGCAGCGAAGTCACCGTGCCGGAGGGGGCAGCAGTCATAGACCTCACCGACTGTCAGGTGACTCCAGGAATGATCGATGCCCACATGCATATGGATTATTTTGACTGGCATACGGTGCGTGAGGAAGTATACACGCAGAGTGAGGAAGCCAAAACGCTCGCCATTGCGCGCTGTGCGGAGAAAGCGCTGCGCAGAGGCTTTACCACCGTGCGCCACGTTGGCGGCATCACCAGCAACGGATACGGTGTCCTGGACGTAAAGCGCGCCATTGAACAGGGATATTTCCCAGGAAGCCGCATTGTGGCAGCTCCGATGTTTCTGTGCTCTGCAGGCAGCCACGGGGACCTCAGCCAGGGGTTTGCGAGAAACCCGCTGTTATCCCAGCAGCTGCAGCAGGATAGACTGACGCTGGGCGTTGGAAAAGACTATTTTGTCAATGCTGTGCGGGAACAGGTAAAATACGGCTCGGATTTCTTAAAGATTATGGCTACGGGCGGGTTCTTTACTCCCTATGATACGCCAATCCAGCAGCAGCTCAACGACGAGGAATTAAAGGCCATTATGGACACAGCACATGCACTTGGAAAAACCGTAACCGCCCATGTATACACGAATGAACTTATGCAGAAGCTGATTGCTTTCGGCATCGACGGTATGGAACATGGAAGCCTGATGAACCGCGAAACGGCACAGCTCATTGAGGAAAAAGGGCTGTATCTGGTTCCGACATTCTGTCCATATGAGGAAGCCGTCCATTATGATCCGGAAGAGATCAAGAAAAAACAGCCGGAATTCCGCAGGAAGCTGGAACTTTACAGAGACGCGCTTCAGACCGGCCGCGAAGTGATCTGCAGCAGCAAAATCCGCCTTGGCTATGGAACCGATTTTGTGGCAAACCATCAGAACTACGAAAGCGGCTATGAATACGAAGCCTGGTTAAACAGCGGAATGAAACCGTTTGATGCATTAAAAGCCGCAACCAGCGTCAATGCTGGGATTTTACAGCTTGCAGACCAGATCGGAACCCTGGAACCAGGAAAACTCGCCGATATATCTGCCTGGAAACGGGATCTGATGCACGACAAAAAAGCATTACTGGATTGCGCGTTCGTCATGAAAGAAGGAAAGGTGTACGAAACGGAAAGCTGCATGGAGTAAAGAATAAACGAATATCTGTGTAAATTATAAAAATTGCCGGATCCAGGAAGAAAGTTCACATGGATCCGGCAATAGGAGTGATTCCAAACTATTCGCGAAAGAACACCTGTGTTTTGCGAAAACGTCTTGCGTAGCAAGTCGAGGAAGTGGTAGTTGCGAGCCGCCGGACATGGAATACACCCGCCGGACGGCGGCACGGTTCGCAACTATTTGCAAAACAGTTGTTTCGCGAACTAGTTGGAGTTAATCCACGTATATCACCAGCACATCACTGATTATATAAGTCGAGTTTATCTTGCAGTCCCCGAACCGCTCTATAATGTCAGCCGACCAGCCACCACCTAAAAACTCTATCCCTCGCAGAACATTGCGCCGCCTTACCGAAATGCGCCCGCCGTACTTTAGTAGTGAGAGCGCACTGCCAAGATTTCTTTTCATATACATGCGCTACTACCTCATATCTTCCCTATGTCTGATACCTTAATCTTGTCATATGGCGTTTTCTCATCGTCCAGCAACTCGATAAAGCCATCATCCAGAAGCCGCACGTTGTGAATAAGAATGTCATGCGCCTTATACTGCACCACATGACCGATACGCCGCAGAAAAGCAAGCCACGTTTCCGGTGATTCTTTTTGAACGTTCGCGTACTGCTCCGATAGCGGAATGTTGGTTATGATATACACCTTTGTAAAACATGCGACCTTGTTGTTATATCGGCACGGGAGCTCTAATGGGTAGCCGTCCAGATAGTTGAGCATATCCGCAACACGGATAGAAGAGCGGAACTCTTCAAAGATAATGACATCCTGTCCTTTGTAATTGTCGAACGGGTGGAGATAGTCCGTTACGCGGAATACTGATTCATAGCCATACTGCTCCATGACACCACGGGTCTTTCCGGTTCCGGTCGTACCATATATGTATGTCACATCCAGAGTGCGCCAGTCATGCCGATAGCGTTCCTCGTTGACAATCTGCCTTGCGTGCTCAATCTTATCGAGATTCAGCATGAATGAGGGGTTTTGCTCCAATATATCGTAGTTACTTAATCCGTCCTTAATCATAGCGTACAGGTCGCTTAAATCATTTCTCGCCCCCTGTCGTTCTATGGGGCACTCACCAAATTCTTCGAAAGTCCCATCGACACACGTTTCGTGCTTCTTATCATTGAGCCAGCGACCCTCTTTCTTTACATAGTCACGATTCTGGGAACTCGTTCCCTTCGCCATCTCAAAATGTCCACCGTCAAAGCGCTTCTTTATCGTGCTGAAGCGAATACCATTTCGACCGTGCATATAAATGTGAGTGTGATATGTACCATTCTCGCCGATTTCATCAGCCATGCACCAATACATGACATTCTTCATTTCGCCAACCTTAGCGGCTATATATTCATGCGTCATTCCCTTTTCTTTAGGGTTATTTATCGTTATCTGCCATTTCCTTGACATCGAATCTTTCTCAGCCATTCCAACCACTTCCTTTCCTTTTGTTACATGTTACAGATGTTACATTTTCGTGTAACATAGAGCAAAGCCAGCAAATACAAGGGTTTGCGAGATTGTTACAGAAGTTGGGGGTAATACTAACCCCAACCTCCCACCCACGAAAGCACTATCGCCAGTGTACGCGCTTCGCGCACGAGCGAGAGCCGACACCACAAAGCACTGATACGCCAGCGGCTACCGCTAGGAACATAGACCGCCGCTTTGTCTGGCACTATGGGTAATCAAGGAAAACCGTGATGAGGGTACAGGCAGACCGACCAAGCACCGGAGAGCCAGACCACCGCCACGGCTGGGGTATGGGTTATCATGCCCGCCCAGAGGGCACCCGGGCATAGGTTTGTTGGGTGGTAACTCGCCCGCCGCTAGGGCCCCCGTAGCCCCCAGCGGCAGACAAGCCACCACCCCCTTATTTTTCAGAATCAGAAACCGCCGGAAAGGTCATGTATGTATCATACAGCCGCCCTAACTTACGATTGTAGCGGAAAAACTCACTCCCTACCCGTTCTTTCATGGGATACCACATCTTGACCGAGATGAACAGGCACGGGGACACCATCATGGCGCACAGGAGCCAGCCGCGCCAGCCGTAGTTAGAGACTTTGCGATGTATCTGCTCATACTCAATGACAGAACGCACTTGCCTGTCAAGCATCCGGTCGAACTGCGCCACTAGTATAATGTCATAGCCGTAGTGACGATGAAGCTGGAAAAACTCGTTCCACCCAGCGCGATCGGACTTAGACCAGTCACGGGCATTAAACAACCTTTGCGCTTCGTCAATGACAAGCAGAATTTCGCCCTCCTTAACGGGACGGTCTTTAAAATACTGCCTACTGTACTCCATCAACGCAGACGGCTTTAGCATCGCGTCTGAAATGCAAAGAAAGCGTTCGGGATGCTTGCATAACCCTGTGTTTATGGGAATATTAGATATAACAGGTTTATCGAACATCAACGTATTGCGGATTACACGGGCAGTGTGTAAAGATTTCCCACTGCCCGGAGTGCCACTGTAAAGATATATCATATCAATCTCCAATCAACTTGACCCAGCGCATAGCTACGGAATATATATAGAAAATTGCAATACATCCAAGCCACGCCAGACCGATTTTCACAAATGCCGCTACCGGAATGAACCAGTTAAGATACCCCAAGTAGGGTATATTACCAAACTTATCTATCCACTGCTGAAACGGAGAAGCGGGCATAACCTTAGCCAGAGCCGCCGCGAAAGCAGTCATCATTTCACTGAAAAATGCAAGCATGCCATTACCCCCTTATCATGTGTGAACGTGTCACCAGAGCCAAGCCAACAATAAACAAGATACATTCCATATCGCGGAGCAATTCTGCCACACTGTCAAATGGCGAGAGGTCTATATCCATCTCATATGTTTGCATACCAGACAGAGTGGGGTATGGGAACGCATACTTGAAATGCGGAGCTTGTGGTGGAGCTTCCAGCACCTTGATGAAATCTATCACATCGAATGGCAGACAGAACGGAAAAATCTTTTCCAATCCGGCAAACGTGTAGTTGCTCAGTTCCTTAGAAACTTCGCCCGTGTTTGTGTCCGGAATCGTAATATCTGGAACCGTGTCTTTTGCCGGAGCATAGACCCATTCTTTTGTAGTCGTGCCGCCATCGTCAATAACCATATCACCCTCGCTTGTCTTATCGACCACGCCAACGCCGACCTTGTCCAAGACATCCGTCCAAGTGTTCTCGCCAGTTGTCACGCCGCCAATAACGCCCTCAATAGAGCCATCATCCACCCAAGGCAGTTTCGTTTCCTTTTCGTCCTCAGCTTCGCCCACGCCAACAACGTCCCAATCACCCTCGATAACACCAGCGCCGTCACCAACACCAGCAAGACCACCGACAACAGTATATTCTTTTTCTTTTGTTTCGGTTCCCGGCACTGCGCCAGCATCAAGCCAACTTGCCGCTATACCAAGCACTTCAGACCAAGTAAGGTCTTTACCACGCCCAGTATCACCCATGTAATTGCATATTCCCATCGGTGTAGAATTGTAACCATATGGACACTCTGGCCCACCATAATAATATGTCTTACCATTAACATCAAACGGATTTGATATATAGTGTATTTTTTCCCCCACTTGATACGTCGACTCTGTAGCAGAAACAGGCATCACTAAGAAACGATAATTGTCATTATACGTATATTTGTACATGACAATCACAGAATTAGAATCTGTTAATGCAAGAGTCGTAGCGCGTTTACCGTCTGCATCTGTCAATGTCAAGTTTTCGCCAAAACCAATAGTCGGATAACCATTAAATAAACCATCACCAGCACTACCAGAACTTTCATATACATCATCTTTCAACCAATCCTTATATGCCGTCCAAGTAGGGTCTGATTTATCCAGCGTTCCGGACGATAGCTTGTCTCCCCACGCCGCCATATTTACGCCAGCTAGGGCAGAATCCGCCCACCATCCGAACTCGTCCTTTTTCTCGTTTACCCATTTCTTGAATTTAGAGAACTGGGTGGAACCCCATTCTTTTAACTTGTCACGGTTTTGGTAGATTGCCGTTCCAGCCGCCACCACGCCAGTGATAGCAAGCAAGTACGGGAAAGCTACCTCGATGCCAACCGTAGCCGCACCGCCGCCAGCAATGATAGTAGAAGCAGAAGCGTAGGCTTTTTGCCTTGTATTGTATACAGAGCCGATAACGATTGTACACGCCAGCAAGAGAGCCAGCGCACGTTTTAATGATTTCTTCATTGTACCCCCTAACATGGAAACAGGGGTATGAGAACCAGTCCCACACCCCCATCAAATGAATTTGTAATAATCCAGCCACCGCCGATTAGCGACCAGTTACTTTTTTAAACACCTTGATACCGATACCGACAACAACAATCGCGCCCATGATAGGCAGTGCAACCGGAACTACGGAACCGACAGCGTTCATAGCATCACCAGCAATAGTGGTAATACCAGTAGTTAATGCACCAGTTACGGTCGCAATGGTGCCAGCTTCATTCGCTAAAGCAATTCCCATATTAGCATCCCCCTTTCTTCATGATATCCAACGCCAGCTTGATAACCGCGCCGAACGCAAAAGGGATAAATGAGAGCAAAACGCCACAACCTACACCAGCGGCATAAAGTCCAATCATTTCCTCAATCATCTACTCGTCCTCCAGAGTATCGCGCCCATCACCAATCCGGCGAGGATTCCCATTGAAAATATGTTAAGGACCATTAAGGACTGTATGTCCGTTATCTGGTCAGCATAACCAAGTTCAGACCCAGTAGCTTCTAGATCATTGATAAGTTCCACTTCGTCTTCTTCACTGGCATCTGATGCAGAAGCCAGTGAGAGAGAAGCTTCATTGAATGTTACTGTAATCATTTCACAGTCACATTGACGAGATAGGCACGACCACCGGAAAGCTCGTAGTCAAGCTTAACATCTTTGCCGATGTGCTCCGGCTTTAAGAAGTCGTACTGCTCCTCCGGCATGAAAATCTGTTCAGTTTTGCAACCAACAGCACCAGCCGAGGTTTCACGAGGATTGAAAGGGGTTTCAAGCTCTGCTACACAATAGTCTTTTCCGTTCTTCTTAGACGTAAATCGTCTGTATCCTACAAGTTTACTCATAGTGTTTTCTCCTTTCGTGAGAGGGTTTATTTAGTTATCAATGTGGCGGATAAAGCATTTGCATCAATCTACCCGACTGTCACGCGCAACCGCCTGTATGCTTCACAGCATTCAGACCGCCAACGCTAACAGCTATCGACATCATTTCTCAGAGGGTTACCGATGCACCCACAACAACCGCTTTAACATTCAAGACCGTTATTCGGTCTCATTTTCGAGATCTTCATATAAGTCCTCGATTAACTGCCATTTCTCACGCGCCACTGAAACACATTCAGTGGGAGCGGAGACAGCTTTTAATTCTGCGCGATACTCAGAACTTACGCGCTCCCTGTACCGCTGGAATATAGCTTTTTCTTTCTTCGTCATATCATCACCTTGATACTTTCATGAATCCTATGTAGTACTGTGTCATCTCGCTCGTTGATACTTCCGCTTAACGGCTTCTTGTTCCTAGGAGTAGAGCATCATTTGACTATGATTTTTTGCCCTCTTGTCCTGCCGTTCCTGCTTTCTTCAACACTTTTTACGGACCTCGCTTATTCTGCACACACTCTATCTATTCGTAAATAGCTGGTCGTCATACCACTCGCGTGCCGCCCCGTCACCTCGTCCGGCTTTTCCTGCTTTCCACATAGATTTTCTTGCGCCATTCTCCATTATCTGATAGAATGAATTTGCAACCATCGACAGGAAAGACGGCGTTCTCATTGCTACTGCTTGTACACGAGAGTGCAGTTCTCATTGCTACGCCTTCTGTCCTATCGACAACTATATGTTATCATATATAGGGATATATGTATATAGGCATATATACTAAAAATATAGTCCTATATATGTACATTTTGTATATAGGGCTATATATCATGGAGAAAAACAAATATATCAGAGAGTACAACAAAGAAGCTTACAAAACTGTAAAAGTCTATATCCGCGAAGAAGATTATCCAGAAATAATAGAACACATGAAAGCAATGGGATATTCCAAAATGAGCGGATATATCAAAGACTTAATCACAAGAGACATGACACAGAACGCCACCAGTGTGAAGAACAGCAACAACGTAATTATTGGGAATAGCGGCTCCATCCATATGGAGTAAATAATCAGACAATTAAAAACTGCAGCATTTAAATTGTGTACACAATAGTTGCTGCAGCAAGGGGAGAAGTATGATAATTCATGTAAAGCCAGATAAAAACCATAGACCAACATATATCTATGAGAATGAACCAGTGAACCAACACCCAGATTTACCTCCTGGAGCAATTACCATAGGTGATTTATTTCATGTCATTGGTCGAGTGATTAAAGGTATCATCATAACAGCACAAGTAATTGTCGCATTGGCATTTCTGATATATACCTTATTCTTTTCACGAATCCTTAATAGCAGTGCATTGCCACACATAGCCAATGGAATTATTATTGATATTCCAAAATAATACAAAAGGAACACGCCAGACAGTCATACAGACTGAACAGCAGTGTTCCTTTGTTATTTCCAACTATTCGCGAAACAACACTTTAACGAATAGTTGACAGGGCAAGAAGGACATGGTAATCTATATATGGTTTCCAATGTCCTTTTTTACTGGAACCACTCATTATTAAAAAATCAGAAAGGAATTCTCATTTCCATGAAACTTCAGCGTCTTTTAAGCCTGCTGCGCCAGGTGATTGATCAATATAATATGATTGAGGACGGCGACCACATTGCCATCGGTATTTCCGGCGGCAAAGACAGCCTTACACTTTTGTATGGCCTTGCACATCTTCAGAAATTTTATCCGAAATCATTCCGTCTTTCCGCCATTACCGTTGATATGGGCCTTGATACCATGAATCTGGAGCCCGTAAAGGCCCTCTGTGCCGATTTTGGCGTTCCATACGAGATTATCTCCACCGACATCGGAAAAATTCTTTTTGAGGTGCGTAAAGAGTCCAATCCCTGTGCCTTGTGTGCCAAGATGCGAAAAGGTGCCCTGAACCAAAAGGCTCTGGAACTTGGCTGCAACAAAATTGCTTACGCGCATCATAAGGATGATCTCATTGAGACGGTTATGATGTCCCTGCTCTATGAGGGCCGCTTTTACGCCTTTCCTCCAGTCACACACCTGGACCGCACTGATTTAACGGTGATCCGGCCGCTTATGCTGGTATCTGAGGCAGACGTAAAAGGATTCCGGAATAAATACCAGCTTCCTGTATGCAAAAATCCTTGCCCTATGGACGGACATACACACCGGGAATATGTCAAGAACCTGATTCGTACCTTAAATGCGGACAGCCCCGGCGTACGCGAGCGTCTTTTTCACGCGGTAACGACTGGAAACATAGATGGATGGCCGGGGCATGCAGCCGGCCATCAGAAAGAAGGCTGAACATAACATGGCTACAATCCCCTATTATGAACAGAAAGATATTGAAAACATCAAAAAGCTTCGGGAAATGCTGAAGGAACTTCCGCCGTTCTGCACCGAATTTTTCCGCGGCATTGAACCACGGACCTCTGCAAGAACACGGATTGCCTACGCCTATGATCTCTCCGTCTTTTTTCGTTTCCTGAAAGAAGAAAATCCGGTATTTTCCAGGATGGAGCGAATGGATTTCACACTGGAACAGTTAGATCAGATCACGGTAACGGATCTGGAAGAATATATGGAATACTTAAAGTACCGGTTTAACGAGCATAATCAGGAAATCATCAACAAAGAACGCGGAATCATGCGCAAGATTTCTTCCCTGAAAAGTTTTTACAACTACTTTTTCCGCACAGAAAAACTGGCAACCAATCCTGCTGCCCTCGTCCAGCTCCCCAAACTCCATGAAAAAGAGATCATCCGCCTTGATGTAGATGAAGTCGCTCTCCTTCTGGATGCTGTGGAACAGGGAGACGGACTGACAGAAAAGCAAAAAGCATTCCACAACCGGACCCGTCTGCGTGATCTTGCCCTGCTGACCCTGCTGCTCGGCACCGGCATCCGTGTATCCGAATGCGTCGGTCTGGATATCAACGATGTAGATTTCAAGAACGGAGGCATCCACATCCATCGGAAAGGCGGAAAAGAGGTAACCGTTTATTTTGGTGCCGAGGTAGAAAACGCGCTCCAGGATTATCTGGATGAACGTTTTGGAATCATTGCTGAGGAGGGAAGCGAAAACGCACTCTTCCTCTCCCTCCAGCGAAAACGCATGAATGTACGAAGTGTGGAAAATCTGGTAAAGAAATACGCGAAAATCGTAACTCCATTAAAAAAGATCACGCCTCATAAGCTCCGCAGCACCTACGGCACAAATCTGTACCGCGAAACCGGAGATATTTACCTCGTTGCCGATGTTCTTGGACACTCCGATGTAAATACCACGAAAAAGCATTATGCCGCCATGGAGGATGAACGGAGACGCAGCGCGCGAAATGCGGTAAAACTGAGAGACGTTTAAAAAGTAAAAAAGGCTAATTTCCGTGTAAAGTGAAAATAGCATTTAAAAGTAAAAAAAATTTTTTCGGCATTTTTAGCAAAAAATGTACTTTATTTCCGTTTAAAGTGAAATTTTTGAGCCTGTGAAACTTTTTCTGTAAAATAACCATCATAAGGTCCTTCTATGATAAAATAAATATCATTAGGAGGGCCTTTTATTATGGCAAGACAAAAGAAACCTGTACACAGA
>CAKRRJ010000033.1 GCA_934394615.1 uncultured Lachnospiraceae bacterium
AATGCCGCAGGCCGGAATCGAACCGGCACGGGAGATTAGTCCCGCAGGATTTTAAGTCCTGTGCGTCTGCCAGTTCCGCCACTGCGGCATATCCTTTTCAGGAAGTGGATGGAGGTGGATTCGAACCACCGAAAGCACAGCTAACAGATTTACAGTCTGCCCCCTTTGGCCACTCGGGAACCCATCCATACTAGCTTCGACAAGCAAAAATTATATTATCATACGGACCGCCAAAAAGCAAGTATTTTTTCAAACTTCTCTTCCTCTCGAAAAAGGTTACTGTTCACACACTGTGCAAACAGTAACCGAAAAAGATCTTCGCGCCATTGCACCCGCGAAGGTCTTTTTCCCTTAAAATGATTTACACCAGCCCCCCGCTCGACAGCAGCACGCCGCTGTGGGCCGGTACATCCAGCGTCAGCCAGCCATGGTCGGCATGATAGTCGATACGTCCGGCATTATAGCCCTTTTCATCAGACTGCATCATCCGGGTGATGACATCCTCATCAGTGATGCCAAGCTCCCACACCGGAACACTGACGCTTCGGCCCTCACCACGGTTGTTGATGATGACCGCGCACTTATTTTCCCCGCTCATGCGTCCATAAACGATGAGCTGGCGGTCTGCCTGAAGCTGCTTTAAGGAGCCGCGGCGCAGGGCCGGAAGCTTCTTGTGCAGGTCAATAAGGTAACGGTGGTATTCGATCAGTTCAAAATCCTCGGAACCCCACGGATAGGTCCGGCGGTTGTCCGGATCGGTCCAGCCGCAGACACCGGCTTCATCACCGTAATATAAGGTCGGCGCGCCCGGCCAGGTCATCTGTACCATGATGGCTTCGCGGAAGATGCCGTAATTGATGCCAAACTCTGCCATCTTCGCCCCAGCCGTTCCGATTCGTCCCACAATCTGGTTGGTACGGGTCAGGAAACGGCTGTGGTCATGGTTGGAAAGCTGGTTCATGGCCACCAGGACCGACTGGGTCTGCATGCGGCTCATGTGGTAATACATGGAGCGGAAAAAGCTCACGCCGTCGCCGTAAAGGGCGCCGTTGTACTCGTCACTGTGCTTCTCCATTCCGGTTAAGAACCAGGTCAGCGGCTCCATGAACGCGTCGTAGTTCATGACGGTATCCCACTGATCCCCCGCCAGCCAGCTGCTGGGGTCTCCGTAATGCTCCGCCAGGATGATGGCCTCCGGATTGGATTCCTTTACATGCTTACGGAATTCCTGCCAGAATTTGTGGTTGTACTCGCTGCTGTGTCCCAGGTCTGCCGCCACATCCAGACGCCAGCCATCTACTCCGTACGGGGCAGACACCCACTTGCTGGCAATCTTCATAATGTATTCAAACAGCTTTGGAGAATCCTCGTAGTTTAACTTCGGCAGCGTGTCATGGCCCCACCAGCCGTCATAGGTGCCGTTGTCCGGCCATGCATCCTCATTGTAAAATTTAAAGAAACTGCGGTACGGACTCTCCTTGCTCTCATAAGCGCCCGGCTCATAGCTGCCCTGATGGCTGTAGATCTTCTCGCGGTCCAGCCATTTATTAAAAGAACCACAGTGGTTGAACACGCCATCAATGATGACACGCATACCGCGCTTATGGACCTCTTCCATAAAACGGGCAAAGAACGCGTCGCTGGCGGCCAGGTTCTCCGGGTCAGCACTGCGCATCTGGTATTTGGTCGCATGATCATTATTCATGGCATTTGCCGCTACCGGCTCGCCTCCGTCTTTCACGATCACGCCATAGTGCGGGTCAATGTGGTCATAGTCCTGGCTGTCGTATTTGTGGTTGGACGGGGATACGAACAGCGGATTGAAGTAGATGACCTCCACGCCCAGGTACTGCAGGTAATCCAGCTTGTCCCACACGCCCTGCAGGTCACCGCCGTAAAAGCAGCCTACATCCATGGTAGACGGGTTGGTGTTCCAGTCCGTAACCTGATGCACCGGGCGGCCAATGTAAACATACTCGCACTCCGTCACGTCGTTGCTCTTATCGCCGTTGCAGAAGCGGTCCACAAAGATCTGGTACATGACTGCGCCCTTCGCCCACTCCGGCGTATGGAAGCCCGGCGTGATACGAAACGCGTAGCAGCTCTGAATGTCCATGGTAGCGCCCAGACGGTTAAAGTAGCAGATCTCACTGCCCTTCACGACCTGGAAATAGTAACGCTGGGGCTGGCTGTCTGCCTCCATGCGGTACTCATAGTAATCAAACAGGCTGTCAGAAGCTGCCTTCCGCATCTCTGCCTGCACATTTTTGTCTTCCTCAATATAAAAAACCCGGTCGACATCGTCTTTCGCGGTGCGAAAGCGGAGTGTGACTGTTTCGCCTGCGTCCGGTTCCTCCGGGCGACGGTAATCCTGCGTCTCATCCGTAAACAATGCCTGCCGGTTCATTCCATTTCCCTGATGTTCATCAAACATAACTAACCCCTGCTCCTTCCTGTCCAGATCCTTCTTCTCTGATTTTCTCCTTCGGACCTGATGGAATTGTATAGCTCCATTTTAAATGATAATCATGTCAATTACAACACGTTTAAACAAGTATACAAAAAACGATAACCTTCAAGCAGGATTTTTAAGTAGGAATTTTCTGAACTGAAAATTCTTTATATAAAGCGAAAGAGCCAGCGGGGTAGCTGGCTCTTTCAGGAGAAGGTATTTCGTTTCTTATGGGGTGTAGCAAAAACTATATAATGTATTGGGGGGTTTACGCCTATTATAATAGCATGGACCAGCCAATAAGTGTTAACAAACATGAACAAATTTCAAAACTTTTTTTGTGCACTTTGTATAGTTCTTGCAATTTTTTATTTCTGGAACAGCGCCTCAAACTCTTCCTGACCGATTTTTTCTTTCTCGATCAGCAGGGCAGTACAGCTTTCCAGCACATCCCGGTGCTCCAGGATAATGTTTTTCGCCTTCGCGTAGCACTCGTCAATAATGCGTTTTACCTCGGCATCGATAGAAGCGGTTACTTCGTCGCTGTAAGCGCGCACATGACCGAAATCGCGGCCGATGAAGACTTCATCGTCGTCACTGCCGTAGTCGATCATGCCGACCTTGTCGGACATGCCGTACTGGGTCACCATGGCGCGGGCTACCTTGCTGGCGTGCTTGATATCCTGGGAAGCGCCGGTGGTCACATCACCAAAGATGATTTCCTCCGCAATGCGGCCGCCAAGGGATACCATAATGTCCTGCAGCATCTTACCCTTGGTATTGAACATCTCATCTTCCCCCGGAAGCGGCATGGTATAACCTGCTGCCCCAACACCGGTCGGGATGATGGATACGGTGTGCACCGGTCCCACATCCGGCAGCACATGGAACAGAATCGCGTGACCGGACTCATGGTACGCGGTAATCTTCTTTTCTTTCTCAGAAATGACACGGCTCTTCTTCTCCGCGCCAATGCCAACCTTGACAAACGCGCGGTCGATATCTGCCTGGCGGATAAAACTGCGGTTCTCCTTTGCAGCAAGGATCGCAGCCTCATTCAACAGGTTTTCCAAATCTGCTCCGGTAAATCCGGAAGTGGTCTTTGCCACACGGGTCAGGTCTACATCCTCTCCGAGCGGTTTTTCTTTGGAATGCACCTGAAGAATCTCCACACGGCCCTTCACATCCGGACGGCCTACAGCTACCTTGCGGTCAAAACGGCCCGGACGCAGGATCGCAGGATCCAGAATGTCCACACGGTTGGTTGCCGCCATGACAATGATACCCTCGTTGACGCCGAAACCATCCATCTCAACCAGAAGCTGGTTTAAGGTCTGCTCACGCTCGTCGTGGCCGCCGCCCATACCAGTGCCTCGTCTGCGGGCTACCGCATCGATCTCGTCGATGAATACGATACACGGAGCTGCTTTCTTTGCCTCCTCAAACAGATCGCGGACACGGGACGCGCCCACGCCCACGAACATCTCCACAAAATCGGAACCGGAGATGGAGAAGAACGGAACGCCTGCCTCACCGGCCACTGCCTTTGCAAGCAGGGTCTTACCGGTTCCAGGAGGGCCCACTAAAATGACACCTTTCGGGATTCTTGCGCCCACACTGGTATATTTCTGCGGATTACGGAGGAAATCAACCATCTCCTCCAGATCTTCCTTCTCTTCCTGAAGGCCCGCTACGTTCTTGAATGAGACATTGCTGGTATTCGTCATGCGCGCACGGCTTTTGCCGAAGTTCATCATTCTGGCGTTGGTACCACCACCGCCGGCACCGGCCCGCACATTCAGGATAACCATAACCAGCACAACCGCGCCAATGGAAATGACAACCGGAATGATCAGGCTCATCCAGTAGTTTGTCTGCGGAACATTGTCTACGTTATAGTCAATGTTCATTTCCTGAAGCTTCTGCTGGGTCTGGTTTACATCGGTTACGTTGGTCACATAAATGTCGCCGGCACGGTTTACAATGCTCACACGGCCGGTTGGCGTCTGCTCATTCTGATAAATCGTCAGGGTTCCCACATCACCGCTCTCTAACATCTGCTCAAACTGCTGATAACTCAGTTCGTTCTGTCTGTGGCTCTGCATTCCCTGGGTAAAATACACGACCAGTAAGATCAGGAGCAGCGGAAATAGCAGCCAGCTGCCCCGAAAACCACTTTGCTGTTTCACTCATCTTCCTCCTTATTCATCGACCTCAACCACGCCGATGTACGGGAGATTGCGGTATTTCTGGGCATAATCCAGACCGTAGCCCACTACGAACTCATCCGGAATGGTAAAGCAGGTGTAATCGACCTTAACCTGCTTCTTCACACGGCGCTCCGGCTTGTCGAGCAGGGTGCACAGGTGGATGCTCTTCGGTCCGCGCTGCTTTAATACCTCGATGAGGTAAGCAAGGGTGCGGCCGGAATCAATGATATCCTCCACGATCAGGACTTCCTTGTCTGCCAGGGACTCATCCAGATCCTTGACAATGCGGACTACACCGCTGGATTTGGTGTCATCACCATAGCTGGAAACAGACATGAAATCCATGGTAACCGGAACGGTAATACGCTTTGCCAGCTCACAGGTAAAGAATACGCCGCCCTTTAAGATACAGATGAGATGGATCTGCTTTCCTTCATAATCTTTGCTGATCTGTGCAGCAACTTCGCTGATTCGTTTGTTTACGTCTTCTTCCGGCAATAATACTCTGATCTTATCTGCCATAATCTTCTCCTCCGTCGCAGGTAACCTGCAATATGTTTTGTGTATGTTGTTCTATCTTATAGTATTCGCTGATCCGGTAGCCCACCACCCACAGTACATGATCTTCTTCCGCAAGAAGCAAAATAGAATCCCGTTTTTCCTTTGGGATCTTCTCATCGATCATGAAACGGGCAATGGTTTTGCGCCCTCCGGACGGCAGGATCAGATAATCCCCCGCCCGTCTGGTTCTAACAGACAGCGTACCTTTAATTTTATCATAGTCAAACCATTTCGTATACTGGTTTTTCGGAATTTCCTGGTCTTTTTGGCGGGAAAATATCGTCATCTGGAGCACGGGAAGACTGCTTTCTCCCGGCTGCCCTGTTTTTTGCGCCGTTTTCCCAATGATCAGGGTTTCATACCCCGTCTGCGCAAACAGATTCCCCGGCAGGTCGAGATGGCTTCCCACCTGCTTTGCGGCAAGTTCCGCGATCTGCCCGAAATGCCGGTATGTGATGTCCTTCCACCCCGGCTCCAGAAACTCCAGCATATGCCGGATCAGATACGTCTTTAAAATATCCGGCTGTTTCCGGAATACGGCAAGCGGAATCTCCGCCTGATTTCCGCCATCTGCTGTTCCGGGTCCCGATCCGCGTTTCGTGCCAGAAACCTCTCTGTCATTTCCGGCTGCGCTGGCACTGTGACACTCCGGTTTCTGCTTCCAGGCCTGCATCCAGATCTCTGCCGCCTGCTGCCGCAGATAATCATCTGCCTGGCCGATGATCTGTCCGGCCTGTACAATGTGCTCCTCCGCCTGCTCGTTCACTGCGCTCTTTAACATCGGGAGGACCTGGTTCCGGATACGGTTGCGGGTATACTCCGCCGACCGGTTCGTACTGTCCTCGCACCATGCATAACCATGCTCGTTCAGCCAGGTCTCGATCTCGGCGCGGCCCACGCACAGCAGCGGGCGCACCCGCCTTCCCTGGACCGGGCGGATCCCCGCAAGACCTGTCAGGCCGCTTCCGCGCGCCAGATGGTGCAAAATCGTCTCGGCGTTGTCGTCCCGGTGATGCGCCAGCGCGATTTTCACCTGACTGCCCGCCAGAAGCTCTGCCTGCAGCCGGTCTGCCTGCTCTTCCAGCACCTGGTAGCGCAAAACCCGCCCTGCCTCCTCTTCCGAGAGTCCGTGCGCCTTTGCGTAAGCCGGGACCTGGCAGTGCGTCACAAAAAGCGGAACGTCAAGCTGTTCGCACAGTGCCCGGACAAATGCCTCGTCTCGGTCCGCCTCCGCTCCCCGGATGCCATGATGCACATGGACCGCCCGAAGCTGAAACGCGCGGACGCAGTCAGATTCCTGACTGTCCGAAGCTGCTTTCGATTCCCGGCCACATGCTCCGGCTTCCCCGCCTGAAACCGGCGGCCTGATTCCTTCCTCCGACAGCTGTTTTAACACAGTCAGAAGGCATACGGAATCGGCTCCGCCGGACAGCGCCACAAGCACCGCATCGCCGCTTTGCCAGAGTCCCTGCTCCGCAATATACTGTTTCACTGTTTTTAACATGTTATTCTTCCTGTATTTTTATAAAAACGTTTTCGTCTTAACTATACCTGTAATCCCTGCCCGTTGCAACCTCCGTTTTTCTCATTGAACAGGTTTCTACCGCTTCCAGATTCCGGCCGCGAGCACGGTCATATCGTCATTCATGCCGCCGTTCTGGCACGCGAAACGCAGAATGCGCTCTGCCATATCCTGCGGCGTTTTCACCGGCATGGACTCAATATAGGCTTTCAGGCTCTGCTCTTTCTCAAGTCCCGGGCAGGCTTCCAGCACGCCATCCGTCACCATAATGATGCGGTCATCATCCCACAATTTTTTAGATAAAAGCGCCGGCTCTGCCGCCGTGAGCACGCCCGCCGGTACATTGCCCGCCTCCAGGATGTCCACGCCGCCCTCACTCAAAACGAACGTGGCAACTGCCCCCATCTTCATGGCTTCCAGAACCCCGTTTCCAAGATCCACGCAGCACAGATCCAGCGTTGCCGGATGCTGTTCCACCCCGGTCAGCAGAAGGATCGTGTTCACCATCTTAAGTGCGGAGCGCGCGCCAAATCCCGCCTCCAGAAGCTGCTGCAAAAGCTCGATGACCTTTCCGCTCTCTGCCGAGGCCGCCTCACCGCTTCCCATCCCATCAGAAAGGCTCATGATGACCTGCCCCGGGACACTGCCGGAATAGGTATAATTATCTCCCGAAACGCCGGTTCCATTCTTCGACATCCGCGCAACCCCATACATCATGCGATATTCCCCGGGTTCCAGAAAATGGATCACCCCGGACTGTCTCGTGATCAGCGCGCGGGTGTCCGGCGGCGCGTACCAGCCTCGTCCGCCAACAGCCTGTCCAAACAGTTCCGCAGCGTCCTTTGCTGTCATACACCGGCTGCCCAGCGCGCGCAGCGTCACATACGCTTCCCGGCTTTTATTTTCATGCTGCAAAAGCAGCATATTGTCTACCGCGATCTGATGAAACCGGAACAGGCGACGTACCTGCTCTTCTTTTTTCTCCGTAATGTCCGCTGTCCGGCTCATCTGCCCGGCAAACTCCTCCAGCATCACCGCCAGCTCCCGGAACTGCACCATGACGGTGTCGCGGCTCTCTAAAAAACGGTTCTTCCACTCCAGGTTCATGGTCGCCCGCCCCAGATTCCGGTTCAGCTGCGCCAGATACTCCTCTTTCTTCCTGCAGGTTTCCAGAAAAAAACGGGGCATGTCCTCATACTCCACGCGCCCCTTCTGCTCAAACGAACGGAGCAGGTAATACAGATAATAGCTTTCTTCCTTCCCCGCGTCCGTGTAGAGATTGCAGCGGCTGCACGGCCCGCAGACTGCGGCTGCCGCCGTCTGCATCGCCGCCAGAGCGTCATCCCTTGTGAGGCCCTTTTCCTCCTCCATACGGTCGCTGCAGGCGCGTGCCAGGATACCCAGCGACCGCGCCATCTCACTCAGTCTCTCCGCTGTATAGATATTTACATCAGCCATATCCCGGCGTCTTTCCCGTTTCCACACAAAAATCCCCTCCTAAACCACAATATATGCGGCCGGAGGGGATCCTATGCTAGTTCTTTGGCGCCGGTTTCAAGAGGATCTCGTCTGGCTTTACCAGGCCCAGCTTCTGCTTGGCCACTTCCTCTACATACTGTTTTGTCTGTACATAAACACGGTACTCTTCCAGTTCTGCCGCCCGCTTCTTTTCGTTTTCGACCTGGCGGGTCAGCGATTCTTCCTTTGCCTGATATTCCAGAACTTTTTTCTCCATGGATGTGTTTTTAATGTTTACAACTACAGCCAGGCTGATTACCACACCGGTAATACCGATGATGGCCAGACGGTTTCCCAGCCTGTCTCTGTGTTTTCTGCGTCCCGTTCCACGCGTTTTCATAACTTTCACCAACTTTACAACTTGCCTTCTTATGTTACCTTCGTAATTTCATTCTAATGCATCGGATCAGCATTTTCAAGAGCTTTCGCAAATTTCTGCTGACCACACGGTCATAGAGGATCATAGCGCCAAGAATGCTCCCGACGATGTAAACACGCACCGCGCCGTCGTTGACCCGGTACAGAAACGCAAACGTAAAAAGCCCCGTCCAGATCCAGAATAAAAGATCCTCGATTCCCACAGCCAGGCTGCGATGCGGGACCAGAAACCGGAACAGGCGCAGTCCGTCATACACGCACATAAAAAAGGCTCCGACTGCTGCTCCCGCCGCAAACAGCCAGGCCTCCCGGCACACCGCCGCCATCAGCCGAACAGCCGGTTCAGGATGGACTGGCCGGCCTTGCGGTACGCCTCATTGGAGGAGTAGGCCAGGCTGTCCACCTGTCCGTCTATCTCCAGCTCCCCCTTTTCCACCATAAGGCGGCTGACATGGAGTTCCTTTCCCTTAATGGTCAAAAGACCCATGTCCGTATCCATCACCACCTGGTTTTCATCAAAAGAGACCACTTCCCGCACTCCGGTCAGGCTGGCCGCATTGCGGTTTTCCAGCCGGCAGGCATGGGCACGGACTCCGGATCTTTCCTCCACGAAAAAACCTCCCCACCTAAACTCATGGTTTAGTATATGGAGAGGTTTTTTTGTTTATGAAAGTAATGATATAAGAATCATAAGAATCAGAGGTAGCGGTAGAGTTCTTTTGCGTCATCCTTGCGCACAGTCTCCTGTACGTCCAGGACCTCTACCTTCACGGAAGAAGTACCAAACTGAATCTCAATGATGTCCCCGGCCTTTACGTTCACCGAAGCTTTGGCGGGACGGTCATTGACCAGCACCCTTCCGGCATCGCAGGCTTCATTTGCAACCGTTCTGCGTTTTATCAAACGGGATACTTTCAGGTATTTGTCTAATCTCATAAAATTAAGCGTTTACAAGATCCTTTAATGCCTTACCAGCTTTGAACTTCGGGGTCTTGGAAGCCTCGATGGTCATGGTCTCGCCGGTTCTCGGGTTGCGGCCTTCTCTTGCTGCTCTCTCGGATACCTCGAAGGTACCAAAGCCTACTAACTGGATTTTATCGCCTGCCTTCAGAGCCTCTGCAACTACATCGGTAAATGCCTTTACTGCAGCCTCTGCGTCTTTCTTGGAAAGGCCTGCCTGCTCAGCTACTGCTGCTACTAATTCTGTCTTGTTCATTATGAATTCCTCCTAAATGCGATAACAGCCACACGGCCGTTTTTTCAGTATTTCAATTTGCCCTTTCATTTATATCTGTTTTACTAGGCTTTGTCAAGGTTTTTCGCCTTTTTCTTTCCCTTAAATACGAGAACGGAGCGGGACGGCACCATGCAGTTCTTCTGATTTGAAATCTTTCGTTCCTGCCCTTCCTCATAGAAGCCCCCGGCCCCTGCATCGCTGGTGTCGAATACCAGGCACCACTCGGAATCCTTCGGCAGATTCGGCAGCGCGAAGCCGTGCGGCTCCCAGTGCATATTGAAAATGACAAAGAAAAAGTCGTCCGGCTCCCCGTCTTCTTTTTTCGCGTAAGTGCCGCAATATAAAATACCGATCTGGCGGCGGAAATTCTCAAATTCCGGCTGCCATGCGTTTACGCCGTGATAGGAAATATCCGGGTGGCCGCATGCCAGATAGTCCATGACCCGCGGCTCCTGCTCCATATGGAACACCGGATGCGCCTTGCGGAACGCAATGACATGCTTTGTGAACGAAAGAAGCTCCTGGTCCCACTTGTTTAAGTTCCAGTTCAGCCAGGATGTCTCGTTGTCCTGGCAGTAGGCGTTGTTGTTTCCGTTCTGGGAATTGCCGAACTCATCGCCCGCAAGCAGCACTGGGGTACCCTGGCTTAAAAACAGCATCAGCATGGCATTGCGCAGCTGTCTCGCACGCAGTTCCTGAATCTTCTTTTTGCGGACCGGACCCTCCGCGCCGCAGTTCCAGGAGTAATTATAGTCGCTTCCGTCGCGGTTGTTCTCTCCGTTGGCCTCGTTGTGCTTCTGGTCGTAAGAAACCATGTCCATCATGGTAAAGCCATTTGTGCCCGCCATGAAGTTTAACACGCCAAAGCCTGCCGGGTTGCGCCGGTTGCGGTAAATGAGGCTGCTCATCTGCTCCTCATCACCCTTTAAAGCACGGCGCATGTCGATGAGAAAGCCATCGTTATACTCGCCCAGATGCTTTTTCGTTCCCGGTGCCGGTTTCTCCGCATTCCAGGAAAGCGCCCAGAGCTTGGTATCGGCCAGATACGGGTCTTTTGCCAGAAGCTCCGTCGGCGCGTATCCGGTCAGGTGAATGCCGTCCACATGGTATTCCCGCACCCAGAAACGGACAGTCTCCAGCACAAATTCCGGTACTTCCTTTCCCGAAAAATAGAACTCCGGCACCACTTCCAGTCCGGCTTTGTGCAGTTCCCGCACCATATACTTAAACTCTGTAACCGGGCTTGTCCCAGAATCCGCGTAAGATGCTTTCGGCGCGAACACACCGGCTTTGGCGTAACCCCAGTAATTTAAGCGTCCGGTCGGTTCGCTGTTTCCGTACGGATTGCCCTCTGTCTGCTCCGGCATCATGACTTCCTGAAACTCCACAGCAGGAAGCAGCTCCAGCGTTGTGATCCCAAGTTCTTTCAAATACGGGATCTTGTCCACCACGCCGCGGAAGGTTCCGCGGTGCTCTGTTCTGGATGAAGCATGCTTTGTCAGTCCTCTGACATGTGCCCGGTACACGATGCAGTTCTCGTACGGGATATGCAGCGGACGGTCTCCCTGCCAGTCAAACTCCGGCTCTGTGACCGGAGATAACAGGAGTGTTTTCGCCCCACTCAGGCGGCCCCAGTGCTCTCTTCCCACAAAAGAGCGTCCGTACGGGTCTGAAAAGCGCACATGATCCGCCTCAAACGCATAATACAGGCTGGAAAAGTCCCCGCCGCGCAGCGTCATGGACCAGACATTTCCGGTTCTCCCGGATTCCGGGAATGGAATGGCTGCTGCTTCGCGGTATTTTGCCGCGCGTCCGTTTTTTCCTTCCTCCCTTACAAACAAAAGGAGGCTGCAGGCCTTTGCTGCAGCCGCCACGGATACGTGGATCCCCCCGTCTGTCTGTGTGAGGCCCATTGGATACACTCTGGTGTCATGTTCATCGATCTGATACGTTTCCAATTCCTCCCACCTTTCTCCTTTTTTTACAGGCTTTTTATTTTAAACACAGTTCCACCGGACAGTGGTCGGACCCGAACACTTCGGTATGGATCCTGGCCGACTCCAGCCGGTCTTTTAAGCGGTCTGAAACGCAGAAATAGTCAATGCGCCAGCCCGCGTTCTTCTCACGCGCCTTAAAACGGTAAGACCACCAGGAATACACCTGCTCCAGATCCGGATAAAAGCAGCGCCAGGTGTCGGTAAATCCGGCTTCCAGAAGCTTCGTGAACTTTTCCCGCTCCTGATCCGTAAAACCGGCATTGTTCCAGTTGGTCTTCGGATTTTTCAGGTCGATTTCCTGATGCGCCACATTAAAATCGCCGCAGAAAATAACCGGCTTTTTCTCGTCCAGATCCTTTAAGTATGCTCTCCACGCATCTTCCCACTCCATGCGGTAATCCAGCCGCGCAAGCTCGTTCTGGGAATTTGGCGTATAGCACGTAATGACATAATATGCTGGAAACTCCGCGGTTATGACTCTTCCCTCTTTATCGTGCTCCGGAATACCCAGCCCATAGGTTACGGAAAGCGGCTCTTCCTTTGTAAAGAGTGCGGTTCCCGAATACCCCTTTTTCTCTGCGTAGTTCCAGTACTGGTGATACCCGGGAAGGTCCAACTCAATCTGTCCCGCCTGGAGCTTTGTCTCCTGAAGGCAGAATACATCGGCATCCGCCTCCTGGAAAAATTCCATAAAATTTTTGCCGACGCAGGCGCGCAGGCCATTGACATTCCAGGAGATCAGTTTAGTCATACAGTTTCTCCTTATACACGCCAGCTGCGATCAGGCTGCGGATGGAATTTACCACAATTTCCTTATCTTCTTTGTAGGTAACGCCAAACCACTTATCCTTTGTCTCAAGCACACGCACGGCTGCATGGCCGGACTTGATCTCGCTGTCGATGACTGCTGGGAGCAGATATTCTGCCTTCACGCCATTGTCCCCGACACCATCCAGAAACTTCGTAAAGCCTGCTTCCAGCGCATCCAGGAATTTCGGAGAAAGTCCCCACATATTCATGGAAACATACTGCCCTGCGTCTACCAGAACCGGATTGCCGTTCACATCGTTTCCGAAAATGCCGTTTCCCTTCCGCTCAATATCATAGGTCTCGGTCACTGCCTTTAAGGTTCCATCCGCATTCACCTCGCACACGCCGCGGGCCACTGTGCCGTTGTCGCTGAGCGTGTTTTCCAGGATGAAGCCCGCCATGCACATCTCGTACGGATCGCCGTCCACATCCATTTCATTTACCATATAATCGTGGATCTTAAAGAAACCCTCGCGGCCATAGTAATCATCTGCATTGATAACGAGGAACGGTTCATGCACAAGGTCTTTTACCGTCAGGACTGCCTGGCCGGTTCCCCATGGCTTCTTTCTGCCTTCCGGTACCGTGTAGCCCTCCGGAAGGGAATCCACCTCCTGGAACGCATACTCTACATGCGCGATCTTTTCAATGCGGTTTCCGATAATCTCGCGGAAGTCCTTTTCCAGGTCCTTTCGGATGATGAAAACAATCTTGTTGAATCCGGCTTCCAGCGCGTCGTGGATGGAATAATCCATGATGATCTCGCCATTCGGGCCTACCGCCGCAAGCTGTTTGATACCGCCGCCAAAACGGCTTCCGATCCCGGCTGCCATGATCACTAATGTTGTATCTTTCATTGTTGTTCCCCTTTAAATGTCAAATATGATGTAGTTCAAATATAACACACTCTCGTTTAAATAGCAATTTCAACAGAACGGCAAAAGGCCCGGAAGCACCGCAGACCGCGGTGTTCCAGACCTTGTTTTTTTCGCAAACCTTTATTATTTCAGCACTCCCGGCTTCGGGAAGTAACGGAACAGTACCTTCGCGATGATCTTCTCACGCTTTACATAGGTATTCTGCCAGCGTCTTGCATCCATGGAATAGTTCCGGTTATCACCCATCATAAAATAACAGTCTTCCGGTACCTCAAAATGCATCGGCGCCTCCGGGATCATCGGTTCCCGGATGTACGGCTCATCAAGCGGTGTCTCGGAACCGTCGATGTAGACTTTTCCATCCACGATATCGACCGTCTCGCCCGGCAGGCCGATGATACGCTTGACGTAATAGATCTCCTCATTGTCCGGGAAATGGAAAATAACAATATCTCCCCGCTCCGGATCTCCAAAATGGTAGGACAGTCTTGAGCCGATAACGCGGTCGCCTGTCATGATCGTATTCTCCATGGAACCGCTCGGAACCTCGCTGTTCGCGATAATAAACGTGTTCAGCACAAACGCGATGAGCGCCGCGGATACAATGATCTTTATCCATTCAAAAAGTTCTTTTTTCCAGCCGCCCGGCTGATCTTCCTTTTTCTGAGGAGTTCTTTTTTCTTCGTTCATGAAATAACCACCTTATTTATTGCGGTACTTGTCCAGAAGCTTGTTAATGCGCTTGGTCGGGCTTAACAGCTCGCTTAAGGAATCATCGTGATTTAAGTTGTCGATGATCAGGGCAATGTACTTACTCATATCTACATCGATATAGTACGGTCTGGATAACAGTTCCGGAGTCTGGTAAACCACGTTGGTGGTCAGGATCCGGTCAATCAGGCCGTTCTCGTAATACTCGTCAAATTTAGCCAGTCCGTTGGTGAACAGGCCGAAGGTTGCGCAGATGAATACCTTTCTTGCTTTTCTGCGCTTTAACTCTTTTGCGACATCCAGCATGCTCTCGCCGGAAGAGATCATATCGTCCACAATGATCACGTCCTTGCCCTCTACGCTGGAGCCCAGGAACTCGTGAGCCACGATCGGGTTGCGGCCATTTACGATCTTGGTGTAATCGCGGCGCTTATAGAACATACCCATATCCAGGCCCAGTACGTTTGCGAAGTAAACAGCACGGCCCATACCGCCCTCATCCGGGCTGATGACCATCATGTGGTCACTGTCGATCTGAAGCTCTGTCTCGTTCTTTAACAGGTACTTGATGAACTGGTAAATCGGCTGTACCGTCTCAAATCCCTTTAACGGAATCGCATTCTGTACACGCGGGTCATGCGCGTCGAAGGTGATGATGTTCTCAACGCCCATATTGGTGAGCTCCTGCAGAGCCAGCGCGCAGTCTAAGGACTCACGGCCGGAACGCTTATGCTGGCGGCTCTCATAGAGGAACGGCATAATGACGTTGATACGGCGTGCCTTGCCTGCTGCTGCCGCGATGACACGCTTTAAGTCCTGGAAGTGATCGTCCGGGGACATATGATTGGTCATGCCGCACAGAGAGTAGGTCAGATTATAGTTACACACGTCTACCATGATGTAAAGATCATCGCCACGAATAGAAGATTCAATGGTTCCCTTACCTTCACCGGAACCAAAACGCGGAGTCTTAGCCTCAATAATGTAAGAATTTCTCTGATAGCCTGCAAACGCGATCGTGGATTTGTGCTCACTCTCACGCTCTTTTCTCCACTCAACCAGCCAGTCGTTTACCTTTGCTCCCAGTGTTGAACAGCTCTTTAACGGAATCAGTCCTAATGGTCCTACCGGAATGGTTTCAATGGTCTTCTCTTCGTAAATCATCTTATCCTCCATGTCATATCGTGTATTATATTTTCCTGTGTTCCCGCGCCGTTTCCGTTTTTTTCGAAACAGCGCCATAACGTTTCTTTTATATCATTATGCCTCAGTTAAGTCAAGCCAATCCCCGGAAACTTTCACTTTTCCGCCAGGTCTGATTTCTTTTTCACAATCTCCCGGCAGAAATGTTGTTTTCGTGCGAATCCGCCGCCGTCTCTATCTGCCAACCGCCCGCTTTTTCATGCGGATATCGCCGCCATACAGCGGGATGATCCGGTAATTGCTCATGATGCGCGATGTTACGCGGTCGGAATAACTGTCGCGCAGCATTCCCATGGAAAGGTTTGTGGAAATGATGGTCCCTTTCTTCCGGCTGATGCGCTCGTTAATACAGTAAAACAGCTGGGACGATACAAACGAGTTGTTGAGTTCCGTTCCAAGATCGTCAATGATCAGCATATCGCATTCGAGAATGTAGCGGTAGCTCTCCTGCACATCCTCCTCACTGTCGCGCCCGAACTTATATTTGGAGAAGATCTCAAACAGCTCATTCGATGACAGGTAGATAACAGAGATGCACCGGTCGATCAGCTCTTTGGCGATACAGTTGGTAAGAAACGTTTTTCCCACACCGGTTCCTCCGGTAAAGAGAAGGCTCGTTCCCTTTTCCGGATACTGGTCCGCAAACTCGCGGCACTGGCGCACCACAATCTTCATATACTCCAGTTCCGTCATGCCAAGCTGCGGCATCTGCTGGGTATCATCATAAAAGTCAAAGCGGAAATGCTCAAAATTTTCTTCTTTTAAAATGGACTCGATGTTTGACTGCGCATACAGAATATTCAGGCGCTGGCGCTCAAAACAGTGACAGCGCTTTCCGTTCACATACCCGGTATCCTGGCAGTCCGGACAGTCATAGCGGAGTTCCATATAGTCTGCCGGAAATCCTGCCGCCTGCAAAAGTGCCTGTTTCTGTTCCCGCAGATCTGCAAGTTCCTCCTTCAGATGCGCCCGCGCATCCGGCTCACCGCCAAGCACCCGTCTGGCACAGTCCGCCGCCCTGGTGCTCATCAGCTGGTCGAGTTCCCGGACTTTTGGTACCTTTCGGTATACTTCCTCGATCCGCGCTTCCATGGCACGCCGCTGCAGGCGCTGCCGTTCTTCATAGCCCCGCATCACCGCGTTGTACTGGGAATTACTCAGTGCCATTTCTGCCTCCTTCTATTATCATTGCTGTTACTGTTCCCCGATCCAGTCTTTTACCTGGCTGATCATGAGGGAATCATAGTCCGTGTTCCTCTGCTCAAAGTTTAAAAACTGGTTATTTGCCTGACGGCTGTTCTTCTGGTTTTTCTGGTTCTTCTGCTCTTTTCGCTTTTCATCCAGCGCGGAGATATCGTTTAAGTTCTTTACACCAGCTTTCCGCCACTCCGAAAGGATGCGGTCCGCATAGCGGAAGCTCGGATTGTGCGTGGCTTCCATGGTGCGGTTGCACGCTTCCAGAACGATCTCGCGTGTGAATCCGTACTCGCCAAACCAGCGCTCGATCATCTCTTTTTCCGCCTCACCCGGGTTTCTTCCGGTCAGGCCGAACGCGCGCATGACAGAGAACGAATTTTTTGTAAAGCCGCTCGCGTAAGCCTTTGCCTGCTCCACAGTGGCAAAACCTTTCTCATGCCAGCTGATGGCTACCGTCTCGATGTAGCGGATGCTCGTATGGCCGCCCTGTACACAGTGCTCTACAAGATATTCCAGAAGCTCCGCTGACATATGGAGTCCATCGTACAGGTACGCGAACACCTCCAGCTCCCTCTGGGTAAAGATCTTGTTCAGGTAGCGCTGCGCAATGTAGAGAAGCTCCGCAAACTCCTCGTCGCCCTGAAGGCGGTTGACCTGATCCTGGCTGTATACCGGACGTGTTTTTCCGATTCCAGCTGCAGAAACCGGCGCAGCCGCGGCCTGTGCGGCGGCTGTCTGCCCTGCCGCCATTCCGGACATGTTCCGTTTTGCTGCCTGTGTCTCCTGCTTTGCCGCCGCGGTCTCCACACCGCTTATCACGCCAAGCTTCTCCCAGTACGAAAGTGCCCTGCGGATATCCGCTTCGGTATGGTTCAGCCCGTCCGCGATTTTCTCCAGGCTGAAAGGCTCATCCTTATGGCGGAGCAGATAGAGATATACCTTCACATACTCTCCGTTCGCATCCGCCAGGTAACGGTCGATAAACTCGTTGGACACAAGTGTCGCGTCCACCTGAAACTGATATGTAACACTCATAAAAACCTCACCTTTCTGTCTGTTAACATCTTACCACATCCAAAATTAAAAAGAAATAGGCGAGTTTATCCACAGATTTCATTGTGGATAATGTGGATAATGTGGATATACACTTTTTTCACTACGCGAAAATTGCCTCAAAAAACGTCGAATTGCGGATAAAACCGTGGTTTCGTGAATTTTTAGACATTTGCTTATGTAAATTAAAAAATCCACATAGTCCCTTTACATAAAAAGTGGAAAACTATGTGGATAATGTGGATAACTATTTGCTAAGCAGCTTTTCCCCAACTTTTACAATGTCTCCGGCGCCCATAGTTATCAACAAATCACCGGTGGAACAATTTTTCAAAAGAAATGCTTCGATCTCCTCAAAGCTCGGGAAATAGTGGACTTCCGTGCCCAGTTTTTCGATCCGGGACGCGATATCCCTGGAACTGATTCCCAGTGTATCAGTCTCTCTTGCAGCGTAGATATCAGCAAGCACTACAGCATCGGCTGCAGAGAGCGCTTCCGCGAACTCATCCAGAAATGCTTTGGTGCGGGTGTAGGTGTGAGGCTGGAATACGCACCAGAGCTTCTTGTGCGGATAATTCTTTGCTGCCTTTAAGGTTGCCGCGATCTCCTGCGGATGATGTGCGTAATCATCAATGATGGTAATGCCGTTTAACTCGCCCTTCTTCTCGAACCGGCGGTCAGTTCCGGTAAAGTGCGCCAGTCCTGCCGCAATCGCCTCATCGGAAATGCAGAGCGCTTTTGCTGCCGCGATGGCTGCCAGGGCATTGTATACATTGTGCTCACCCGGCACGCCAAGGGTAATGCGTCCTGCCTCTGTTCCATGATCCATCAGGGTAAAGGAAGGGCGGGCGTACTCATCGTATGTAATGTCTGCTGCCGCGTAATCGCTCTCTGCACTGTGGCCAAAGGTTACAACACGGCACGGCAGTCCGCCGCAGATCTCCTCGTAATCGCGGATATCGCGGTTGATAATAAGAAGTCCTTTTTCATCCAGCTTCTCGGCAAACAGCCGGAAGGAATGGCGGATGTCATCCAGGTCTTTAAAGAAATCCAGATGGTCTGCTTCAATATTTAAAATAAGTTCCATGGTCGGGTAGAAAGAAAGGAAGCTGTTGGTGTACTCACACGCTTCGGTCACAAACAGATCCGGTCCGCCCACGCGGATGTTTCCGCCAATGGAGTGCAGGATGCCGCCCACGGAGATGGTCGGGTCTTTCTCGGCTGCCAGCAGAATCTCCGTCACCATGGAAGTGGTCGTGGTCTTTCCGTGCGTACCGGAAACGGCGATGGCCTCACCGTAGTTTCTCATGATCTGTCCAAGGAGCTCCGCACGGCTCATCATCGGGATGCCGCGGCGCACAACTTCTGCGTACTCCGGGTTATTCGCATGGACCGCTGCGGTGTATACAACAAGGTCAATCGCGTCGGTGATGTTTGCTGCCGCCTGACCATACATGATCTTTGCGCCTTTTGCTTCCAGGTGATCTGTCAGCGGGCTCTCATGCGCGTCGGAACCGCTCACGGTAAAGCCTTCCTGCATAAGGATCTCTGCCAGTCCGCTCATGCTGATGCCTCCGATTCCAATAAAATGGATCGCGATTGGTTTCTTAAAATCTATCTGATACATATTACTATTCCGTCCTTCTTTAATTTTTAAAATGATTACCATACTTCTTATTTATAATATGCTGCTTCACATTCTTCTCCTTTTTACTTCCTTTTCCCGGAAAAGTCAATGCTTTTTTCGGCGCAGCCTGCAAACACGCACGGATCTGTTACGGTAGCTCTGGTCTTTCCTTCGAAATTGTACTATAATCATTTGTAAAAATGTAGAAAGAAAGGAATCTGTTTACAGAGGTATCACACTATGAAATCAAACCGTACCATTCCCTCACTAAAAAAGGCCATTCCCGGCTTTTTTGTCAGTCTGTTCGGTATCCTTGGGTGGCTTTTACAGTCCATCCTGCATCTTCTTACCTGCATGCTGATCCTATGCGGGATCACTGGCCTTCTCGTCTACGCGAAGGTACGCCCTGAACTGGACCACTGCCGGGAAGTTGCATACGATAAACTCGCGCAGATGCAGCGGCAGGATTTCCAGATGCTGTCCGACACCGAAGTTTACGACAAAAATGACCAGCTGATCGGACTCATCAATGCCGGACATTACGAGTATGTCCCGATCAGCCAGATCAGCATGAACCTGCAGAACGCCTACATCGCCCAGGAAGACCGGCGCTTTAAATCCCACTCCGGCGTGGACTGGATCGCCACTTTCCGCGCGGGACTTGCGCTCGTAAAAAACCGTGGCGAAATTACCCAGGGCGGCAGCACCATTACCCAGCAGGTCGTAAAAAATACTTACCTTACGCAGGAGCAGAGCTTTACCCGTAAGATCGTGGAAATCCTGCTGGCGCCGGAAATTGAGAAAAAGTATTCCAAGGCCGACATCATGGAATTTTACTGCAATACCAATTTCTACGGCAACCACTGCTACGGCGTGGAGGCTGCCAGCCGCTACTACTTCGGCAAAGATGCCGCTGATCTGGAACCCTACGAAGCTGCAGTTCTGGTCGGCATCAGCAACAGCCCTACCGCTTACAATCCGGTCCGCAATCCGGAAGCTTCCTTAAAGAAGCGCAACGATGTCCTGCAGAGCATGCTGGAGGTCGGCTATCTTACCCAGGATGCCTACGACAGCGCAGTCAGCCAGCCGCTCAACATCGTTCAGGAGGAAGGCGAGGGAAGCAATGAAAACTACATGAGCAGCTATGCCATCCACTGTGCTGCCATCACGCTCATGAAGTTAGAGGATTTCCCATTCCAGTATACATTTGAGAATAAGGACGATTACGACTCCTACATCGAAAACTATCAGGCCACCTATACCGAAAAAGCGGATGACATCCGCGCGGGCGGCTACAAAATCTACACCACCCTGGACCAGAATCTGCAGAACACGCTGCAGGCCCAGATTGACGATGTCCTCTCTCCTTACACAGAGCTTCAGGATAACGGAAAATACGCGCTGCAGGGCGCCGGAGTCATTGTGGACAATATGACAAACAGCGTCGTTGCTGTTGTCGGAGGGCGCGGAACAGACGATGTCTACAACCGCGCGTACTTAAGCGCAAGACAGCCGGGAAGTACCATCAAACCGCTCATTGACTACGGTCCGGCGTTCGATACTGGAGAATACTACCCGGCACGCATCGTGGATGACCACAAATGGGAGGACGGTCCGTCTAACAGCGGCGGTTCCTACTATGGAAATGTATCTGTCCGCGAGGCTTTAAACCGAAGCCTGAACACCGTGGCATGGCAGATCCTTACCGATATCGGTGTGGACTACGGTTTAAACTATCTCGGCGAAATGGAGTTCCAGAAGCTTACTTACATTGATAACGGTGTGCCGTCCTTAAGCATCGGTGGCTTCACCAACGGTGTACGTGTCGTTGACATGGCAAAGGGCTACAGCACACTCGCAAACGGCGGTATCTACAACGATCAGACCTGCATCCGCAAAATTGATCATGAACATAACGGGGAGCTCACCAAAAACTTAAAACCGCACAGCCAGGTCGTATACCAGCAGGATTCCGCCTACATGCTGACCGATATCCTGAAAGGCACCCTGACCGAGCCTTACGGTACCGGCTATGGACTTGCCCTGGAAAATGATATGCCAGCCGCCGGAAAGACCGGAACGACCAACAGCAGCAAAGATACCTGGTTCTGCGGCTACACTCGCTACTACACCACCGCAGTCTGGGTCGGCTACGACACCCCGCGGGCAATGCCTGGCATTTACGGAAAGACTTATGCCGGAAAGATCTGGAAACAGGTTATGGACCAGATTCACGAAGGCAAAGAGCCGTTAGACTGGGAGCAGCCTGCTACTGTAGAAATGACAACGGATTCCAAGAGCGGCATCACCGACCTGTTCAGCTCCACCTTAAACGACCGCGCCCAGCAGACGCTTCACGACAAAGAGCAGCGCAAACTGGAGGCCGATCTGGAAGCAGCGGTAACGGCTTTTGAAGATAAAACCATCGAGACCGTAGAAGACACCTACTGGGTAAAGGAACAGTACCAGAGCATCATTTCCAAACTAAACCTCATGGACGGCAGCGAAAAGCGCGCAGAGCTCTTAGACCGCATGACAAAGCGCAATGAGGAGTTTGCTCCGATCATCAGCGAAATGCAGGATACCATTTCCCTGTATGAGGCCCAGAAAGCAAAAGAAAAAGCCGAAGCCCAGAAAAAGGCTGAGGAAGATGCCGTAACGGCAAGAAAAAATCAGGAGATCCAGACCCGCAAGAACACCTTCTTAAGTGCCCTGCGCGATGTGGAGAACCTGGAATACCAGTCATCTGACGCGGAAAGCCTGGTGCAGAATGCCATCAGCAAACTTTCCCTGGTAGAAACCTACGAGGAAGCTGCTTCCTACAGCGAGCGGCTCCAGAAAGCCATCGACCGCGTTTCCACGCTGCCGACGGAGGCGGAATGGCAGGCCGCCCAGCGCCAGAAAGAAACCGCCGAGGCAGAATCCCAGGCCGCCGAACAACACCAGATCGGGCTGGAACAGCAGTCTCTGCGGAGTTACTTAAACCAGGCAAAGCGAAGCTGGAATACCTGGAGTTCCCAGCCGGCTTCCGGATCCGGAAATGGTCTGGATTCTTCACAGTCTGTAAACTCAGCACCAACAACAGGAGGGGACAACTAAATGATGAACGACCATTCTGAATCAGAACCTATCATCCCGAACGACACACAGGATATCACCCCGGCTGACCAGCAGCCGGATGCTGTCCCGATCGATACCGCCCGGATCCAGGAAGCACTGGAAAAACGGGTAGATCAGGAGACTGCCGTACTCCCACAGCTGACCATGCCGGATGCAGATACCCAGGCTCCTGGTTTTCAGGAAGACTCTGCACAATCTTCCCGGAAAGAAAAAAAGCGCCGCACCGGACGCTCTCACAACGAGCGCTGGTGGACGCCTTCTGTCCGTTCCTGGTTCTTTACCTTCATGTGCATGAACATGCCCATTATAGGCTGGTTCTACCTGTTTCATAAAGCCAGGCATGAAGAAGACCCGGCACGAAAAGAATTCGCCCGGGCCTATCTGTTTTACAAACTTGTATTCTTCATTGCGGGAGCTGTTGTCCTGCTGATCCTCATCTGGATCGGACTCGGCCTGTTAGACCAGCTTCTGGCCTATATGGAAATGCTATAGTTTACTGCGCAAATACCGCCTTACGGTTCCGCTCCAGTGCCAGCAGCAGAATGTTGCCAAGCACACCGATTGCCAGGATCTCTCCGATTCCTACCGTCAGCATGGCATAAGGGATCAGGTCTGTGGAGCCGTACGCATAGCGCAGCACCCACGGAACGATGATGGTATTGGCAAGGATCGGCGGAACACATACCAGCCATTTACTCTTCTTTCCGAGATAGTAAGATCCGACTGCTCCGATCAGGGTTGCCAGGCTTCCGAATACCACATCAAGCGGTGCTGCGCCGCAGAGCAGATTCGCGAGAAAGCATCCGACGGTTACGCCCGGTACCGCAGCCGGCAAAAAGTACGGAAGCACGCAAAGTGCCTCAGAAATCCGGAACTGGATCGGTCCGAAAGCGATCGGTGCAACGATCATGGTCAGAGCCACATAGAGGGCCGCAATGGCTGCGCCCTGGGTAATGCGGCCAGTTGTTGATTGGTTACGCTGTTTGTTCATATTCAGTTCTCCTTTAGTTTTGTTTTACGAGTGGAAGGTCACGAACACTCGGCACATTTTAAGGCGGTGACCGCCTTGAAAGCCCTGTACGACCTTGTTTTTGTGGGCTTTGCAACGGGTACGAGTATAACACAGAGAAGACCGGAACGCAACCTGGCATCCCGGTCTTTTTTACATTTCAGACACATTTTCTATCCTTATAACTTCCGGTAATCCCCGATAAATCCCTCCCCATACGTTTCTTTCGTTGGCGACACGATCACGAACGCTCTCGGATCGTGCCGGTCAATAATTTCCTTTACTACATGAAACTGCTTGCGGTCCACCGCGCAGGTCAGGGTCAGTCCCTCTTTTCCGCTGTAGCCGCCGATACTTCTGTAAAACGTGGTTCCGCGGTCCATCGTCTCCATGATTTCTTTCGCAATCTCTTCGTTCTTCTCCGAATGAATGGTGATCATGCTTCCCTTATTCATGCCATAAAGCAGCGTATCCACCGCCTGGGTCGTGCAGACAATGGAAATGACACCGTACATAGCCGCCTCAATCTCTCCGAATACCAGAACGGAAGTCCCCACGATCACAAAATCCACCAGCATAATGGCATATCCAGTCTGCATGTAGGGGCAGAGCTTCTGTAAAAGTTTTGCGAGGATATCCCCGCCGCCGGTTGTAGAATTGCGCATAAAGATGAGCGCCATGCCAACTCCCACAAAGATTCCGCCAAACGCGCAGGAAATCAGCCGGTCGCCCTCATACTGCCACATTCCTGCCGCCGACACCAGATCCTGGATCACACTCATCCAGATGACGGTACGGACCGTTTTCAACGTCATGGTACGGTCCAGAAGACACCAGGAGGCAAGCAGCAGCGGAATGTTGATAATCAGGCTCACCGCACCGATCGGAAGTGAAAACAGGTGATTCAGCATCAGCGCAATGCCCGACACCCCGCCCGGCGCAATGCGGCTCGGCTCAATAAAACACCAGACGCCGACCGCCTGCAAAAGAGCGCCCGCAAAGTCAAACAGTGCATCTGTCCCCAGTTCCTTCCATTTTTTCTTTGTTTTGTTTATATCCATGATGATCTTCCTTTCCGCGCTGCAGGGTTTTACAGAAAAGAAAGAGGACTGACATTCGCGTCAGCCCTCTTTCTTTTGCAGCAGCGGCACGAATATAGTCTCTCTCGCTATAATCCATGCAGCTGCATTTCTTTTCTTCTATTGATTGTTTTGTTACTGGTTTTTCTTTTTGTTCTCGGCAAACTCTGCCTTAATCTGGTCTAACAGGCCTTCTGTTGTGATGAGGTCGTAGCAGGCTCCGGCAATTGCCTTGCCGCCGTAAATCACACAATTGTGCGCGCTCTCGGTCTTTCCTGCGTCTACGAATTCCTGAGAGTGGGATGCGGTTCCCTCCGGAACGAATGCCACACGGATGCAGGAACCCGGAATCTCGTACATGACGTTGCCGAAATCTGTGGAACCGGTCTTCTCCCGGGGCGGTGCCAGCTGCGGTGCTCCCGCAAGCTCAGCATTGTCCATCAGAAGCTTGTTTAATCCCAGAACCGGAATCTTGTTGTAGAAGAAGGTTCCCTCCTCGATATCATAGGTTACCCCTGCGATCAGGGCTGCACCCTTGATGATATCCTGGAACCGCTCGCTGACCTCTTCCAGCTCTTTTCTGGAGAAGGAACGAAGGGAGAACTCACCCTTTGCGGTAGCCGGAACCACGTTGGCCGG
>CAKRRJ010000034.1 GCA_934394615.1 uncultured Lachnospiraceae bacterium
GTAGCAGGATGAATAATCCCCAGCACCCCCGCATGCAGGGTCTGACCCTGAAGGCCGGAAAACGGTACCTTTGCCGGGCCATAAACCTGGTCGCCGAGAAGCGGATGCCCGATGCTCGCCATATGCACGCGGATCTGGTGGGTGCGTCCGGTCTCAAGCTGGCACTCCACGAACGTAAACCGACGGAAGCGTTTTAACACATGGTAATGAGTGACTGCTTCTTTTCCGTTCTTCTCATTGATGCTCATCTTCTTTCGGTCCACTGGATGGCGCCCGATCGGGGCATTGACCGTACCATCATCCTCTTTGATGACACCGTGAACGATCGCATAATATTTCCGAGTGATGGAGTGGACCTTGAGCTGCTGTGCTATGGCATTGTGCGCCTTGTCGTTCTTGCACACAATGAGTACGCCGGTCGTATCCATGTCGATGCGGTGGACAATACCTGGCCGCATCACGCCATTGATCCCGGAGAGTTCATCTTTGCAGTGGTACATCAGGCCGTTTACCAGCGTTCCGGTATAATGTCCTGCTGCCGGATGCACAACCATTCCCTTCGGCTTATTGATGAGAATGATGTCTTTATCCTCATAGAGAATATCCAAATTCATCGGCTCTGCCTCAATCTCCGGCTCTACTGCTTCCGGCACCTCCAGGCAGATCGCATCGCCATCGGAAAGGCGGTAATTGCTCTTTACCGCTTTGCCATTTGCCTCCACGCCTCCCTCTTTCAGCAATTTCTGCAGATAGGAGCGCGACAGGTCCGGAAGCTGCTCACTTAAATATTTGTCGATTCGCTGTCCCGCAGCCTGCTCTGCTGTCAGTTCGTAGATCACGCGCGCCCCTCCTTTTTCTTTAATTCAAAGATTGCCAGATCCTCCTCTTTATAATAGAAGCAAAGCACCACCAGAAGCACCGCGGTCGCCACCGTCACATAGATATCGGCCACATTGAAGATTGGGAAATCGATCAGTTTAAAATAAAGGAAATCCACTACATAGCCCTGCGTGGTGCGGTCTACCATATTGCCCAGCGCTCCGGCTGTGATAAAGATCGTGCACAGGCGGAGCCACAGATAACGAAAACTGCTCCAGCCCGGCATGCGCCACATCACATAGATGGCCGCCGCAACAACAACTGCTCCGATTAAGAAGAAGAAGCCCTGTTTTCCCTGCAGCATGCCGAATGCCGCGCCGCGGTTCTCGGTGTAGAGCAGTTCAAAGACTCCATCCAGGATCACAAACGGTGTTTTTCCCTTCAGGTGCGCCACAGCCAGAAGTTTTGTATACTGGTCTGCCAGCACCAGCGCCAGGCTCAGCGCCGCCCAGGAAAGCAGATTAAATCCCTTCGTTTTCATAAGTTCCTCCCATCAGCCAGTTCAGGCTTTCTTCCATTTCCGCATCGGTGACTGTGCGGTCAATGAACGCCTCGCCGATCCGGTTCAGCAGAATGAACTTGATCGTGCCGGAATCCATCTTTTTATCGTTTCTGGTTGCCCGGATGATTGCTTCATTTGAGAGGCCAAATGTACCGATGGAAACCGGAAGGCCAAACGACGCAAACACGCTGCGGATCTGCTCCGCCTGTTCCATGGAAATATGGCCGCGCTTTGCGGAAATGTAAGCCGCCGCAACGCTGCCGAGCGCTACGCACTGGCCGTGAAGCAGCTCAAAGTTCATCAGTTTTTCAATGGCATGGCCAAGGGTATGGCCAAAGTTTAAGATGCCGCGGATGCCCTGCTCCGTCGGATCCTGCTCCACAACATCGCGCTTGATGCGGCAGCTGATCAGGATCATCTGCTCGCAGATGGAAAGATCGCGCGCAAGAATCTCCTCCCGGTGCAGCTGCAGCCATTCATAATAGTCTGCATCCATGATCAGTCCATGCTTGATAATTTCGCCCATACCACAGGCAAACTGCTCCTCCGTTAATGTCAGCAGGCTCGATGCTGCCGTGTATACAAGCTGCGGCATATGGAATGCGCCAACCATGTTTTTGTATGCATCGAAATCGACCCCCGTCTTTCCGCCGATGCTGGAATCCACCTGGGAAAGCAGAGTAGTCGGAACCTGGATAAAGCGGATGCCGCGCAGGTAAGTCGCTGCCGTAAATCCGCAGAGATCGCCTACCACGCCGCCGCCGAGGGCAGCCAGCATATCGTTCCGGTCGTAATGATTCTGGATCAGGAACTCATATAAATTCCGGACGGTATCCAGATTTTTATTTGCCTCTCCTGCCGGGAAGACAAAGAGATGTACCTCTTTGCATACCGGCGTCAGCTGGCGGATGACTGTCTCGCTGTAAAGCTCTGCTACGGTGCTGTCGGTCACGACGCAGAGACGGCGCCCGCTCACAGAGAGGGATGCCACCTCCGCGCCCAGTCTTTCATAATTTTCTTCCATTACAATATCATAGATGGGTCTTTCGTCCCGGTGTACTGTCATACGATCGCTCATGGTGTCTGTACTCCTTTTCTTTCTGTATGATAAATTCTGTATAAAAGAAAACAGACAATCTTCCTTCCGAACCGTTGGAAAACTGTCTGTATTTCTAATTCCTCTTCGTCAAAAGGTAGGTATTCCGTCTGATCTTATAAACGGATGTTCAGTCCTGCCACATCCAGCGCGCCGTTTCCGATCATTTCCTGGAAATCGCCGGAAAGCGATACGGAATCCGGTGTTGCAATAAAGATGTAACTGGAGATTTTCTGAAGGTTTCCGTTCATGGAATAGGTCGAACCAGATGTGAAGTCGATGATACGCTGCGCAATCTCGGTGTGGATTCCTTCCATATTCAGAACTACTGCCTTTCCGGCAAGCAGAAAATCGCAAATTTCTCTTGCGTCCTCGATTGAAGTAGGCTTTACCATGGATACCTCCATGCTGCGCTTCATCGGAACTACTTTAGAAGAACGGGAGAAAAATCTTGGTTTGTCTTCGCCTCCGTCGTCGTAGCTTTCTGCCTCTTCACGTGCCGGAAAACGACCTTTCTTTGCAGGCTTTTCTGCCTCATAGTCTTCATCAGGACCAAAGTATTCCTCGTCCTCATCCGGACTGAATCGCATGGTATCCATCAGTTTGCTCAATATGCTCATAACCTAATCTCTCTCCAATCTTACCTGGCACCAAATATCCCGGTGCCGACTCTTATCATGGTTGCCCCTTCTTCCACAGCTACCTGGTAATCTCCGGTCATACCCATGGAAAGGACACTCATGCTAACATTATCAATGTTTTTCTTTTTGATGTCAACAGATAATTGATATAATTTTTGAAAAACAGGGCGATTTTTTTCAGGATCATCCACAAACGGCGCGATTGTCATAAGACCCTGAATGCGAAGATGCGGGAGTGCCGCGATCTGCTCCGTTAACTCCGGTACTTCTTCCGGCATCATGCCAAATTTGCTCTCCTCTTTCGCCACGTTGACTTCCAGAAGAATATTCGCGGTTATGCCGAGTTTTTCTGCCTCCTGGTCAATCTGCTCTGCCAGGCGGATCGAGTCTACGGAATGAATGAGGACCGCATGCGGGAGCACCTGCTTTACCTTATTGCGCTGCAGATGGCCGATCATGTGGAACCGGGCATCCTCCGGCATTTTCGGAGCTTTTTCCAGAATCTCCTGCACCTTATTCTCGCCAAAATCACGCGCCCCCGCCTCGTATGCTTCCTCCAGCATGAATAACGGCTTGGTCTTGCTGACCGCGATCAGCGTAACTTCTTCCGGAGAGCGGCCCGCGCGCTCACAGGCCTTCCGGATATTTTCTCTTACTTCCGTTAAATGATCTCTTATCGTGTTCATCTGTCTGCCTCCCTGTCCTGATATCTGTTCTGTCATAGCATGCCTACTGGTAAACCAGCTGTCCTTCGTATACCGTGTTGGCATCAAGTACGATGTGATCGTATACCGACAAACCATAATTTGTGCCTTTCCGGATCGAATAATACTCATCGTTGGACTTTAAAATCTCGATCTGCTTGAATACCGCATAGCCCTTGTTGATGTTGTAGACTCCCTGAAGCGATGCGCTCTGGCCGATCTGGTAGCGGTCCTGGGAATCCGGCTTCACCACGTAATCACCGGACTGGATCGGGGAATCTTCTCCCTTTTCAATATAATAATACTCGTCCGTGGAATAGTAAATGGTGACTGGCACAAACTCTGCGGAAGTTCCGCTCTCGGAGTACACCTCTTTCATAAAGCCGGTATCGCTGCTGTCTCCGCCCTGAACCATATATTCCACCGGAACCAGATAAAAATCCTTGGTTGTCACTGCGGTAACCGGGATCTTGAGTCCATCTGCCTTTTCCGTATCTACCTCAAACGTAACATAACGGTCCGACGCAAACTGTACCATATACTTGTTAAAATCCAGCTTTCCATAGGAAGCGCCATCCGCTCCCGTGAGAATGGAAAAGTCGCCGGCCGCATCGAGGTCGTTCGCGGAAAACGTGACATGGAGCTGTTTCTCTTCTTTATACTCTTCCACCGCGCTCTCATCCAGCGGAAATACAATGCTCCAGTTGTCGGAGGTGATCAGCTTGTACACCGGAGCAGCCTGCTCAATGAGCTGTCCTGCCTTGGTGATTGCCTTTGCGTAGTTGGAGCGGTCGAATACATCCGCGGTCACCCGGTCTGCCGTCAGCCCCTCAAAACCATCCACCGCATAGGAAACCACACCGGACACGGGCGCAGTCACCTGCGTGAAAGAGGCTCCTGCCTGCTGCATGATGCTGTCCAGGTTTCCGAGCGCATTGAAATTTGCGTACTCCAGCACCGCTGCCTCCAGCGAGTACTGCAGGTCGTAGGTATTGCTGAATTTTAAATCGCTGTAGTTCATGGAAAACGAAGAAAGCTGACGCTTGACATCGCTTAAGTTCACATCGGTCAGTCCCACATTCGCGTTCGGATTTTCCTGCATCAGCTGCGCCATGTTTCCGGTCTCATCGAGAGAATAGATGCGCGTGCCGATTGCTGCCCGCTTGCCCTCGCGGATATAATAGTTGATGTATCCCGTGCGGTCTGTGCTCTCCACCCGCTCGTCCCGCAGAATAATGCCCGTATACTGCCGGTCATTTACGATGTTGCCCTCCACAACCTCATAAAACTGAACCTTCTCCTTTTTTATATAGGTGTATACGCTGAAAACCAGGTATACAAAAATGATCGCAAAGATGATCATCCCGATATTGAGATTGAAATGGCGGGGATATCTTATGATCTTGGATTTCTTCTTTTTTGCCAATGCCTGTTCCTCCCGGCGGTCTGCGGTCCTTTTTTGTCACACAAACAGCCGGGGAGAACCTGCCGCCCCGGCTGTAAAGAATTCTGATTATGTATTACAGAGAAACCACTACATCTTTCTGTGCGTTCTCCGGCATCTCTGCTGCATCCATGGAGATGCTTAAAACAAAGTTTACATTATACTTCTCGCTGATGCCCTCTAATGTAGCGATGGTCTCGCTGATGTCTTCTCCCTCTAAACCTGCAAGCTTTAAAAAGCTGTCTAAAAACATGGTCTCAATGTCGTGATCCTGTGAAATGATACCACAGATGAAACCGATGAAGCCCTGGCTGGTTGCCACCGGATACTCATTTACGTTGATGAGACGGATCCGGTTGTTGAGCTCATACATGTGTTTGGAACTCTTGTCGAGGTAAACAATAGAACCGGTAGCTGCCTTAATTCCATTGTTTGCCATATCCAACAGATGTTTTGTTTTTCCTTTGCCTTTTCTGCCTGCAATGATCTGAACCATAGTCGTGTCCTCCTTGGGTTTATTGAATCTGTATAAAAATTCTTTTATTATTAAAGTAATTATAGTACAAATATATGGAATGTGCAATCACTAATTGACAATTTTACCAATAATCTTTGTCATATTATCGTAGAGGACATCCCGGCTCTCTGCTTTGAGTACCACAGAGATATAATCATTGCTGTTCTCATCCTGTGTTCCGAGGATCAGACAAGAGCCCGCAGCCCTGGTCGTACCGGTCTTGCCGCCAAGCACAGTGATTCCTTCCGGTGCCTGGGACTTGCCGTTTAAATACTGGTTGCTGTTTTTCCACTCCTGGATCTTTGTCTGACCGTTTGCGTCTGTGTACTGTGCCTGGTAGGATACCGTGCCGATGATCTTCTGAAACTCCGGATACTTCATGGCCTCGTTGAAGATGAGGTACAAGTCGTAAGCCGTCGTGTAATGATCGTCATTGCTCAGCCCGTGCGGATTCACAAAGTGCGTATCGGTCGCGCCGAGCGCATGGGCCGTCTGGTTCATCTCTTCCGCAAAGCTCTCCGTGCTGCCTGCCAGATAAACAGCAATGGCCGCGCCGGCATCGTTGCCGGACGGAAGCATAAGACCGTAAAGGAGCTGCTCCAGCGTGAGCGTATCACCCGGATTGATGTGCGCGAGAGAAGCACCGCTCTCTGTGATGACAGCCTCCTGCCCTACCGTGACCTGGTCGCTCAAATTCCCGTCGCGCAGCGCAATAAGCGCTGTCATGATCTTGGTGATGCTTGCCGGGTAAAGGCGCTCAAACGGATTTTTCTGAAAGATCACCTCTTTTGTGTCCACGCCAAATACCGCCGCCGCCTCGGCAGTGACAGACGGATCTTCTCCCTCTTCTGTACCGGTTATGACACAGAGATTTTTTGCGAAGGAATCCGCCTCGGCCGTGCCCGGCGCATCCTCTGCCATCGCCGCGATGCGCGCGCTGTCATAAGAATATTCGGCCTGTCTGCCGCATCCTGCCAGTGTCAGGCCGGCAAGCAGACAGACCGTAATCATGCCTTTTATCTTTCTCAAACCCATACACTCCTAGCGGTACACTTCACGCCACTCCAGATCCCCGCGGTCGAGCGCTTTGATGAGAAGCTCCGCGGTTGCCAGATTAGTCGCAAACGGAATGTTATAGATATCGCAGAGTCGGACCACATCGTTTACATCCGGCTCATGTTTTTTCGGATGAAGCGGATCGCGCAGGTAAATGACCATATCCATGTCATTGTGCTCAATCTGGGACGCAAGCTGCTGCTGTCCGCCCAGATGGCCTGCCAGATACTTGTGTACATTTAAGTTTGTCACCTCTTCGATGAGGCGGCCGGTTGTGCCGGTTGCATACAGCTCGTGTTTATTTAAAATTCCTCTGTATGCAATGCAGAAATTCTGCATCAGCTTCTTTTTGGAATCATGTGCGATTAAACCGATGTTCATAACAGAACCCTCCTTTATTAGTTGCTTACTTTTCTCTGAAGACCTACATTCATTGCAACACCGAATCCCAGATACACACTCAGAAGTGAGCTTACGCCATAACTGATAAATGGTAACGGAAGACCTGTGTTCGGAAAAATGCCTGTAGCCACAGCTATATTAGCAAAACTCTGGAACGCAAGCAGGGAAGCAAGTCCCACGCAGATGAGGCGTCCGGACAGATCCTTTGCCCTGGCTGCCATGAGAAGACACTCATAAACAGTCAGCGCAATCAGCAGGATCACAACCAGGCCGCCGATAAAACCAAGCTCCTCTCCGATGACAGCAAAGATAAAGTCGGTCTGTTCCTCCGAGAGAAAGTTTCCGTTTTTTACGGATGCCAGAGTATTGTTATTGAGTCCTTTTCCCTGCAGCATGCCGGAACCGATCGCCATAATGGAGTTATTCTGCTGGAGATTGGCTTCCGCATAGTTTGCCGGGTCGATAAACGCCATGATACGGCGCACCTGATAGTCTTTCAGGAACGGTACCATATTAAAGCGGATCAGGTAAAGGAACAGCGCGCCGCACGGAACAACCACGGCAAGCGCTCCCAGGATCCATCGATAACTTAACCCCGCCACAAACAGCATGCAGAGAAAAATAACCATCGTTACCAGACTGGTAGAGAGGTTCGGCTGTAAAAAGATGAGGCCAAACGCTGCCAGAAATAACAGAGCGGCAAAAAACAATGTTTTCAACTCATTTAAGTGCTCCTCGTACTTGGAAAAATACCAGGCAAAAAACACAATGAGGCCGATCTTTACAAATTCCGACGGCTGGATCTGTCCGATGACCGGAAGGACCAGCCAGCGTCTTGCTACGCCCCTGCTCACACCAAACACCAGCACTGCCGCAAGAAATGCCAGGCTGGCGCCGTAGATGAGCGGCGCAAGCGAAACCACCCTGTGGTAATCGATCAGTGAAAGGATCAGTACTGCTGCAAACCCGACCACGATGCCGAAAATCTGCTTGGTAACCATGGAAGCATCCTGGTTGGAGGCGCTCCGGATGATCAGAACGCCCAGGATGTTGAGCAGCAACACATAAAGGAATAAACGGTAATTGTAATTTTTGAAGTTATAATCTAGAAGCATTCTTCATTCCTCGTTATGTGGCTGTCCGCACAAACCTGACGGACAGTCACTGTTTTACAGTATGAAATTCCCGGACCGGAAATGCCGCCGTGAGGAGAAAAGGCTGTCCTCCCGCCCCGTCCTGCCGGGTAAGGCGCAGTTCCAGGGAAGCCGCGTCCACCTGGGCGTATCTGGACAGCACGCTCACCAGGTCATCGCGGATCAGGCCAATGATTCCGGGACTGATCCCGGACTTGTCCGAGACCAGAAGCAGTTTTAATCTGGAGCAGGCGATCTCGCCGGAATTGCTCCTTGCGGACCTCACAGGTATCCTCATCCGCCCACCTCCTACGCCCTCTTTAAAAAGCCGGATATGCGGACCAGAATGCCCTTGTGGGGATCCAGATCCATAAGCGGAACGGACTCCCCTGCGATCCTCCTGCAGATGTTTAAGTATGCCGCGCCGGCCATGGAACCGGTATCTACCAGAGGTTCCCCCTGGTTAGCGGATATCACGATATCCTCATCGTCCGGCACTGCCCCGATCACAGGAAGTGCCAGAATGTCAGCAACGTCATCGACGGACATCATGTCGCCGCGCCGCACCATATCCATGCGGATGCGGTTGACGATCAGGTGGATGCTCTCCATCTGTGCCGCCTCCAGAAGCCCAACGATGCGGTCCGCATCGCGGATAGCAGATACCTCCGGCGTTGTGACGACCAGAGCCCGGTCCGCACCGGCAATGGCATTCTGAAACCCCTGCTCGATCCCTGCAGGACAGTCAAGCAGAATATAATCGAACTCATCACGCAGGTCATCCACCAGCTTTTTCATCTGCCCAGGGTTCACAGAGGACTTGTCCCGGGTCTGCGCTGACGGAAGCAGATAAAGGTTCGGGTATCTTTTGTCTCTTATCAGGGCCTGCTTCATACGGCAGTTGCCTTCCACCACGTCTACCAGATTATAGATGATCCGGTTTTCGAGTCCCATCACAACATCCAGATTGCGCAGGCCGATGTCTGTGTCGATCAGCACAACGCTGTAGCCCAAAAGCGCAAGGCCTGTTCCGATGTTTGCGGTGGTAGTGGTCTTGCCGACCCCGCCTTTTCCAGAAGTAATTACCATGACTTCACTCATAGAAACGCCTCCTGAAAAAATTCTACCAAATATATTTTAACCTATATTCTCAAATATTTCCAGTATTAATTGAAATTTAACATATTTAAGAAAGATTTTTTTATTACTTTCGTACAAATACTACAATTTTCTACAAAGGCCAGCATCGGTCCGCGCCCCAGTTTCCGGCCTTTGTCGCCATAATGGCAGGTTACATCCGCGATCCGGATCTGAAGCGGTGCCATTTCCATGGCTGCCACCACCGCGTCACGGCTGCCCGACACACCCGCATGGACAGACCCCCGCAGTTCCCCGATCACAATGATGTTTCCCTTTGCCGTCACGCGCGCGCCGTGGCACACATCGCCGATGATGACGATGCTCGCCTCGGATTCCAGGGACTCTCCCCGGTGCAGATCGCCCCGGTAAAACTGCCCGGTACGCTCAGAAAGCTCCATCAGCTTCTGGTTGAGCGCCTTCTCACAGCGCTCGATGCGATCAAGATCCTGGTCTAACAGACACAGGACCTCGATTCCCGAATTTTCGGTTATGGTATTGACAATCTTCATCTCCTCAGCTGATGTGAGGGGACGTCCCTGCAACAGGAGCGCCATCTGCGCATTTCCCCAGAACCGGGCGGAATCCTTAAATTTTTTCCCAAGTTCTTCGATCAGCTCCTCAAACGCGCACTCCGGATCGAGAATGACCGTCATGCCGGCTTTGCTGCTCTTGATCACAATTCTGTTTTTCAACCTGTTCACCCGCTCTCCAAATTTTATGTTACTGTTCACGCGTTGCGCAAACAGCAACGGATTTTGCCGATGCTTCGCATTTCAAATCGGCAAAATCTGCTGCCATCACGGTATCATACGGCATTTTCAGTTCAGAAAATGCCTACCCATGTACAGTAACCATTTTATCAGTCTCCGACCTTAATGTTGGAACCTTCCAGGGCTCCATTGCCAAGGATGTGGTCCAGATCGGTATATCCGTAGTAAAAGCGGTAGACATTTTTTGCCACCATAGCCGCGTTCGAGGAGGAATATCCGTAAGGGATATTGACCGTCACACTGATTTCCGGATTCGTATAAGGTCCGTAGGAAATAAAGAATGCATGGTTACCGCGGCTTCTGGACTCCTGTGCTGTACCGGTCTTTCCGGCGATCTCCACTTCCAGATCCTTAAAGATCTTGCTGACGGAACCGTCGGTCACAACGGCACGCATACCCTGATGCACCGCATCCCAGGTCGAATCCGCAATGTCCACATGACCGGTTGCTTCCGGCGTGTAATCCTTGATCAGATTGCCCTCGGAGTCCGTCATCTTGTCGAGGAGGCTTAAATCGAACACCGTTCCCTGGTTCGCGATCGCCGCAACATAGCGGGCAAGCTGCACGTTGGAATAGGAGTTCGTACCCTGTCCCATTGCGGAACGCTCCGGGTCCTCCGTAGTAAGCTCCGGATTCGTCTCCGGAATCTCGATGCCGGACGGGCGGTTTAAGCCGAACATGGACGCATAACGCCGGATGGTATCCACACCCATATCGGTGGAATAAACCAGGGTATCGCGGTCTGTTGCCAGGCGGTGCGCCACCTCCGCAAAGAAATAGTTGCAGGAGTTCTGAAGGCCGCCCACTACGTTTAATGCCCCGTGGTGTCCCGGATAGATCCAGCACTTGATCGGCGGATCCACTTCTTTGTACTCACCGGTACAGTCGATCGTCTCGTAAAGGCCGATGACTTTTTCCTCCAGGCCGGCGATTGCCGTGATTGGCTTGAAGGTGGATCCCGGCGCCTTTTTCGCCTGCGTCGCGTTGTTGTAAAGCGGCAGGGACAGATCTTCCTGGAGCTGTCTCATGTAAGCCGGATCCGCGCTGCCGGACAGGCGGTTGTTGTCGTAGCTCGGGTAAGTAACCAACGCGCGCACCTCACCGGTATTGACATCGGTAATGACAACACCGCCCGTACACGGGTCAAGGGCAAGCTGTGCCGGAGTCAGCTCAATGTTCTCAATCTTGCGGCGCATGAACTGGAAGGTGTACTCATCGCCGTTCACCGTCAGGAGCTGTACCTCATTCGCGTCGTAAGGAAGCACGCCCTGCGCGTAGAGTGCCAGGCAGAGCTGGCGTCCCGTGATAATCTGGTCGTTGATGAGGTAGCGGTAAATACGCTTCGTGAACTTTGCGTCATCCTTTAACTGCTCGAGTACATAGTCCACCAGTACCTGGTAGATATCGTCGGCGCTGGAATACTTGCTGGTAACATTCAGCTTTGTCGTATCGATCCAGTTTTCTGAAATGCCCGCGTAAATGTAATCGCGCAGGCTGATCTCATCGTTCTTCCACGCCTGATAGCTCTCACTGTTCTGATCGATGCGGTCCTTCTGGACGATACCGACCGTAGAATCCGACAGCCAGTTATAGATGTAAGCCATGTACGCCATCATATCCTGCGGCAGGTCCTTCATCATGGTCGGATGCGTGCTCATAAGCTCATAGCGCAGCCGGTCCAGAATCTGCTCCTGGGATGAGGTGTAGGTCGTCTGAATCTGGCGCTCAATATCACTCGCCTCCTCCGAAGCCATATGGCTTAAAGAGAGAACGTTGTTGTTGATGAGCTGGTAATAGGCATCCTTGACCGGAATGCTAATGCGGGAAGAATCCGTGATCTTCGAGGTGTCCACATCCTCATTGACCAGAGCCTTTGCCACAATGCCCGCGAGCTGCTGCTCGATCAGGTGGTAGATACCGATCTGAAGGTCGCGGTCGATCGTTAAATAAATGTCGTTTCCGGTGGATGCCTGGGTCTCGGACAGTACCTGCATCACATTTCCGACGTTGTTGACCACCAGGTTCTTGTACCCCTTGTGGCCCTGCAGTTCTAACTCCATGGACGCCTCAATGCCGGTACGTCCCACGATATCACTGAGTTCATACTCCGGATTGGTCTTTTTGAGCTCCTCTAACTGATCCTCCTGCACCTTTCCGGTATAGCCGATGACCGGGGCAAAATAGACCGCGTCGTTGTAACGGCGGATGGTCGTCTCTGCCACCTCCACGCCTTTTAACTCGTCGGTGTGCTCCATCAGGTCCGCAACGGTCTCGTCGTCCACGCGGTCACAGATGGTAGTCGCCTCATATTTTTTATATGCGACAAGCGACATTGTATACCTGATATTGACAAGCTGCAGCAGTTCTGAGTCAGAAAGAATAAGCGGATTGCCTTTTTCGTCTTTCATTTTGTCGAGACCGTACGACTTTTTCTTCTGTTCGATCAGTTCCTTTGCAGTTACCGCGGTCGGGTACTTTCCTTTGTCGTCATCGAGTTCATCGACCGAGCGGCGCCCGTAAAAGTCACGCAGGAAACGCTTTCTTGCCGCCTCTGAGGACGAAGTATACGCAAACGCGCCGTCCTCATTCAGCGCGATTTCCAGCTTTCCCTGTGCCTGGTAGTCATGTTTGTTTAAAATCTGCACCAGCCGCAAAAGCATGTGGTTCATGCCATCGCTTCTCGGGTAATCTCCCGTATCCTGAACCGTTACCGCGTAGGCAAGCTCGTTGTACGCCAGAAGATTTCCGTTCCGGTCGTAGATATTGCCTCTCGTTCCCGGTGTCGTGACTGTTTTTTCGATCATCTGAACATAATCGTTCAGATAGGATTCACCGTTTACGATCTGCAGGTCAAACAGCTTTGCAGCCAGAGCCAGAAACATTCCGGTAAACACGAGCGCCAGCGCAAAAATGCGGGAGCTCAGGACCCGTTTCAAAAATTCATAGACCTTGTGAAAATAATCTTTCAGCACGCTTTTTTGTCACTCCTATTGTCAGTATTGCCTTTTCGTAACTGTTCAGTATCCTCACAGTTACGCCTTTTCTTACTCTCAGTGTTCCCGTTCCCTGCGGTTGTCGAGCTCGTCCAGTCTCCTGTTCGCGGACAGGAAGAACCGGTAGATGAGCAGCGTGGTAACCGTCGTAAAGATCAGCTCCGGAATGATGATCTCCTTCGCATAGTAAAAGAAATCCAGCCGGTTCCGGATAAGAAAACGCAGGACATAAATGTAAAGGTTGTAGATCAGCTCGTTTACCAGGCTCATCACCAGCGGCAGATTGATGTAATCTTCGTAGTAATACTGCGTGCAGATTCCATTAAAATAGCCGATGTTGATAAACAGCAGGGTATAAAAACCAAACGGACCGCTGTAGAAGAGATCCAGCAGGATTCCAGCGAACAGTCCGTACAGAAGCCCTGCCTCTTTTCCGTAAATAAAGCCAAACGAGAATGTTAAAATGAGCAGCAGGTTTGGCGAAGCGGAAAGGAAGGGAATCAGCGGGAAGACACAGTTCTGGACCGTAAAGGCCAGGATCATTAATACGACATTCAGTAAGATCCGTTTCATGCTCCCTCCTGTGCTCCCTGCGCGCCCTCATCCTGGGTCTCGTCCTGTTTGAGGCTCGTGATGACCAGAACCTCCTGCAGGCTGTCAAACTGAGCCACCGGAACAAGATAGCCGGACTTGGTGAGACGCGTCTGGTCTGTTGTGATATCCGCAGCATATCCGATCAGGATGCCCGGCAGGAACTTGGAACTGATGTTGGAGGTCACGATGCGGTCTCCATCTTTTAAATCGCCGTCCTGCGCGATGTTGCTGATGCGCAGGCGTCCCTCGCCAAACAGTGTCAGGTCACCGGAAACAATACAGGTCGCGCCGGACTGCTGCGCCATGCCGCTGACACGGCTCACGTCATCGATGATGGAGCGTACTGTAGCGTAATGCGCGCCCACATCGGTTACGATGCCGACCAGGCCGCCGCCCGCGATCACGTTCGCGTCCACCTGAACGCCGTCCGCAGAGCCTTTGTTGATCCGGAAGACCTGAAACCAGTCTCCGGAGTCTTTCGCGATGACCCGGGCACCAATCTTCTCGTACTGCATGTATTCCTGGTCAAGCTCGTAGAGCTCGCGCAGGCGCTGAAGTTCAAACTGCTCCGACTGCAGGCGGCTGTTCTCCTCCACCAGTGTATCGATGCGGTTCTGCAGTGCCTGTTTTTCCTCCATGGCGCTGTGCAGTGTGCTGTAATCGCTGATGCCGTTGTAGAGGGAGGTTCCCACCCGGTTCACCCCCGACTGGATCGGGCTTAAGACATAGCCCACGCCGTTTCGCAGCGGGTTTAAGAACCCGTCCTTAACAAAGGAAGTGATGCCGATCAGCAGAATGCAGAAAACTGACAATCCGATCAAAATGTATTTGCTGCGTTTTGATTCCATCTGTTATAATCCCCGTTCTTTCATACTGACATAAGTTCCGTCACCTATGATAATGTGATCTAACACCGGGATCCCAATCACCGCTCCCGCTTCCTCCACGCGCCTTGTAAGCAGGATGTCCTCCCTGCTCGGCTCCGGGTCTCCGCTCGGGTGATTGTGCACCAGGATCAGGCTGACCGCCTGAAACTTCAGTGCCTGGATAAAGATCTCCCTCGGTGTGGCAAGAGACGCATTCACCGTCCCTTTGGACAGCGCTACGTCTCCGATCATGTTTTGTTTGGTATTGAACAGCATCATGTGGAACTCTTCCTGTTCCTTATGACGCAGATCTTCCTGATAATATTCTGCCACCTGCGCCGGCTCCTGGAAACGGACCGGGCTTTTTATGGCTTTGCGCTTCCAGATGCGCCTGGAAAGCTCTCCGATGCACTGCAGCTGGACCGCCTTCACCTGGCCGATGCCCCGGATGCTCATAAGCTCCGGGAGGGACAAATGCAAAAGTCCCAGGATTCCCTCGCCGGGCCCTCCAAGGGACAGAATGCGGTTCGACAGCTCCAGAACGCTCTCCTGCGCGTTTCCGGTCCGGATGATAACAGCCAAAAGCTGTGCATCGCTTAAATGCTCCGGCCCGAAATTGACACAGCGCTCATACGGCCGCTCTTCCTGCGGCAGTGCCTTCATCTTTGTGTGTTTCATAAAATTCCCTCCAGTCTCTCTCCAAGTACGAAGCCAAAGGGAACGCGGATGCTGGTTTTTAGTGTACCACAAATCGATTTTTGTGTATACAAAAAATGGAAATCTTTAGAAATGGTTAAGATTTGTAATAATACCAGCTTCCACCATTTTCTGCAGGGACATTAAAATTCCCAGTTTTGCGTGGTACCAGGTGAGTCCGCCCTGGAAGTATACCGCGTACGGCGGCTTGATCGGGCCGTCTGCACTCAGCTCAATGGAGGAACCCTGCACAAACGCGCCTGCTGCCATGATGACCGGAGCGTCATAGCCCGGCATATCCCACGGCTCCGGGGAGACAAAGCTGTCCACCGGCGCTGCTGCCTGGATGCCCTTGCAGAAAGCTACCATGCCTTCCGGGGTGCCGAGGGTAACTGCCTGGATGATGTCGTGGCGGGACTCAGTGCTGTTCGGAACAACCGCAAAGCCCAGCTTCTCATACACATTTGCCGCAAAGATCGCGCCCTTTAACGCGCCTGCCACAGTGGTTGGGGACATAAACAGACCCTGATAGAAGGACTGGTTTAAGCCCAGGCTCGCGCCGACCTCTTTTCCAAGTCCCGGAGCGCTTAAACGATAGGATGCCTGCTCCACGCAGGATTTCTTACCAACGATGTAACCGCCGATCGGAGCCAGGCCGCCACCCGGGTTCTTGATCAGGGAACCAACAATCATATCAGCGCCAACGTCGGTCGGCTCAATGCGCTCGACAAACTCACCGTAGCAGTTATCGACCATGCAGATCACATCCGGCTTTACGCTCTTGCAGAACGCGATCAGCTCTCCAATCTGTGTTACCGAGAAAGTCGGACGGGTCTGATAACCCTTGGAACGCTGGATGGTGATGAGTTTGGTCTTCTCATTGATGGCCTTGCGGATGTTCTCGTAGTCGAAGGTGCCATCTTCCAGAAGGTCAACCTGGCGGTAGATCACACCGTACTCCTTTAAGGAACCGACAGACTCGCGGATACCGATAACCTCTTCCAGGGTATCATACGGTTTTCCGACCGGGGAAAGCAGCTCATCGCCCGGGCGCAGGTTGCTGGACAGTGCCACATGCAGGGCGTGGGTTCCGGAAATCAGCTGCGGACGCACCAGAGCGTCCTCGCCGTGGAAGGCCTTGGCGTAAACTTCTTCCAGGGTATCGCGGCCCAGATCGTTGTAGCCGTAGCCGGTTGTCGCTGCGAAGTGAATGTCGCTGACGCGTGCCTCCTGCATGGCCTTTAACACCTTCATCTGGTTGAACTCTGCGTTCTCGTCAATCGCTTTAAAACGTTCTTTTAAACTTTCTTCAATCTCTGCTCCAAATTTCAGGACCTCAGGACTGATCCCGAGCTCCCCGTACATTTCATTCAGTTCCATGTTCGTTTCTTCCTCCAAAGTAATTGTTGTAAATATATTCTAAAATCTTTTTCTGATCGTCGATGGCGATAAAACGCACATCCCGCTCCCGCTTAAACCAGGTCATCTGGCGTTTCGCGAAGTGCCGGGTGTCGCGCTTGATGATATAGACGGCTTCCTCCAGGCTGGTTTTTCCATCCAGGTAATCCAGGATTTCTTTATAACCAAGGCCCTGCATCGCCACCATGTCGCGCGTACAGCCCATCTCCTTTAAGTGCTTCACCTCGTCCACCAGGCCCTGTTCCATCATGATATCCACGCGGCGGTCGATCCGCTCATACAGCGATGCCCGGTCGCGGGTCAGCACATAGTAATAGAGGTCATACGGAGATTGTTTCTCCCGCTCGCGCCGGTTGTGCTCGGAGATCTTTTCCCCGGTCAGCCGGTAATACTCAATGGCGCGGATGACCCGCTTGACGTTGTTCGCGTGAATAGCCTCCGCAGATTCCGGATCGATCTCAGCCAGCATCTGGTGCAAATGCTCCTCGCCTTTCTCCGTTGCGAGTGCTTCCAGCTCCTCCCGGATGCCGCTGTGGTCTTCATTCTCCGTAAAATCAATATCGTAGGCCAGTGCCTGGATGTAAAAACCGGTTCCGCCGGTCACGATCGGCACATGGCCGCGGCTGTAAATGCCCTCCATGGCTTCTTTCGCCATAGACTGAAACCGGGTCACGTTAAATTCCTCCCACGGCTCCAGCACATCGATGAGATGATGCGGCACGCCGTCCATCTCGTCCGGCATGATCTTTGCCGAACCGATGTCCATATGCCGGTACACCTGCATGGAATCCGCGCTGATGATCTCGCCGTCCAGCGCCTTCGCCAGGCTGATCGAAAGAGCCGTTTTTCCCACCGCGGTCGGCCCGGTCAGGATGATGAGTGGTCGTTTCATGATTCTTTCCCCCGTCATACGATTCGTTTAAATTTCTTTTCCAGTTCATATTTGCTCATAGAGATGATGGTCGGCCTTCCGTGCGGGCAGGCGTACGGATTTTCCAGTCCCAGAAGCTGGTCGATCAGCGCGTCCGCCTCCGCGGCGCTTAAGACATCGTGTCCCTTCACCGCCGCCTTGCAGGACATGGATGCCACTTTCTCGTAGATCATGTCCGCGTTCCGTGCCTGGGTATCCTCCGAGAGCGTATCCAGCATTTCCATGAGCAGGTCTTTTTTCGCGATGGAAAAGAGGTTGTCCGGCACCCCCCGCACCGCGTACTCTTTTCCGCCAAACGGCTCGATCTCAAACCCAATATCCGTAAAGATCTGCATGTTTTTCTCGAGCATCAGAGCCTCCCGGCTTCCCAGGGTCAGGATGATGGGCGGATGGATCTGCTGGCAGGTGTACTCCCTTGTCTTTAAGGAATTCATAGTCTTCTCGTACAGAACTTTCTCGTGTGCCGCGTGCTGGTCGATGATGTAAAGCTCGTCGTTAAATTCCACAAGCCAGTACGTCGCAAACAGCTGCCCGATCAGTTTGTGGCGGCTGCGGGACTGCGGTTCCAGAAGTTTCTCCTCGAAGAGATCCATCTGCACAGAAGGCTGCTCCGGCTCCGGGAACGGCTCCGGCTGTGGTTCTGGAGCCGGCATGTCCGGCATCTGTCCCACAAGGGGCACCGTCTCCACAAAAGCTGCGTTCTGGCTGTCCAAAGGCTGCTGCACGGTGTCTGGTTCCTCTTCCCCGGAAACAGGCACCGGTTCCTGCAAGGTTTCCGCAGGTGTCTCTTCCATGCCTTCTCCCGGCTTCCTCATCAGGAGCCTGGTGAGCGCCTCATTCCGGCGAAATCCCGGTTCCAGGCCGGCATCTTCTGCTGCCTTTGCCTCCCCGTCCGCTTCCTGCACAGTTCGCGGCAAAGACGTCTGCCCGGACGGTTTCTGCTCTCTCTCCGGCATTTTCTCTGCCTTTTGCAGTGCTTCCGCCCGCTGCTCCGTACGCAAAAAACCAGTCCGCTCACTGCGGATCTGGGACGTTGTTTTCAGCGCAGGCTGCACACCCGGCCGGTTCTTTAAACGGTACTCCTCCGGTGTCTCCCGGAGCACGAAATTATCCGCATTTCCGGACACCGCACGGTCAGTTCCAAACAATCCTTCTGCTTCCCGCTGTGTCCTCAGACCGCCATCTGATTCCTGCATGCGCCCGTTTCCGGGAAGCTTGCGTTCCTGCTGCATTCTCCTCTGCTCAAACGGCTCCGGCATCGGAATGCGCTTTTCCGCCGCCGGTTTGCGGTCTCTCTGCTCTTCCAGAGCCACCTTCGGGATCAGCTCCTTATGGCGCAGCGCCTCCGCCACAGTGTCGCGCACCATGCGGAATACGTTCTCGCCATTCTGGAACCGCAGCTCCATCTTGGTCGGATGGACATTCACATCCAGAAACTCCGGCTCGATCTTAATATGCAGCATCGTGAACGGATACTTGTGCTGCATCATGAACGGCTTGTAAGCCTCCTCGATTGCCTTGTTGATGATGTTGCTCTTAATATATCTTCCATTGATATAGTAATTCTCAAAATTGCGGTTGCTTCGGGCGATGACCGGCTTTCCGATAAAGCCCTCCACGCTGAACGCCTCCCCGGACACGGAGACCGGGATCAGATTTCCCGTAATCTCCCTTCCGTAGACCGTGTAGATGATATCTTTGAGATTATGGTTGCCGGAAGTGTGCAGCTTATTCTGATTATTCTGAATAAAACGAATCGAGATTTCCGGATGCGACAGGGCAATCTTCTCGACCAGGTCTGCCACATGGGCTCCCTCTGTCATCGGCGTTTTTAAGAATTTCCGGCGCACCGGTGTATTATAGAACAGATTGCGCACAATGAACGTGGTTCCGTCCGGCGCGCCAATCTCCTCCATGCCGCGCTCCTCGCCGCCCTCAATCTGATAGCGGTTTCCGGTCATAGAGCGGCTGGTCTTCGTGATCAGTTCCACCTGCCCCACCGCAGCGATACTGGAAAGCGCCTCACCGCGAAAGCCCAGGGACGACACGGTAAACAGATCCTCCACGGACTGGATCTTACTGGTGGAATGGCGCAGGAATGCCAGCGGGATCTCGTCTTTCTCGATTCCGCATCCATTGTCTGTCACACGGATAAACGAAATTCCGCCGTCCCGGATTTCCACGGTCACTGCCGTTGCTTTCGCGTCGATGGCATTTTCCAGAAGTTCCTTCACCACCGAAGCCGGCCGCTCAATCACCTCGCCGGCCGCGATCTTGTTGATGGTATTCTGATCCAGTACATGAATATTTGGCATGCTGCTCCTCCTGCCTTTTTCCTCTCAGTTGCGGCACATTGGTGCCATCCCGGACACAGGTCATTTCAGGTACCGCGATCCGGCAGTTCTATTTCTCATCCCCGCTCCAGCGGTTCTTTAACTTCGTCTGCATCCGGTACAGGGTGTTTAACGCATCAATCGGCGTCATGATGCCCAGTTCCAGATTCTTAAGTTCCTCGATGATGTCGTCCTCACGGACCGTGTCAAACAGCGTGAGCTGGCTCATCTCCACATCGTCCGGCTTCGGCACCGGCTTGTGGCCTGCAGGCGTGCTTCCCTGCGCGATCTCGCGGGTTCTTGCTGTAAGATCGGTATCGACCAGCTGCTCCACCAGTTCTTTCGCGCGGTTGATGACGGAATCCGGCACTCCGGCGAGCTTTGCCACCTGAATGCCGTAGCTCTTGTCCGCGCCGCCCTTTACGATCTTTCGCAAGAACACAATGTCGTCTCCCTGCTCCTTCACGGCGATGCAGTAGTTTGTCACGCCGCTCATGAGGCCTTCCAGTTCGGTCAGCTCATGGTAATGGGTGGCAAACAGAGTCTTTGCGCCCAGCAGGCGGGTGTTGCTGATGTGCTCCACGACCGCCCAGGCAATGCTCAGGCCGTCGAAGGTACTGGTACCGCGTCCAATCTCATCCAGAATCAACAGGCTGTTCTTTGTCGCGTTTCGCAGGATGTTGGCAACCTCCGTCATCTCCACCATGAAGGTACTCTGGCCGCTTGCCAGGTCGTCGGACGCGCCCACACGGGTAAAGATGCGGTCGCAGATGCCGATGTTTGCCTGGTCTGCCGGGACAAAGCTTCCAATCTGTGCCATCAGCACGATCAGGGCTGTCTGGCGCATGTAAGTCGATTTACCTGCCATGTTCGGTCCGGTGATGATGGAAATGCGGTTCTTGGAATTGTCGAGCGTTGTGTCGTTTGCCACGAACATGTCGTCGCGCATCATCTTCTCGACCACCGGATGGCGGCCGCCCTTGATCTGGATGGTGCCCTTTTCGTTGATCTGCGGCTTTACATAGTTGTTTCTTGTCGCCACGGTGGAGAGGGATACGAACACATCGACTGCAGCGATCGCGCGGGCCGTCTTCTGGATCCGCACCACCTCTGCCGCGATCGCATCGCGCACCTCGCAGAATAAGTCGTACTCCAGGGAAAAGAGCTTGTCCTCCGCTCCCAGGATCACATCCTCCAGGTTCTTGAGTTCATCGGTGGTAAAGCGCTCCGCGTTTGTTAAGGTCTGTTTGCGGACAAAATAATCCGGAACCAGATCCTTGAAGGAGTTCGTTACCTCAAAGTAATAGCCGAATACCTTGTTGTATTTAACCTTTAAGTTCTTGATGCCGGTATTGTCGCGCTCTTTCGCCTCAAGCTCCGCCAGCCAGGTTTTTCCCTCGGTCTTTGCGTGGCGCAGACGGTCGGCCTCCTCGTTATAGCCATCGCGGATCATGCCGCCCTCGCGGACCGTGATCGGCGGTTCCTCTACAATGGCACGGGTGATCAGGTCGTGCAGGTCCTCCAGCGGATCCAGGTCGTCTGCCAGTTCCCGCAAAGCATCGGAAGTGAACTCGCCCAGAAGCTGTTTGATATACGGCACCATGGCAATGGAATTGCGGAATGCCAGAAGGTCTCTCGGGTTTGCCGTTTTATAGCTGATGCGGCCGATCAGGCGCTCCAGATCATAGACCGGATTTAAATACTCGCCGAGTTCTTCCCTGTTTATGTAATTTAAGTTCAGTTCCTCAATCGCGTTCTGGCGCTTTAAGATTTCCTCCTTGGAGATAAGCGGCTGCTCGATCCAGGTGCGCAGAAGCCTTGCGCCCATGGCTGTGCGGGTCTTATCGAGAACCCACAGAAGGCTTCCGCGCTTCTGCTTCTCGCGCATAGTCTCAAGAAGCTCCAGGTTTCTTCTGGTAGAAGAATCCAGCACCATGTAATTTCCGGTCGCGTAAGGCACAATGGTCGTTAAATGATCCAGCGTGCTCTTCTGCGTCTCGTAAAGATATTCCAGCACAGCGCCCGCCGCGATCACGCCGCAGTCGTAGTCGCCAAGTCCCAGGCCCTCCAGGCTTCCCACCTTAAAGTGCTCGCGCAGAAGCTTGCGGCAGCTCTCATCCTGGAAGAAATGGGAATCCAGGGTCGATACCGTGAAATGATACCGGTCCTTTAAATCCTCCAGGCTGATCCCGGACATGGAAAACGCGTCGTTGCAGATGATCTCCGCCGGGGAAAATTTGTTGATCTCGTCAAACAGGGCACGGTCCGTTGAAACCTCGGTAACCAGGAAATCTCCGGTCGTGATGTCCGCCACAGAAACGCCCATGCGGTCGGCAAGATAGACAATGCCCATCAGGTAGTTGTTCTTTGTCTCATCCAGCGCCTGGGCACTCGTGATGGTTCCCGGCGTTACCACGCGGATGACCTCACGCTTTACCAGTCCTTTGGCGAGCTTCGGGTCTTCCATCTGCTCCGCGATGGCAACCTTGTATCCTTTCTGTACCAGGCGGCTTAAATAGCTGTCCACAGCATGATAAGGAACGCCACACATCGGTGCGCGTTCCTCCAGTCCGCATTCCTTTCCGGTCAGGGTGATCTCCAGTTCCTTCGACGCGGTCAGCGCGTCGTCAAAGAACATCTCGTAAAAGTCTCCCAGACGGTAAAATAAAATACAGTCACTATATTGTTTTTTGGTCTCCATGTATTGGGCCATCATTGGTGATAATCCAGCCACGTTTTAACTCTCCTGTCCTTCCACTTGCTTTCCCATGTAGTAAAATCCCTT
>CAKRRJ010000035.1 GCA_934394615.1 uncultured Lachnospiraceae bacterium
GCTTTAAGCCGCATGATCCTGGATCTGGAGAGGAGTCTTGGCACGCCGCTGTTTGTGCGGGACCGGGGAAATCTGCACCTGACCAGGGCGGGAGAAATTTACATTGACGGATGCAGGGAGGTGCTGGCGGTATCCAGGTCAGTGACCAAGCAGATCGCGGATTTAAGCGGCAGCCGCAGCGGCCAGATCGTTTTGGGAGTCACAGCGGTGACGGGCGAATTTTTGCTTCCTCAGATTCTTGATGATTTCGAGCGGGAATATCCACAGGTGGAGCTGATTCTGACAGAAGAAAAGGCGAGTGTGCTGCAGGATCTGGTCAAACGGGGAAAGACGGATCTGGCACTTGTGTACCAGACAGATTCAGATCTGGAGTGCCATTTGATTGCGGAAAATCCGGTTTATGTTCAGGTTCCGCCAGTGTTTACAGAAGGAAGAACAGGATGGAAACCAGGAAAGCAGAATCCGGAGATCGAGGCGGAAACTCTTCAGAATCAGTCTCTTATTCTTCTGAAAAAGGGGCGCGGAATGCGGGAGATTGCTGAGCAGTTTCTAAAGCAGTTTTCGATTGCGCCGGCGCATGTTTTTGAGACAGAGAACATTCACCTGGCCAGCCGTCTGGCGGCGCTGAACCGGGGGTTCACGTTCATTCCGGGCATTGCGGTGTCGCCGCTGATGCAGGATGGAGATAGTGGATATTACTGTCAGGTGAAAGATTATCCCATGAAGCGGAATCTGTACTGCTGTTATCGGAAGCAGAGTTATCAGACGGAGGCAGAGCGGTATCTGATCGGTTTGATAGAGAAAACAGGGCTGGAATGGGAGTAGAAATTCGCGTTTAAAGCGGCAGATTCGCCATGGCAGGCAAGATGTCCGTCTTTTTTCGTTCAAAAATTCGAACCGGTCAAAAGGTTTACACAAAATAACTCTGGTGTTATATTTGGGACAGATACTTAAAACTTGTCTCATTTTTAATTGGAGGAACTTATGATGCTTTACGAAAACACAAGAACCGTCTATGATCTGGTGCACAACGCAGCGGCAGAGCACGGAGACCGGGTGTTTTTACAATATGAAGAAAACGGAGAAGTTTTCCGTGTAACCTATAACGAATTTGCGAATGAGTGTGATGCTATAGCTGCCTGGGCGCGGGAAAAGCGCGTGGAGTTTGGCCATAAGATCAAGGTCGGCATGCTTGGCATCAGCAGTCATCATTACCTTGCAGTGCTGCTTGGCGTCATGAGCGGAGGCGATACCGGTATTCCGCTGGATATCCAGCTGGATGCGGAAAAACTGGCAGACTGCCTGAACCGTTCTGATGTGGATGTCCTGTTTTACGACTGGGATTTTCATCCGATCACGGAAGAAGTGAAAGATGACTGCCCGGGTGTGAAGGAATATGTTTCCCTGCAGCATGGCCGCCATGTAAACTGTTCCGATAAGATTTTGAAAGCCTATGCAGGCAGAAATGTGGAGTCCGACGCGAAGGCAGAGGAGTGTGCCATGATCCTGTTTACCTCCGGCACGACCGGCCGGGGAAAAGGGGTAATGCTGTCCAATGGAAACCTCATGGACAACAACTTCTGTACCACCGACACCGATCATCCGGAGAACGAAATTTACTTAAATGTCCTGCCAATCCACCATGTGTTCTGCTTAAACGGCGATGTATTTACCGTCATGCGTTATGGCGGGATTCTCTGCTTGAACCGGGATATGAAGAAACTGGCAGAGCACATTCTTTTGTTTGAGCCTACCGTCATCCGCATGGTGCCGCTGATGGCAAAAACGCTCTACAACCGCATTGCTATTTTAAGCCGACAGCAGCCGGAAGTGCCAATCCGGAAGATCAAAGAGCAGGTACTTGGCAGGCGGCTTCATAAGATCATCAGCGGCGGCGGATACCTGGCGCCGGAGCTTGCTGCAAATTACCAGCGCCTTGGCATTGCTATTGCGCAGGGCTATGGCATGTCAGAGTGTTCTCCTAAAATTTCCTCTCCGGACTGGAGCAGGCCGGACAAGATTGCGTCCGTGGGACATATCGTGGACCGCTGTGAGGTTCGGATTGTGGATGGCGAAATTCAGGTCAAGAGCCCGTCTGTCATGATGGGATATTATAAGGAGCCGGATAAGACGGCTGAGGCGCTTACGCCGGACGGCTGGCTCTGCACCGGGGATCTCGGTCATGTGGACGAGGAAGGATTTTTGTATCTGACCGGGCGGAAAAAGAACCTGATTATCTTAAGCAACGGCGAGAATGTAGCGCCGGAGGAACTGGAAAATCTGTTTGAGGATGAGCGCCTGATCGCGGAAATTCTGGTGTACGGGGCGGACGATACCATCTGCGCAGAGGTATACCCGAATTTTAAGTACGCGGAGGCGGCAAATATCACAGATATTGAGGGGACTGTAGCACAGATCATAAAAAAACACAACGAGAAACTGCCGACCTTCAAGCGCATTATGCGAAGCAGCATCCGGGAGACACCGTTTGCGAAAACATCATCAAAAAAGATCATTCGCAGCCAGTATTTAGAGGGAATGAAACAGGAAAAACTGGCAGAGCAGAACTTCCACATGCCGGAGACAGAGCTTCAGAAGCAGATTTATGACTGTATCTCTGGCGTGCTGGGACATCGTCGGTTTGGCATTGATACGGAGCTTTACGAGGCCGGTCTGGATTCGCTGGGAAGTGTTTTGCTGTTAACGGATCTGTACCAGATATTAAAGATTTCCATGACTCTGGATGATCTCTTACAGCATGCGTCCGTGCGGAAACTGGAGACGTTTGCGCTGGATGGAGCAGGAAAAAATCAGGTAGATTACACAGTAAGACCAGTGTATCCGCTCACCAATCTGCAGCTTTACTTTGCTTATGTAATGCGCGGAAATACCACAGCAAATCTCCCGTTTTTCTATAAACTGGATGCGCGCACCGACCTGCGCCGCTTGAAATTTGCCGTGGAACAGCTGTTTGAAGTGCATCCGGAGTTAAAAGCAATCATTCAGATGGCAGAGGGGCGTTATCAGATCTTCCGTGATGATAAACGGAAAATCGACATTCCAGTCGTGCGCCTGAGTGATGAACAGTGGGAGAGTACAAGAAAGGGCCTGCTCTATCCGTATCTGTACGGTGAGGGCGAAAATCTGTATCATATCGGCATTTACCGGACGGATTCCGCAAACTATTTCTTCTTTGATATCGCGCATATCATGGGCGATGGCATGACGATGAATGTGCTGTTTGAGGACTTAAACCAGCTGTATGCAGGCAAGGCCGTTGAGCCGGAGAGCTATACATTTTATGAGTATATTCTGGATGAAAAAGACCGGGACGCAAGAGGCCTGCGCGTGCAGAATGAGGTTTATTTCCAGAAACTCATGAATGGTTTTCGGGTAAGGAAAAGCATCCTTACACGAAAGGAATGCTATGGACTGGAGCATGGTGTGGATGCGGTACTGAAAGGGCGTTTTGCAAGCCTGAACCGCCGGAATGTGACGGCATTCTGCAAAAAATACGGGGTATCCGAGAATGTCTTTTTCCTGACGGCATACAGTCTGTGTATTGGAATATTCAGCAACGAAAAGGATACTGTGGCAACTTCCATTCACAGCGGAAGAACCGACAGCCGCTGGAACCGCCTGGCAGGACCGCTGTTTCTGACTTACTTTTTCCGATGCACGCAGACTGCGGATCAGACCGTTCCGGAGCTGCTGAAAGCATCCGGCAAACAGATCATGGAGACCATGCGCTGCTACATATCGAATCTGCATGCGGACGAGATGTTTTTCCAGTACCAGGGTGATATCCTGAATATCGATACCGTGGGAGGGTATCCGGCAGAGCGCCAGAAGGTGCAGCTCGACTCCCTGCCATTCCACATGCAGGTGTTTACCGATGAGCATGGGTATTATTATGAGCTGCGCTACTGGGAGAACCGGTTTGATGCCAGCCAGCTTGGCGTATTCCTGGAGGTGATGGAAAGCCTGATGGATGTGATGCAGGAAGAACAGCTGGTGCGCCGTTTAAAACGCCATCTTCCGGAGCGGCTGTTCCCGTTACATTACACCATAACGGTACAGGAACTGAACCGGGCCTCTGGCGGCCAGCTTGTGAGCGCCGCCGATGGAACGGAGCGCGTTAAGGTCTATGTACTGGATGAAAACTGCAGAAAGAAACCGTTTGGAGCATGGGGCGAACTCTATGTTATGGATCAAAAGCCGGAAAACAGCCTGGATGAGATCGCGAATCCATATGGACCGGGAATGCTTTACCAGACCGGACGGATTGCAAGAATTTTGCCGGATGGATCCCTGGATTTCCTGGAGCAGGGAGGAAGGATCATCATGCAGGAAGGTCTGACAGGACGGCATTTCCACGACCTGCATCGCCTGGAAACCGTGCTGAGACAGGTCCCGGGTGTGGAGGAGGCATCTGCCTATGTGCGTTATGCCGAGGGCAACAAGCTGGTGCTGACGGCCGAAGTAAAAGGAAGCATGGGGCAGGATGCTGACGCGCTGAAAGCGTATGTGGAAGCACGGTGCGGCAAGGCACATGTACCTGGAGAAATTTTCTGCAATGGAAAGAGTACTCTGGATTTATAGAAAATACAAATAAATGGATGCCTCTTATTGATAAACTCAATTAGACAAATGGGTGCAGGACCGATAAAATAATAACAGAAAATCATTTACGGGAGGCGAAAACCAGTATGTTCATTGACCTTCATTTACATGAATCTGCTTATTCTCCGGACAGTAAAATGTCTCTGGATGAGCTTGTCGCGACAGCGAAAGAAAAGGGACTTGGCGCAGTGTGCATCACGGACCATGACAGTATGGGATTGGCAGAATACGCGAAAGAATATTCAAAAACCCATCATTATCCGGTGCTTGTCGGAGCGGAATTTTTCTCTCTGTGGGGAGATATCACGGCGTTTGGCATCGATGCGATCCCGGATCACAGAATCAGTGCGCAGGAGTTTATTGATTATGTGAATGAACGGCATGGATTTTGTGTTTCCTGTCATCCGTTCCGCAATAACAACCGGGGACTGGCTGAACATCTGAAGGATGTTCACGGACTTGGCGGTGTGGAAGTACTGAACGGAAGTACAGATCTGGAGGCCAACCGAAAGGCGCTGAAATATTGCAGGGAACTTGGCATTCAGCCAATCGGCGCCAGTGACGCGCACTGGACTTCCCAGGTAGGCAAATATGTGACCTGGTTCCCGGACCCGGTCGATTCCATGGATAATCTGGTAGCCCAGTTAAAAAGCGGGCGCTGCAAGCCGGCTGTCTGGGAAGAAGACCATTACCGGATCGTAGATGATTTTTAAAGTTTTAGCTTAAGGAGAAGGAAGTATTATGAGAAAGAAACTCGCAGTAGTATCATTTGCGGCATTACTGGCAGCAGGCAGCCTGACAGCATGCGGCGGCTCTAAGGAGGCGCAGACAACCGCAGCACAGACTGAGGCGCAGACCGAAGCGGAAACTGAGGAGCAGGAGACCGAGGCAGAAACAGAAGCAGCTGCAGATGACAGAGCCTACGAGGGAACAACCCTGAATGTTATGCTGGCTTATGGCGGCGCGGAGAAATCCTTCGATGCGTTTACCGAGAAGACCGGCATTAAGGTAGAATATGTGGAGATTTCCACCGGAAAAGCACTGGCACAGATGCAGGCAGAAAACGGAAATACCACGGCAGATGTATGGTTTGGCGGCGGTGTGGACAGTTACATTTCCGCAGCAGAGCTGGGCTATCTGGAGCAGTATGAGTCTCCGGAGGCTGAGGCAATTGACGCAGGCTACCGTGATAAAGACGGTTACTGGACCGGTCTTGCGCTGGTTCCGGCAGGTTTCCTGGTAAACAACGATGTTCTGGAAGAAAAGGGACTGGAAGCACCGAAAACATGGGAAGATCTTGCAGATCCGAAGTATAAAGATGAGATCATTATGGCATCTCCGGCAATCTCAGGAACCCAGTATGCAATCTTAAATGGCACCCTGCAGGCATGGGGCGATGAAAAGGGCTGGGACATCTGGTCCAAGATCAATGACAACGTAGATTTCTACGCAAAGGGAGGCGGTGAGCCGGGCCCGAAGGTATGCGCAGGTGAGTACGGAATCGGAATTCTTGCCATGACAGGCGGTACTTTTGCAATGGAAGAAGAGTATCCGGTTACCGCAATTTATCCGGAAGATATGATTCCGTGGACCCCGGCACCAATCGCAATCTTTAAAAATTCCGAGAACAAAGATGCTGCGAAAGTGTTTGTCGATTACTATCTCTCCAAAGAGGGCCAGGAGGCTTTAAGAGAGGCAGATGCAAGAGTTATGGCGCGCGGTGACGTGGAGGTTCCGGCAGAAATCGGAACGGTAGATACCACAAAGCTGATCAAACAGGACGTAACCTTATTTGGTTCCGAGAGAGAGTCTCTCCTGGAAAAATGGGCTGAGCTTGCAGGCGAAAAGGACTCATAAAAGCATATGAAACAGGATATGAAAATCATCCGCAGAAGATGCCGGACAGCAGAGATGCTGGACCGGCTCCTTCTGTTTTTATTACTTACAGGAATTGTTATTTTTATTCTGTATCCGCTCGTTTCCCTGATCGGAAGGAGTATGTTTAAGAACGGAACCTTTACTCTGGAATACTACCGGCTGCTTTTCACCCGTGCCAGTTTGAAACTTTTGAAAAACAGTCTCTGGGTGGCGTCGGTCTCATCGATACTTACCTTGGCAGGGGCCTTTTTTATTGCGCTGCACCTGTATACATCCAGTTCCGGAACACGGAAAAAGATGGAAAGCTGTCTGCTTCTCACCATGATCTCTCCGCCGTTTGTATCAGCTCTGGCGTTTATCATGTTGTTTGGAAGACGTGGACTGATTACCTACGGACTGCTTCATATCAGCGTGAATCCATACGGCTGGCAGGGCATCGTAATTCTTCAGGTTATCGGAAATCTGTCCTTTACCGCGCTGTTTCTGCTGACTTTTTTTGATGGGATCGACGGGCGGCTGATTATGGCATCGCGGGATCTGGGGGCAGATTCCCTTCGCACTCTATGGTCGGTAATCCTTCCGGCGGTACAGCCTGGAATGCTGTCGGTACTGTTTACGCTTTTTACCATGAACCTGGCAGATTTTGGAACACCGGTGGTAATCGGCGGCAAATATAAAGTTCTGGCGACGGAGGCTTATCTTCAGGCAATTTCCTCTGCGGATCTTGGAAAGGCATCGGCAATCAGTGTATTGCTCCTTCTGCCTGCGGTGGCGGCGTTCTGGCTGTATGGAAGGGCGCTTTCAGCGGCAGGAACCTTTTCCGGTGCTGGCAAAATGCGGACAGAATGGAATGGAGATTACCGTCTTCCACCAGTGCTGGCTTATCTGGCTGCAGGCTGCACCATAACATTCTTTACGATTATGGCATTAAAGTACGGAAATACCGTTTTGAACACGGTTTCCAATACCTCTACGGGGTATATTCAGTTCACGTTAAAGTATTTTCAGGATCTCCCAAGATCGCAGATGAGCTCCTTTTGCCATAGCCTTCTGTGTGCGCTGGCGGCGGGACTTCTCTCCAGTTTTATGGGAATCCTGCTGGCTTATTACACCAGACGGAAAAAGATTAAGGGAATGGCAGTGGCAGAATTTGCGGCTTCTCTGCCCTACATTATACCGGGAACTTTTTTTGGTCTCGGTTATGTGGCAGCGTTCAGTCATCCTCCGTTTCTGCTGCGCGGAACCTTATGGATCATCCTGTTAAACTGTGCGTTCCGTCAGATTTCTGTGGGGTGCAAAGCGGCAAATGGAGCCTTTTCGGCCATGGATGAAAAGACAGAAATGGCGGCGAGAGATATGGGCGCAACATCCCTGGAAATCCTGTTTGGGATCGTGTTTCCACAGTTGAAACAGGTTTTTCGGATCTGTTTTGTCACGGTATTTACCTCTGCGATGACAGCCACCGGGGCAATTGTTTTTCTCATATCTCCCGGAAAAAATGTTGCGAGCGTGGAACTGTTCCAGTCTGTGGAGAATGGAAGATACGGAGTTGCCTCCGTGCAGGCGGTCATGATTCTTCTGGTCACAGCAGCAGTAAATATTGGATCCATGTATTTGTTTTCGGGAAAGGAGAACAGGTGAAATGTATCTGGAACTGACCGGTATACGAAAGATGTATGATGAAGATAATGGAGTAAAACATATCGATCTGGCGGTAGAGAAGGGGACGATCCTGACGCTTCTCGGGCCTTCCGGATGCGGAAAGACGACGCTTCTAAATCTGCTTGGCGGCTTCTTAAAGCCGGATGCCGGAAGCATATTTCTGGATGGACAGGAGATTACACTCTGTGTGCCGGAGGAGCGCCCTGTGTCCACAGTATTCCAGAGTTATGCTCTGTTTCCGCATATGAATGTGCTGGAAAATGTGTGTTATGGACTTCGTTTCTTTCATCGGATGAAGAAAAAGGACGCAATACCTGTGGCAGAGAAATATCTGGATATTGTGGGTCTTTTGGAATATAAAAAGACACCGGTTACGGCTCTTTCCGGTGGCCAGCAGCAGCGCGTGGCGCTTGCGAGGGCAATGGCTACAGAGCCAAAAGTGCTGTTGTTAGATGAACCGCTGTCCAATCTGGATGCATCTCTTCGGGTGCGGATGCGCGGAGAACTGAAACGGTTTCAGCGGAAAACCGGAATGACCATGATCTTTGTTACCCACGATCAGGAAGAAGCTCTAAGCCTTTCTGACCGGATTGCAGTGATGAAGCAGGGCTGTATTGTTCAGAATGGAACTCCGGAAGAAATTTATTATAAACCGGCAAATGAAGAGGTTGCTGCCTTTATTGGAAAAACAAATCCGGATTTTTTACGCCCGGAAGAACTTTACCTGACGGAAGATCCGACTGCTTCCTGTACGATTCTGGAGCGGCAGTTTATGGGATCCCATACAGATTATCTGGTAACAGATGGAGAAAAAAACTGGCAGGTCAGCCTGTTCGGACAGACAGGAAGCCGTTTCCGGGTGGGAATGAAAGTGCGTCTGAGTATGCCAGAAAAATGTTATTGAGAAAAAATATCCGGACTGCCTCTTGACAGATCCGGATATTTTTTCTATACTCAATATACCCCATGGGGGTATATGAAAGGCGAAGCAAAAGAATTACGCCGGAAACAGACCTCCCGGGAGAATAACGTTTTACAGAAAGGTGGAATTGCATGGAGCATACAGATAAAAAAGAGTGCTGTGGAATGACAGCTCCTGCAGAGCAGACAACATCTGCCACTGTGGAGAAAAAAGCAGAGCACACGGAGGAGAAGCCGTGCTGCTGCTGTCACAAGAAAAAAGAGCGTTCTGAGAAGGAATACAAAGATCTGATCTATCGCTTAAACCGCATTGAAGGGCAGATCCGTGGAATCCGCAACATGGTAGAGCAGGATGCCTACTGTCCGGATATTCTCATTCAGGTGGCTGCGGCCAACGCGGCGCTCAACAGTTTCAACAAGGTGCTTCTGGGGAATCATCTGAAGACCTGCGTAGCGAACGATATCCGTGAAGGCCATGACGAAACCATCGATGAACTTTTAAAGGTGCTGCAAAGACTTATGAAGTAGAGGGGAGCGCGGATAAGACAGAATCTTTCCGGGCAAGGTAAGAAGAGCACAAAAAGGAGGAATCACAAAGCATTATGGAACAGTATACAGTAACCGGCATGAGCTGCGCGGCCTGCAGTACCCGCGTGGAAAAAGCGGTTTCCAAAGTGCCGGGCGTTACATCCTGCTCGGTCAGCCTGCTGACAAACTCCATGGGCGTGGAGGGCACGGCATCGGTGGCTGATATTATCAAGGCGGTGCAGGATGCCGGATATGGCGCGTCCGTCAAGGGCGCAGGAAAAGAGGGCAGTGTCCAGGCACAGTCCTTAGATGCGGAAGAAGCGTTAAAAGACCATGAGACTCCGGTCTTAAAGCGCAGACTCTGGTATTCTGTTGGATTTTTGATCGTTCTCATGTATTTTTCCATGGGACATATGATGTGGGGCTGGCCGCTTCCGGCATTTTTTGACGGAAACCATGTGGCTATGGGCCTGATTCAGCTGATCTTAACGGCCATCGTTATGGTCATCAACCAGAAGTTCTTCATCAGCGGCTTTAAGAGCCTGTGGCACAAAGCTCCGAACATGGACACCCTGGTAGCCCTTGGTTCCATGGCGGCATTTGTCTACAGTACCTACGCGCTGTTCGCTATGACCGATGCCCAGGTAAAGGGCAATGCGGACGCGGTTATGAGCTATATGCATGAGTTTTACTTTGAGTCCGCAGCCATGATCTTAACCCTCATCACCGTGGGTAAGATGCTGGAGGCGCGCTCCAAAGGAAAGACCACCGATGCGTTAAAGAGCCTGATGAAGCTGGCTCCGAAGACGGCGGTTGTGGTGCGTGACGGTGAAGAAGTAACCGTTGGCATTGAGCAGGTACAGAAAGGCGATGTCTTCGTTGTCCGTCCAGGTGAAAACATTCCGGTGGATGGTATTGTATTAGAAGGAAGCAGTGCCGTGAACGAGGCAGCCCTCACTGGCGAGAGCATTCCGGTGGATAAGACCGTGGGCGACAGCGTTTCCGCCGCTACAGTGAACCAGTCCGGATTCATCCGCTGTGAGGCAACCAGAGTCGGAGAAGATACGACCCTGTCCCAGATCATTCAGATGGTCAGCGATGCAGCTGCCACCAAGGCACCGATCGCGAAGGTAGCCGATAAGGTATCCGGCGTGTTTGTACCGACCGTTATTACCATTGCGGTCATCACGACGATCGTATGGCTGCTGGCAGGCCAGAGCGTTGGCTTTGCGCTGGCCCGGGGCATTTCCGTCCTGGTAATCAGCTGTCCGTGCGCACTGGGCCTTGCGACCCCGGTTGCTATTATGGTGGGCAACGGCATGGGCGCAAAGCATGGCATCATGTTTAAGACTGCTGTTTCCTTAGAGGAAGCCGGCAAGATGGATATTGTGGCACTGGATAAGACCGGTACCATCACCAGCGGCGAGCCGAAAGTAACGGATATCATCCTGGCTGAGGCGAGAAGCGAGCGGGAGCTGTTGGCGCTTGCTTATACTTTGGAGAAGAAGAGTGAGCATCCGCTGGCCCGCGCCATCAATGAGCGTGCCCAGGCAGACGGCATCACCGCCGGTGCGGTGGACGATTTCGCGGCACTTCCGGGCAACGGACTCTCCGGCATTTACGAGGGCAGCGAGCTCTGCGGAGGAAACGCGAACTTTATTGGCAGTGTTGCGGCGGTATCCGATGAGATTCGCGCAAAGGCAGAAAAACTTGCGGAGCAGGGAAAAACCCCGCTGTACTTCAGCCGTGACGGAAATCTGCTTGGCATTGTTGCGGTGGCGGATGTTATCAAGGAAGACAGCCCGCGTGCGGTCAAAGAACTGCAGAACATGGGCATCCGCGTGGTGATGCTGACAGGTGATAACGAGCGCACCGCAAAAGCCATTGGCGCTCAGGCCGGTGTAGATGAAGTAATCGCAGGCGTGCTTCCGGAAGGAAAAGAGAGTGTCATCCGTTCCCTGAAGGAGCAGGGCAAGGTAGCCATGGTCGGTGACGGCATCAACGATGCTCCGGCCCTGACCCGCGCAGATATCGGTATTGCCATCGGCGCAGGAACCGATATCGCCATCGACGCAGCCGATGTGGTTCTGATGAAGAGCCGCTTAAGTGATGTTCCGGCAGCCATCCGGTTAAGCCGCGCAACGCTTCGCAACATTCACGAGAACCTGTTCTGGGCATTTTTCTACAACGTCATCGGTATTCCGCTGGCAGCCGGAATCTGGTATCCGCTGTTCGGACTGAAGTTAAACCCGATGTTCGGTGCGGCAGCCATGAGCCTTTCCAGTTTCTGTGTCGTAACCAATGCCCTGCGCCTGAATCTGTTTCAGATGTACGACGCATCCAAAGATAAGAAGAAAAAACCAAGCAGATCCCATGATGAAAATCATGCCGATCATAAAGAAGAAAAGGAGAAGAAAATCATGACAAAGACTATGAACATTGAAGGAATGATGTGCGGACACTGTGAGGCAAGAGTGAAAAAGACCCTGGAAGGCATCGAGGGCGTAACTGAGGCAGTTGTAAGCCATGAGAAAGGAACCGCAGTTGTAACCCTGGAGAAGGAAGTTGCAGACAGCGTCCTGAAAGAGGCCGTTGAGGCACAGGATTATAAGGTAGTATCTGTACAGTAAGAAATTTGTCAGCAGACCGGCCGGATGTGTCTGGACCAGTGTGGGCAGGACGCAGACTGGCCGGTGTGGCAGAAAAGAGTCAGCCGCAGTGCGGCAGCATTTGGCAGCAGATGCCTGCGCACTGCAAGAGTATGAAGGAGAAAAGCAATGTCACATTCTCAGAATTCCATGGGATATATGGTAGTCCTTTGCATTATCCTGTACATAGTGGGCGTATCCATTTATCTTCTCGTAAAATTTGTAAGAAAGAAACTGGATGAGGCAAGAGACCGCCGGTTCCAGAGAGAACATCAGGCAGACACGATGGCAGAATCGGCTAAAGAAAAGCCGGATGAAAAGGCAGAATAGAGACCGAAGAAAAGACAGAAACGAAGACAGAAGCAAAAGAAGGGAGTAATCAGTCATGACAGACATTATTGTAATTTTAGTCATTGCGGTATTCGTACTTCTTGGTGTAAGATCCACCATCAAGCATTTTAAGGGCGAGGGAGCCTGCTGCGGAGGCGGCGGTGGAAGCCTCCCGCCGGAAGAAAAGAAACTGGAGAATCCGGTCATCGGTAAGAAAACCGTCAAGATCTGCGGCATGCACTGCGAGCACTGCGTGAACGCAGTCACCGAAGCCATCAACAAGATCGACGGTGCATCCGCCAAGGTCAGCCTGCACGGCAAGAAAGCCGTAGTCAGCTACGACCGTGAGCTGGATGAGGCGCTGCTGAAGAAGACGATTGAGGATGCGGGATATACCGTGGAGGGAATTAAATAGCAATTACAAAAGCCGGAAAGTGAGGAGCCAGAGTATCGGCTCCTCATTTTCCGGCTTTTTGATGTTATATTTTTATGACAGTTTCCAAATCTCCTCATTATACTGCGCAATGGTGCGGTCGGAGGAGAAGAATCCGGCCTTGCTGATGTTGACCAGCATTTTCTTTGCCCACTCGGTGCGGTCAGTGTAAGCAGCGTAGGCTTTCTCGCGGGTCTTGACATAATCCTGGAAATCCGGGAAGGTCATGAACCAGTCTTTGTTTAACAGTTCTTTGTAGAGACGTTCCAGATTTTCCTTCTGGCCGAGCTTCATCATTTCTTTTCCGACAATGAAATCCACGGCGGCTTTTAAGTCTTTATCTTTCTCGTACCAGTCTTTGGACTTGTAATCGCCGCGCTCGTAGCGGGCAATGACGGTCTCGGAGGACTCACCAAAGGTGAAGATGTTGTCTTTGCCGACCAGTTCGGCGATCTCCACATTGGCACCGTCCATGGTTCCTAAGGTCAGGGCGCCGTTTAACATGAACTTCATGTTGCCGGTTCCGGATGCTTCTTTGGAAGCCAGGGAAATCTGTTCAGAGATATCGCAGGCCGGGATGAGCTTCTCAGCCAGGGTTACGTTGTAGTTTTCCACCATGAAAACGTTCAGGTGTGGACTTACCTTCGGGTCTTTGTTGATAAGTTCCTGCAGACACAGAATCAGGTGGATAATGTCTTTCGCAATCACATAAGCCGGAGCTGCTTTTGCGCCGAACAGAACGGTGATCGGTGTTTTCGGGATCTTTCCGGCTTTGATTTCCAGGTATTTATGGATGACGTAGAGCGCGTTCATCTGCTGGCGTTTGTACTCGTGCAGGCGCTTTACCTGAATGTCAAAAATGGAATTCGGATTGAGTTCCAGTCCCTGGGTATCCTTCAGGTAGGAAACGAGATCAGCTTTCTTTTCCGCTTTTACATTCAGGAGCTTTTCGAGAACTGCCGGATCGGACACAAACTCCCCGAGCTTTTCCAGTTCCATGGCATCTTTCTTCCAGCCTTCTCCGATGAGAGAGGTGATCAGGGCAGAAAGTTCCGGGTTGCAGGACATGAGCCAGCGGCGGAAGGTGATGCCGTTGGTTTTATTGTTGAAGCGCTCCGGGTACAGCTTGTAGAAGTTGTTGAGTTCCGTGTTCTTCAAAATCTCGGTGTGCAGGTAAGCTACGCCGTTGACACTGTAGCCGTAGTGGATATCCATGTGTGCCATGTGTACCAGGCCGTTCTGGATAATATAGGTAGTCTCGTCTTTTACGGTCGCGCGGATGCGGTTATCCAGTTCGCGGATGATTGGCATTAACTGCGGAACTGCTTTTTCCAGGAAAGAGATCGGCCATTTTTCCAGTGCCTCGGCCAGGATAGTGTGATTGGTGTAAGCACAGACTTTGGATACGATGGCGATCGCCTCATCCATCAAAATGCCGTGCTGTCCAAGCAAACGGATCAGCTCCGGGATAACCATGGACGGATGGGTGTCGTTGATCTGAACGGCAGCGTAGTCTGCCAGGTCGTGCAGGTTGGAACCGCGGGCGATGCACTCGTCCAGGATGAGCTGTGCGGCGTTGCTGACCATGAAATACTGCTGGTATACGCGCAGCAGGCGTCCCTTGTCATCGGAGTCATCCGGGTAGAGGAACAGGGTCAGGTTCTTCTCAATCTCTGTCTTATCGAAGTCAATGCCGTCTTTCACGATGCTCTCATCCGCGGATTCCAGGTCGAACAGGCGCAGGCGGGTGGAATGGTTGTTGTAGCCGGTCACATCCAGGTCATAGAGGCGGGAAGTCACAGTAAAGCCGCCGAACGGAACCTGGTAGCTGGTCTCGGTTTTGGTCAGCCAGCTCTCGTTTTCAATCCACGGATTCGGAGTCTCCTGCTGAAGATGTTTTTTGTCGAAGACCTGTTTGAACAGGCCGTAGTGGTAATTTAAGCCAACACCGTCGCCGTTTAAGCCCAGGGTGGCAATGGAATCCACGAAGCAGGCAGCCAGACGGCCCAGACCGCCGTTGCCGAGAGACGGCTCCGGTTCCAGCTCCTCGATCTCAGCGAGGCTCTTGCCTGCGGCAGCCAGTTCTTTTTTGACCTCATCGTAAAGACCTAAGTTGATGAGGTTGTTGGAGAGCAGCTTGCCGATCAGAAATTCTGCGGAAATGTAGTAGAGCTTGCGCTTGCCGGTAATCTTTTCCTTCTCTTTTGCAAGTTCTTTTACCTGCTCTAACAGGCAGACATAGATTTCCTTGTTGGTGCAGGAAGCCAGCGGCTTTTTATATTTTTCTTTTACAGCTTTTGTCAGATTCATAATGATAGAAACTCCCTTCCCTGAAGTGTGATGAATCATAAATGCAGAATCACAAATTTGTTCTCGTGACATTGTCACTCGATTTCCTCGTCGTTCGTCATAACCGTGCAAGCACGCTTCTGGCTCTCTTGCACTCGTTATATTATAACAAAGTAAGGTATACTTGTGCAACCGAAATTGTAAGGCATCTGCAGGGGCAAATGCCAGATGACATCATCAAAAATCCCCCGGTTTTACAGAATCCGGCAGCATGGACTGGTATTTGCGGTTTCCTTTTGCGTTCCGGTAATCTTTCTGAATTCGCGCGCAGCGTTCGGGACTTTCATACAGCTTCTTTGCAGCCGCGAACAGAATCCGTGCCGCGTAATGCATGCCCTTGTGAGCCAGGGGACTCTTTCCCTGGGCCACAATCTGCCAGGTATGGAGGGCACAGCCAGTGGCTTCGGTAGCCACTCCGATGAGTCCGGTCGGAACCTGCCAGCTCACGTCGCCGACATCGGTGCTGCCGAGGTTGATGGTCTGGCCGGCGGGGAGGATGTCGGTGTCAATCGAAGTGTGACTGGAGGCAGCAGCTGTTCTCACCGGATCCAGCTTTAGTGCAGAACTGGAATCCGTGCGGAAATCGGAATGGAAATCAGAATCAGCAGAATCCGATACTTTCGGCAGCAGCATAAACTGTGCCGCATACGCGTAATCCTCCTCCGTGTACTCCGGTTTCTCCGCTTCCTGTATCGCCTCCATCATCAGCTCCTCCATAGCCGGAGCGGACAGCAGATCCGCATAGGCACTGACAGTCCGGTAGGAGACCCTGGTCCCGGTCATGAGTGCCGCGCCTTTTGCCACATCACTTACCCGCTCATAAAGTTCTGCTACATAGGAACTTTCCGGGGCGCGCAGGGCATAGAGCAGGGTGGCAGCAGCCGGGACAATGTTCGGCGCATCACCTCCGTCGTTTAAGTAGGCGTAATGCATGCGGGCATCACTTTTTACATGTTCCCGCAGGTAGTTGACACCCACATTCATAAGTTCGCAGGCATCTAACGCCGAACGTCCCAGTTCCGGGTGAGCCGCGGCGTGGGCGCTTTTTCCGGTGAAATCAAAGATGACGCGGATGTTCGCCAGAGCTTCCTTAATTAAACCGGTCTTGGAACCCGGGTGCCAGGCCAGGGCAAAGTCCAGGCCGTCAAAACAGCCAGAGCGGGTTAAGAATGCCTTTCCGGCGCCGCCCTCCTCAGCCGGACAGCCAAAGCAGATTATGGTTCCGTCGGAATGTGTCTGCAAGAGCCAGTCACGAAGGAGGCAGGCAGCTTCCATGGTACCGGTTCCCAGAAGGTTGTGCCCGCATCCATGACCTGCAGTGCCAGGGCGGTCTGCCTGTTTTTCTGGAGAATCTGCCGTCTGGTTCATGCGCGGCAGTGCGTCATACTCGCCTAAAAGTCCGATGACCGGGTGACCGGAGCCGAAGCTGGCGGAAAAAGCGGTGGCAATGCCGCCGAGATTCCGGGTCACGGTAAAACCTTCTTTTTCAAGAAAATCAGCCTGCAGGGCACTGGAGCGGAATTCCTGGTAGCGGGTCTCCGCAAATTCCCAGATCTGATCGCTGATTGTTTCAAACTGCTGTTCAAAGGATTGCCTGTCCATAGATGTCATTTCCTCCCTAAATATCAGTATAAATCCATCATACCACATTTTGAGGCTTTCGGCTTTTAAAATTTCTGCAATTCCGGCCATATGACATTTACAGAAATACAAAAAGTTGTTACAATATAGACAATCAAAAAAATAGTCAGGTGCTCTACAGAAAAAGGAGATTGGATTATGGGGATTGAGCGGAATGTATATGGGGAGCTTCTTGCCGGCCTGCAGTCGGAGAACCAGAAGCTGCTTCTGACAAAACTAAACGAAGATGGAACGCTGGAAAAACATATTTACCAGCCGGGCGCAGAGCTGGAAACAGCAGAAGCGCTGGCGCAGCAGGCAGCATTTGAAAAGAAAGTCTGCATTTATGGTTTTGGGGCGGATGAGCATACTGAACAATGGATCGCGGAGCCATTCTGCAGGGAAAACCGCATGCTGATCTTCGGCGGCGGCCATGTGTCCCTGGCGTTGGCGGAGTTTGCGGCCCGTACCGGTTTTGCGGTAACAGTGACGGATGACAGGCCATCTTTTGCGAACCAGCTTCGTTTTCCGACGGCGAAGCAGGTGCTGTGCATGGATTTTGAATCCGCGATTGAGAAGCTGGGAGTCAATTCCTCGGATTTTGTTGTGCTGCTGACCAGAGGACACCGGCATGACGGCGTCTGCCTGCGGGCACTTTCCAAACAGCCGGAGACGGCTTACCTTGGCATGATCGGTTCCAGAAAGCGTGTGCGGGAGTTAAAAGACACGCTGGAGGAGGAAGGCATCAGCCGGGAGTGGCTGGACTGGATCCATACGCCGGTGGGCCTGGATATCGGTGCAGTAACACCGGAGGAGATTGCGGTCGCTATTCTTGCGGAAGCTATTCAGGTAAAGCGCAAACCGGCAGAAGGAGCGAGAAGAGTATCCCAGTCCGACATCGATATGGAAGTGATCCATGACCTTGCAGAACCGGAAGAGCGTTTTGCGGATCTGAAAAAAGCGGTCATTACCATTTTGAGTACCAAGGGTTCCACGCCGAGAAAAGCCGGAGCCAAGATGATTGTTTACGAGACCGGCATGATCCAGGGAACCATCGGCGGCGGCTGTGCGGAGGCAAACCTGATGCAGCATGCGCGGGAGGTGATCCGCGACGGCGCATACCAGATCCGTCATGTGGATATGACCGGAAAAGTGGCAGAGGAAGAAGGCATGGTCTGCGGCGGCATCATGCAGGTGCTGATTGAGCGGGGATAAGCCGCGTGAAACGGACTGTATCCACTATGATGCTAAAAAAAAGTCAGGCAATCTATCAAAAAATAAGAAGAAAAGCAGAATAGGGGATTGCATTTATCAGAAAAACAGTCTAAAATAGAGGAATCTGAAAGGCCGGTCTGCCGGAAGCGCAGGCCGGTTAAAAAATTCTATCGTTATTTTTGCAAAAACATAACGAAGAAAACAGATGGATAGGATAAAAACGAAAATTCACATGAAGATGGGGAGGAGAAACATTGAAGTTAATCAACACTGTTGACGCGGAAGGAGCCGTGCTCTGTCATGACATCACACAGATCATTCGCGGCGTCACGAAAGATGCGGTATTCCGCAAGGGCCATATTGTGACAAAGGAAGATATTCCGGTGCTGTTAAGTGTGGGAAAAGATACCCTCTATGTCTGGGAGAAGGAAGAGGGTATGCTCCACGAGGATGAGGCGGCGGAAGTGCTCTGCGAAATCTGCAAGAGCGAACATATGGACCGTTCCCAGCCGAAAGAAGGAAAAATCGAGCTGACTGCGGCCTGCGATGGCCTGTTCAAGGTCAATGCCGAGGCGTTAAAAGGGGTGAACGCATTCGGCCAGATGATGATTGCAACGCGCCATGGCAATTTCGCAGTGAAAAAGGGCGCAAAGCTGGCGGGAACCCGCATCATTCCGCTTGTTATCGAGGAAGAAAAGATGAAGGCGGTCAAGGCACAGACTATGGAACTGACAGGCGGCAAGCCAATCCTGGAGTTAAAGCCGTTCCATCACAAAAATGTCGGCATTGTGACTACGGGAAATGAGGTATTTCACGGACGAATCCAGGATACCTTTACTCCGGTTATCCTGGACAAGCTCTCTGAGTTTGATACTGAGGTTATCGACCATGTTACCTGGGACGATAACGATAAAAAGGTAACCGCCAGCATCCTTGACATGATTGAGAAGGGCGCGGACATTGTCATCTGCACCGGCGGCATGAGTGTGGATCCGGATGACAAGACTCCGCTTGCGATTAAAAATACCGGCGCGCGCATCGTTTCCTACGGTGCTCCGGTGCTTCCGGGCGCAATGTTTTTGCTGGCTTATTACGACCGTCAGGTTCAGGGCGTAAACAGAAGAACCGTCATCATGGGCCTTCCGGGTTGCGTGATGTACTCCAAGCGTACCATTTTTGATCTGGTGCTGCCGCGTGTTATGGCCGATGACGAAGTAACTGCGGATGAGCTCGCAGCGCTCGGCATGGGCGGCCTGTGCTTAAACTGCTCACCTTGTACTTTCCCGAACTGTGGATTTGGAAAGGGGTACTAATATGGAATTTACTCATTTCGATGAACAGGGCAATGCCCGCATGGTGGATGTGACCGCAAAAGGTGAGACGGTCCGTGAGGCAGTAGCAAAGGGCCGTATCCGCGTGAGCCGGGAATGCTATGAAAAAATAAAAGAAGGCACGATGGCAAAGGGTGACGTGCTTGGAGTCGCACGGATTGCCGGAATCATGGGAGCCAAGCGCACTTCCGAGCTGATTCCGCTCTGCCACATCTTAAATTTAACAAAATTAAATGTAGATTTTGAAATGCACCCGGAAACCTGCGAGATCGAGGCTGTCTGCACTGCCAAGACCACGGGCAAGACCGGTGTGGAGATGGAGGCGCTGACCGGTGTTTCCGTGACGCTTCTTACCATTTACGATATGTGCAAGGCTGTGGACAAAGCCATGGAAATCGGCGATATCCACCTGGCAGAAAAGACTGGCGGCAAGAGCGGTCACTTTATCAATCCGCGGGAACAGGGCGGTGAGCAGGGGTGAGAGATGCTCATGGAAGAGAAATCAAATATCTGCGTATTTCCGTAACGGACCGCTGCAACCTGCGCTGCAAATACTGCATGCCAAACGGCATCGAGTGTGTGAAGCATAAAGATATCCTGAGTTTTGAGGAAATCCGGCAGATCGCGGAGTGCGGGGCGAAGCTCGGCATCACTAAGATCCGTCTGACTGGAGGGGAACCGCTGGCAAGAAAGGGCTGCCCGCAGCTAATCCGCCTGTTAAAAGAGATTCCCGGCATCGAAAAGATTGCCATGACTACGAATGGAACCCTGGTGCGTGCTATTTTGCCGCAGCTTGTGGAGGCTGGTCTGGATGAGATCAACATCAGCCTGGATACGCTGGATGCAGAGAAGTTTGCGGAGATTACCGGCCAGGATCTCCTGCCGGAGGTTTTACTGGCCATTGACGCAGCGCTTGCGGCAGGACTTAAAGTCAAAGTCAATGCGGTATCCATGCCGGAGACGGACTGGAAACAATTGATCCTGCTGGCAAAGCACAAGCCGGTGGATGTCCGGTTTATTGAACTGATGCCCATTGGCGAGGGGCGTCGGTCGCCGGGAAGAAGCAATGAGGAACTGCTGAAAGAAATCCGAAGCGAATTTCCGCAGCTTCAGGCAGATGACAGCGTACATGGAGCCGGTCCGGCAGTGTATTATAAAATCCCGGGATATCAGGGAAGCATCGGGCTCATCAGTGCCATGCATGGAAAGTTCTGCAGTTCCTGTAACCGGGTACGCCTGACAGCGACCGGATTTTTAAAGACATGCCTCTGCTATGAGGACGGGACGGATCTGAGAAAAATTCTGCGTGGTGAATATACGAACAAAGAACTTCTCGATGCTATGGCGTGTGCCATTTATGGAAAACCGGCGGAGCACTGTTTTGAACAGCCGGATCAGATTACAGAAGCGCACGGAATGAGTGCGATTGGAGGGTGAGTTATATGGATTTTAACGAGACAGGAGTAGTGAAGGCCATCTGCATCAGCCCGGCCCGGGGAACGGAAAAACATACGATTCCGGAAGGCCATTTCATCCCGGATTTCGGGATTGAGGGAGATGCCCATGCAGGAACATGGCATCGGCAGGTAAGTCTTCTTTCTTATAATAAAGTAGAAGAATTTAATAAACGGGGAGCAAACGTGGGTGATGGCGCGTTTGGTGAGAATCTGGTGGTGGACGGAATTGACTTCCGGGCGCTTCCGGTGGGAACCAGACTGTATGCCGGAACTGTGGAGCTTCGCATGACCCAGATCGGTAAGGAGTGCCACAGCCACTGCGCGATTTATCACCGAGTAGGCGAGTGCATTATGCCGCGGGAAGGTGTGTTTGCCGAGGTAGTAAAGGAAGGCATCATCCATCCGGGGGATGTCATGCGTGTGGAAGCGCCGGATGAGAACCGCCCCTTCACGGCGGCGGTCATTGTCTTAAGCGATAAAGGATCCAAAGGCGAGCGGGAGGATTTAAGCGGTCCTGCAGCCGAGGCGCTGTTAAAAGAAGCAGGCTACGATGTGGTGGAACGCTTTGTGATTCCGGATGAGCCGGCGGTGTTAAAGCATCACCTAATCCGTCTGGCCGACAGCCGGCAGGTAGATCTGGTTATCACCAGCGGAGGAACCGGATTTTCCATGCGGGACCAGACACCGGAGGCAACATTGGCCGTGGCAGACCGGAATGCGCCTGGTATTGCCGAGTACATCCGCATGAAGTCCATGCAGATCACAGACCGGGCCATGTTAAGCCGCGGCGCGTCTGTGATCCGCAAAAAGACCCTGATCGTTAATCTTCCGGGAAGCCCCAAAGCAGTAAAAGAGAGTCTGGGCTTTATTCTGGGGGCGCTGGATCACGGCTTAAAGATCCTGCGTGGAACTGCGTCGGAGTGCGCGAGAAAATAATTTTGGTGATTCATAAGAATTCACATAGAAAATTTTTTCAAAAACAAGGGAGAGAAAAACAATGAAGAAACAGTTCGCAATTGTAATGGCAGCTATGATGGCTGCAGGCATGATGGCAGGATGCTCCTCCAAACCGCAGGAGACCACCGCAGCAGCAACCGAGGCAGAGACCACCGCAGAGGAGACTACCGCAGCAGAGACTGAGGCAGAGACCGAGGGCGAGGCAAAGGCAGAGCTCGAGGAGCAGAGCATTCTGGTTGCGGCAGCTGCAAGCTTAAAGAACGCATATGAGGATAAACTGATCCCGATGTTCGAGGAGCAGTATCCGGGCGTAACCGTTGAGGGAACCTACGACAGCTCAGGAAAGCTGCAG
>CAKRRJ010000036.1 GCA_934394615.1 uncultured Lachnospiraceae bacterium
ACGGTACTGATAAAAGCCATGATTTCCAGCTTTTACCAGTACCATTCTGGCTGTGTTTTTTATTACCGTAGAATAGCTAGGAAAGCAGAAGCAGGCAGGGGTGGTATCCTGCGTAGCATAAATAGAAGTGCAGCGGAATACCGCCTCTGCCTGCTTCGGACCTTTCTAGCCCTGAATAAACCGGCTTAAGAACTCCTTGGTCTTTGCCTTCTGCGGATTGCCGAAGATATCTGCCGGCTTTCCTTCCTCTTCAATGACTCCATCCGCCATGAATACCACATGGTTAGAGACATCGCGGGCGAAGGCCATCTCATGGGTTACGATGATCATGGTGATACCTTCTTTTGCCAGGGTACGCATAACGGCCAGTACCTCGCCTACCATCTGCGGATCCAGCGCAGAGGTCGGCTCATCAAACAGCAGCACCTCCGGCTCCATAGCCAGGGCACGGGCAATCGCCACACGCTGCTTCTGTCCGCCGGAGATCTGTTTCGGCTTTGCGTTGATGTACGGTGCCATGCCTACCTTCTCCAGGTACTTCATGGCGTTCTGTTTTGCTTCCTCTTTGGAACGCTTTAACACCTTAGTCTGGCCGATCATGCAGTTTTCCAGAACAGTCAGGTTATTAAACAGGTTGAAGCTCTGGAACACCATGCCCACCTTGGAGCGGTATGCCGGAACATTGACCCCTTTATCGGTGATGTCTTTCTCATGATAGAGGATTTCTCCGGTAGTCGGAGTCTCCAGCATGTTGATGCAGCGCAGCAGGGTGGACTTACCGGAACCGGACGCGCCAATGATACAGGTTACATCTCCGGTATCTACCGTGAAGTCGATGTCACGCAGGACCACATGCTTGCCGAAGGATTTGCTTAAATGACGAATTTCCAGTACATGATTCTCTGCCATTGTTACTCTTCCTCCTTCTTTTTCTCTTCATAACGATACATGCCGCTGGTGTGTGCCAGGGTGTCCGTGGTTGCCAGATCATAGTTGTCGGAACCGTCCATGCGGTTCTCCAGCCACCGCAGAATGCGGGAGCAGGTAAATGTCATGATAAAGTACACGATCATGGTGATGGTGTAGGTCTCAAAGTTCATGTACAGAGCGCCTGCTGCAGATTTGGTCTTGTAGAGCAGCTCTGCCACACCAATGACAGAAAGCACACAGCTGTCCTTGATGTTGATGATCAGGTTGTTGCCAATCTGCGGCATGATATTTCTTAATGCCTGCGGCAGAATGACATAGAGCATAGTCTGTACATGGGTCATGCCGATGGCCTTTGCGCCCTCGGTCTGGCCCGGATCGATGGAAAGGATACCGCCGCGGACTGTCTCAGCCATGTAGGCACCTGTATTGATGGACAAGATGAAGTATGCTGCCTGCCACATGCTTAAGTTTAAGCCTAAAAGCGGGAGCATACCGTAGTAGATAAACATGGCCTGCGCCATCATCGGGGTACCGCGGAAAAATTCCACATAGGCGTTCATGATCAGTTTGATGATCCATAAAACGACCTTCTTTACCGGGTTGTCTTTTGCTTCAACCGGAATGGTCTGCACGATACCTACTGCAAAACCGATGATGCATCCCACAATGGTGCCCACCAGCGCAATGCGGATGCTGACTCCGGCACCCTGCAGCATAGACATTCCGTATCTCTGGAATACGACCATCACACGGCCGAAAAAGTCTGTTGGCATAATACTTTCTCCTCTAAATCTGAAAACTGTAGCTTAAGGGCGCGCCTGACGGTGCGCCCCACATAAGAATTGTGACTAGTTAGCCAGCGGCTGAACGGCAATTGCCTCGTCCATCATGGCAGAGAAATCATCTTTGGTCATCTTGGTGAGAACACTGTCGATGGCTTCTTTTAACTCGGTGTTGCCCTTCTTCATGGAGATACCGATGTTGATATCCTCATCGCTTACCTGGAAGTCGTCATCGCCGCCGCCAAACTCAAGCATCTTGAAGTTCGGATAAGCAACCAGTGCGCCCTTACCGGTCGGCTGGTCGGTTACAACCAGGTCACACTTGTCTGCGTTTAAGGACATCAGCATATCCGGTGCGCTTGCGGTTGCAGCCAGGATATTTGCGTCCGGGATCTGCGGCAGGCAGTTCTGATACCAGATGGTGCTCTGCTGGGAAGTACAGGTTGCGCCAGCCAGGTCTGCAACGCTCTTTGCGTCTGCGTACTTGCCATCTTCTTTTACCAGGGTAACGATAGTTGCGTAGTAGTACGGCTCAGAGAAATCAACTGCCTGAAGACGCTCCTCGGTAATGGACTGACCTGCGATAACACAGTCAACCTGACCGGACTGGATAGCCGGGATCAGAGAATCCCAGTCAAGACGAACGATCTGCAGGTCGTAACCTAACTCATCACAGATCTTCTTTGCCATCATAACATCGTAACCATAAGCGTACTCATTGCTGTCTGCGATCGGAACCGCGCCGTTGGAATCGTCCGGCTGGGTCCAGTTATACGGTGCGTATGCGCACTCCATAGCTACCTTTAATACTTTTTTCTCACCTGCAGCCTCGGTCTCACCTGCTGCGGTGGTCTCTGCTGCGTCTGCCGCACTTTCTGCTGCGGTAGTATCTGCTGCTGCGGTAGTCTCAGTCTTGCTGCCGCCGCATGCGGTCATGGATGCTGCCATCAGGGCTGCCATAGCGGCTGCCATCAGTTTCTTTGCGTTCTTTTTCATAATGCTTCCTCCTCATTTCGCATGAAAAAGTAAAGAAGCCCCTTGGTTGAAGGCTCCTTTGCTTTCTTTTTCACCCATATTCTTATTTTATAAGCTTTTTTAATCATACAACCCGTCTGGGTCTTTGTCAATTGCTTTATTTTGTTAAGTAATGGTCAAACCATTCCTGTATCTAACATCAGGCTCCCGGTCCCGGTGTCTGGGAAACCCCCGGTGAAGCACTCACCGATGAACCGCCCGGAGTACTCTGGGTCGTTCCGGATCCAGAACCCGTACTGTTTCCTCCCGGTGCGCTCTGTGTGGAACCATTCTGCCCCGGATACTCCTGAACGGAAGAACCTGTAGATGCTGCAGTCGTCGGCTGCGCCGCCGCGGTGGTTGGCTGCGCTGCTGCGGTAGTCGGCTGTGCTGCCGCAGTTGAGTGGGAAGGCTGGCTGGCCGATATCTCATGCGCTGCGGACTGGGATGCTCCCGTAGTCTGCTGAGGCTTCGTCTCCGCTGCTGTGGTCGGCTGTGCTGCCGCAGTGGTCTGCTGCGCTTTTGTCTCCGAAGCCGCGCCGCCATTCTGAGCAGTCGTGCTGGTCTTGCCGCTTCCAGAACCATCCAGATGGTAGCAAAGCACCGGCATTCCGGCAGAAATATTCTCGTAAATGGTCTTGGCTGCCGCCGGAGGCAGGTTGATGCAGCCGTGGGAACCGTTTGTCTTATAGATCTTACCGCCAAAGCTGGAACGCCAGTAGGCGTCATGCATGCCAATTCCGCCGTTGAACGGCATCCAGTATGATACCGGAGTGGAATAATTTTCTCCTTTTAAGGTCGCATTGCGCTGCTTATATGTGAGAGGATACACACCGGCAGGTGTACTCCATCCCCTGGATTCATTGCCGGAAACAAAATCCGACTGCACCACAAGCTTTCCTTCCTTATAAAAAAACATGTGCTGGGCTGTCAGATTGATTTCAGCATAGGTGTTTCCATAATCATTTCCATCGTGGGAAGCTGCTGTCTGGCTGTAAACCGGCTCACGCTCCTGACTTTCGCAAGACAGAAGAAGCTGTTTCAATGCCGCTGTTTCCTCGCTCTGGTTGATTTTCCATCCGTAAACACTCTTGCTGATCGTTACCGTCTGGCCATAAAAAGTCTTTAACGTCTTTGGTTTATAGGCTGTATTGTAATTCTGTGCCAGCCATGCCACATATTCGCTGATCTTCGACTCATCCAGGGAGACGCCTCCCTGTCCGTCGCTTACCAGCCATTCATGGACCTTTTCGCCATTCAGCACTTCACTCTTGCTGCCAAACCGGTAGGTAACGGTCGTATGCACATACCGGCTCCATGCATCCAGCTCTGCTTTCAGCGCTTCATCCTCCGCAGTAATCTGCGGTCTCTGGTAAACTCCGGCATCCTCCAGGGAAAGTGTTTCCTGAAAACTCAAAATGCCATCACGCACAGCCTCGTAGAGAAGCTGTGGATCCGGGCTGTTTCCCTCTTCTTCCGGTACAATCTCATAACCGGTCCCGGAGATATAATTAGAGATGTAGGCATCCTGCGGAGCCACGACCTGCTCCGGACTCAGGCACGCAAGCTGTTCCACTGCCGCTGAAAGCTTTGCCGTATCAAACGCCGCCATCGTGTCGATCGTGTAATCCACATAGCGGCCGATGTGAAAGCCCCAGGCGAGCGGGTTCTGATTCTCCAGGATCCGTTCCAGGGTTCCATCGAACTCCGGATGCAGGTCGATTGCCGCCCCGCTGATGCTTTCGGACGCACCGCCCCGCTCCTCAAGTGTCAGGGTATAACCACTGGTTCCTTCTGTAATCTGCCTTTTTACTTCTTCCGGGGTAAGCCCGGATACATCCAGTCCATTCACCGTTGTGTTCGGGAAATAAACCTGTTTGTACTTCTGTCCCGCCACAACATAAACGGCGCCGGCAGCAACCGCTGCGATCAGGACCGAAGCCCCGACCGTTACGGCAATCTTACTGCCGGCGTTTGATTCGTCATGCTTGCTGCGACCGCGTCTGCGACTGCGGCCCGTCTGCTGATTTTCTGTTTCCATATCTGATTCCTGTTGCTCTTTCTGTAAATTCTTAGCTCTGCCGCGTGTTAATTGTAGCAGATAACCGGCATTCCCTGATATACCAGGTCATAGAGGGCTGCAGCTTTTGCCGGCGGCAGATTGACACAGCCGTGGCTTCCGCTGTTCTGGTAGATAGTTCCGCCAAATTTACTGCGCCAGTTCGCGTCGTGAAGGCCAATCCCACCATTAAACGGCATCCAGTAAGATACCGGCGTCTCGTACTCATACTTGCCGTCCGCCTGTTTTGCTCCGCGCAGTACCCGGTCGCGCTGCTTGTAGGTCAGGCTGTAGAGTCCCGGAGGGGTCGTGTAGTTTTTGGATACATTTCCCGTTACGCACGGCGCGTCCCAGACAACCTGTCCGTCTTTCGTCATATATACATGCTGCCCTGAGAGATCTACCTCTACATAAGTAGTGCCCCACTCTGCCGCGCTGCGGTCTACTGCCCTGGAAGCGTACGCCGGTTCCCGGCTCTGCGACTCTGCGGTACGGATCACGCCTGCCAGCGCCTCCGCCTCCGCTGCCTGGTCAATCTTCCAGCCAAACGGGCCGGTCACACTGACATCCAGCCCGGTTGCTGTGTGGAACGTGCGCGCGGTACCCGCCGTATTGTACTTATCTGCCAGAGTCTGCACATAGGCATTTACCTGGTCCATGTTTAACTGAATCTGTCCGTCGGAACTTCCCGTGATCCAGGAACAGATGGTGGCAGAATCCAGTACCTCGCTCTGCTCTCCGAATGTGTAGGTAACCGTCATCTCCCGGCACCGGTTCATGGTATCGCAGAGATTTTTTAAAGTTTCATTGTCCTGAGTGACCGATGGCGTGTAATAACACCCTGCCGCTTCCAGATCCACCTCAGTTTCCCCTTTTGTCACGGCATCCCGGATAAGCTGCGCGGTTTTCTCGCGGTCTACGTTATTTCCCTGCACCTCCGGTACAATGGTAAACGCCTGACCCTCCTGATATCCGGAGACATACGCATCTGCCGTTGTGACGATACTGCTGCCGCTCACGGCATTTAAGCCCTCAATCTTTGCGTCCAGCGCCGCACTGTCGAAGTTTCCGGCCATATCGGTGCGGTACTTATTGTCCGCGTCCGGACCGGACACACGCCCAGATGCATTCTGCTGATCCAGAATCTGCTGCAGATAACCTTCCGGCAGTCCCACGGAAAAACCGATTTCCGGTCCGGTGATCGTCTCTGTCTTTCCGCCTTTTTCCTTTATGGTAAGTTTGTAGTCGCTGGCGTAAAAATCCGCAATGCGCTGCGCTGCCTGTTCAATGCTCATGTCGCTGACGCCCAGTCCGTTTACAGACGTTCCCGGCACAAAGGTTGTCTCATCCGCATAAACCGTGCCAGCTGCCGCAAACATAAGACCTGCCGCAAACACCATACACCTTGCAGTCCATCTCCAGCTTTTTCTCATATTTTCTGATCCTCCCTGGCGTTATCCCGCTCCATTTTGCCGTTTTCCGGCATTCCAACAGTTTCGTATCTCCCATTATAGAAGCAGCTGGAAAAACCGTCAAGCATATGTACCTGACGGTTTTCTTACGTTTTTCCGGAAATGGACCCTCATCTGTATTTTCTTTCAAAACACAAGGAGAAGCTGGCATTCCAGTGAGTCATTTTACAGTCTCAAAGCATCAGCCAGATAAAATATCCGGCATAGCTGACAAGCATCAGAATTCCCGCTCCCCTCGTGAGCTTCTGCCCGCGCAATACACTCAGAAAGAGCAGCAGTGCTGCGCCGACTGCCACCAGCGTGTCAATCCGGAAACCGGGCTGAAATGGAACCGGTCCGCAATGCCGGAACTTCCCTCCACAAACCAGTCCGCGCCTTTTACAAGCATCGCAAATCCAAGTGCCAGAAACAACAGTTCCACGATGATCTTCATACGTCTAACCTCCTTCTAGCGGTATCGGCTGAATTCCCATAATAAAAAGCGAGACTCCACCGTACCATATTTTCTGTACGGTGAAAGTCTCGCTGCTTAGTCACAAACCGGATGTTAGTTTTCTTCGCCGTTCTTCTTCTCAGCCGCCTGCTTTGCCAGGGCTGCAGAAGCTGCTGCCGCAATTGCCTGATCGGAAGCTGCCTGTGCTTTTGCTGCCGGGTCCTGCTTTACCGGAACCGGACGGGTTACTGCCAGCGGAAGGTTTACGCCCATCAGGTTCACTACAACACCCTTTGCCTCTTTGTCGAGTACCTTCGGAAGCTGGGAAGCCTCTACGATAACCGGCTTAAACGCGTTTTCACGGTTAAAGCGGCTGAACTCTACCGCATCGGTAAATACCAGCTGGTACTTGTCACCATTATTCAGCTTAACAAGCGGAGTTCCCTTTCCGTCCTGCTGAAGAGCGAAAATAAAGCTGCTCTTCATGAAGTCAGCAGACATCTCCTCCTGGAGCTGTGCAAGACGCTTCTTGTCCTGAACATCCTCCGGTCTGCGGACCTCCTGCGCGAAGTACAGGGCAGTCAGGTGCAGCTGCGGATTCTCGATCCATTTTTTGCCCTCTTCTACCTGCGGATCCTCTCTGCGCTTTGCGAACTCATCGATCTGAATCAGGTCTGCCTGATCGTCGTAATGGATCTCCAGCGCGTTTACACCCATGGTATAAAGGTTGGTGAAAAACAGAAGCATGCGGCCGGAGATGATTCTTGCCACTCCAACCGGGATCTTCTCTTCTTTTAATGCTGCTGCCTTTGCCTTTGCGGCATCCTCAGACAGGTATACAATCGCTTTATCGTCGTAAGTCTCTTTATCACACTCAACGTACGGCTCTCTGGTGTAGCCGGATATCAGCACATAAACTGCTCCGTCTTCCTCTTTCATCTGCGCAAGCAGTCTGTCTTTTCCCTCACTCATAATGCTCTCCTGTTCTTTGCTTAAATTTCGCTGTCCCTAATTATACAGGCTTTTGCATGCTTTTTCAAGTCTGGGAAAACTTTCTGTATCTTAAGCCCAGTTCATTCTTCCGTAGCGCAGCGTCATGCCGTAAATCTCTGCTTTTAACTCCCCGGTCAGATCGGCTTCGGTCAGGCGCCATTTCCAGTTTGTTCCAACTGTGGACGGCTTGTTGATCCGGCTCCGGTTGTCCAGTCCCATATAATCCTGCATCGGGATTACACAGAGTGCCGCCCGGCTTCGCAGGATCAGGCTGATAAAGCATTTTCCGAGCTTCGACTGCGGGGTGTACTGGTCACAGAGATAGTTGCGCGCCATCTTCTGTTCTTCCGGAGTAATGCTCTTCCACCAGCCTGCCAGTGTCTCATTGTCATGCGTTCCCGTGTAAGCCACGGAATTTTCCGGATAATTGTGCGGCAGATAGTCGTTAGCGCAGCCGGAATCCCGGGAATCAAACGCAAACTCCAGCACCTTCATGCCAGGAAAACCGCTTTCCTGCACCAGACGGCGCACGGAATCCGTCACATAACCCAGATCCTCCGCAATGACCTGTTTCCAGCCAAGTGCCTGCTCCACTTTCCGGAACAGATCGATTCCCGGCCCCTTTTCCCAATGGCCATTCACCGCGGAAGTCTCCCCGTAAGGGATGGAATAGTATTCATCAAAGCCGCGGAAATGATCGATTCTCACGATATCATACAGCTGAAAACAATGTGCCAGCCTGGAAATCCACCACTGATACCCGGTCTCCCGGTGGTAGTCCCAGCGGTACAGCGGATTGCCCCAGAGCTGGCCATCTGCGGAAAATCCATCCGGCGGACAGCCAGCCACTGCAACCGGCACATTTTCCGCATCCAGCTGGAACAGCTCCGGATGTGCCCAGGCATCCGCGCTGTCCATGGCTACATAAATCGGAATATCACCGATCAGCTGGATTCCGCGCTCATTCGCATAAGTTTTCAGCTTATGCCACTGGCGGTAAAACTGAAACTGCATATACTGCTGAAACTCAATGTCGAAATACAATTCCCTGCGGTAATAATCCATGGCATTGTTCCAGCGGAGGCGGATATCCTCCGCCCACTTCGTCCACTCCACGCCGCCAAACCGGTCTTTGACTGCCATAAACAGCGCGTAATCCGAAAGCCACCAGCTGTTTTCCGCCACAAATTTCTGATACTCCGGGTTTTCATGAATGTGGCTGCGCTCGTAGGCTTTGCGCAGAAGCGGATAACGACCAAAATAGAGTTTTTCATAGTCCACTTCCCGTTCTTTTTTTCCGAAGTTCACAGCATCGCACTCTTCTTTTGTCAGAACGCCTTCTTCGATCAGCGCTTCCAGGCTGATGAAATACGGGTTTCCTGCAAAGGTGGAAAAGGACTGGTACGGCGAATCGCCATAGCTGGTCGGGCCGAGCGGAAGGATCTGCCAGCAGCTCTGTCCGGCTTCCTTCAGCCAGTCCACAAATTCATACGCACTTTTTGAGAAACATCCGATTCCGTACTTCGACGGCAGGCTGCTAAGCGGCAGCAAAATTCCTGCTGATCTGTTCATATTTTCAATACTCCCTTATTTTTCAAATTCAATTAATACACCAAAATGATCCGAAACAACTGGTTCCTGAACGCCATTACAGATGACTCTGCTTGAAATGACCGTTCGCGGTTTTCTGGTGAAAATATAGTCCAGGCGGCAGCTCTCCCCTTCTGCCATCCGGTCCCGCCAGCCATCGATCACATGGTCTACCGTCGCACCGTCATCTTTCGTTTCCGCAAGCTCATAGCTGTCGAGCCAGCCACTCTCTCGGATACAGTCGTAACCCTCCCCCCGCACTGCGGACGGACTGTTAAAGTCTCCCAGAAGCCAGATATTCCCCGTTCCTGCCATGCCTTCTTTTTTGAGAAGCGTGCCGTTTAACCGTTCTAACTGCTCCGCAAACGGATCTTCCTCATCTTCCCACCAGCCCATATGGACGGTGTAAAACCAGGTATCCGGGTCTGATTCTGTCCGGACCCCAAGGACGTGCCGGGTCTTCCAGTAATGGTAATCTGAGGAACGGCTGATCCGAAACTGATCCACATCCGTGACCGGGGTCAGGCTGAATAAAGCCATACCCTCATCGTACCGGTCATACCCAAGTTTCGCGCTGATCCAGGTCCAGGAATAGCAAAGTCCGCGTTCCGCGAGAAGTTTTGCCAGCCTTGCCGCATGATTTCCCCGCCGCAGCGGAAGGGAAAACCCTTCGCACCGCACAAATCCGGGCAGCTCATCCTCTTCCAGAACCAGTTCTCCTGCAAGCTGGTTTACCTCCTGCATCGCAAGGATATCCGGCCGCTCTCTCAGCACGGTATCCGCGAATGCCTGAAGTTTCTCCTCGTAATGCTCCTCAATCAGGCTGTGGGTATTGAGCGTCATCAGTTTCATGATCAGTCCTCTTTTCTTCTATAAAATATCGTTGATATCCGATTTTAACACATCGGCCTTTGGCCCGTAAACCGCCTGGATTCCCTGGTCTTTCTTGATCAGGCCAAGCGCGCCCTCTGCCTTCCAGTCTGCAAGTTCCGCAACCTTAGACAGATCCTTTACCGTCACACGCAGGCGGGTCATGCAGGCATCCACCAGAACAATGTTCTCCCTGCCGCCTAACAGGCCAATGATGCGCTCTGCCTGGCTGTTTCCTTTTGCAGTGTTTCCGTTCTGCTCCGGTGCCGCACTGCCGTCCTCTCCCGCGTTTTCATCTGTGTAGTTTCCAAGACGGCCCGGTGTCGCAAAGTGGAATTTGCCGATCATCGCATAGGCAACCGCATAACCGATCACGAAAAATACCACAACACAGATCACAAAGTTGATCAGATCCCCGCCCAGTCCTGCTTTTAAGGACATTGGAATACGGGTGATAAATTCCAGATTTCCGAAAGAATGAAGGCGCAGATGGATCACACCTGCCATGGCAAACGCGCATCCCTGCAGCACTGCATAAACCACATACAGCGGCAGCGCGCAGAACATGAACATAAATTCCAACGGCTCTGTCACGCCGGTTAAGAATACTGCCAGGATCGTGGATACGAACATGGAGCGGTAGTTCTGGCGCTTATCCGCATCTACCCTGCGGTACATTGCCAGCGCAATGCCAAGAAGCAGGCCGGTCGCGCCGATCATCTGTCCCACTTTGAAGCGGGCCGGTGTTACTGTGGTAAGCAGGTTGGTGTAAGCCTCCATATCACCTGCGTTCTTAAAGTTGATCAGATCGGTTGCCCACGCGAGCCACAGCGGATCCTGTCCAAATACCTGGGTTCCCGCATTGACGCCGGTCGCAATGGTGTAGGTTCCGCCAAAGGACGTATAGTTCATCGGGATTGTCAGCATATGGTGCAGTCCGAACGGAAGCAGCAGACGCTCGAGCGTTCCGTAGATGAACGGCGCCAGAACCGGTGATGTGGATGAGGAATTCGCGATCCAGACACCAAAGGCATTGATTCCGGACTGTACTACCGGCCATACCAGTGCCAGAACCATGGAAATGATCACGGACCAGGCAATGCAGACCATCGGCACAAAACGTTTTCCGTTAAAGAATGCCAGGGCATCCGGCAGTTTCCGGAAGTTATAGTAGCGGTTATAGATCACGCCACCGGCAAAACCGGAAATGATTCCGACAAACACGCCCATATTCAGGGCCGGTGCACCAAGTACAGAAGTAAAATATCCGTTTACCAGAATTTCCTGGCCAAACAGCGTGTGCGTTACGGCATCCGGGTCACTGAGCATGGCAGAAGTCACGCCGAAAATGGAACCCGTGATCTGGTTGATCAGAATAAAGGTGATGATCGCCGCAAACGCGCCGCCTGCCCGTTCCTTCGCCCAGGAACCGCCGATTGCCACGGCAAACAGGATATGCAGGTTGTTAATGACCGCCCAGCCGATATTCTCCATGGTGCTTCCCACAGTCATAAGGACCGACATGTCTGCGCCTGCCATCTGGACCAGTTTTCCAAGGCTGATCATAAGGCCTGCCGCCGGCATAACGGCAATGACCGTCATTAATACTTTGCCGAGTTTCTGGAGAAAATCAAAATTAAAATGAAGTTTCGGCTTTTCGGAAGTTTCTTTTGTTTTGCTGTCTGCGCCCTTTTCCGTTTTTTCTTCCACTGCCTGCTGCTTTACAGCCTCCGCTTCCTGTTTTTTTATCTGCATCACGCCGCTTTCTCCGGCTTTCACAGAACCTGTCATCTTCTCCAGCTGTTTTCCTTCCAGACCACCGCAGACCAGCACTGGCGTGATCGGATTGATGTCATGCTCCTTTAAATATTCCAGGTCTGCTTTGGCAAGCAGATCTCCAGCCTTCACCTTGTCTCCCGGCTTTACAAACACTTCAAAACAGCAGCCGTTTAAGTGAACGGTCTCCAGTCCCACATGGATCAAAAGTTCCACGCCGCTCTCTGTGCGCAGTCCAAATGCGTGCTTTGTATCTGCAACCGATACCACTTCCGCGTCCACCGGACTAACCACATTTCCCTCTGACGGAACCACTGCCACACCGTCTCCGATGACCTTCTGAGAAAACACCGGGTCCGGAACTGTTTCCAATTCTACCGCGCTGCCCGTCAGTGGAGAAAGAATGACCAGATTCTCTGTTTCCTGGATCTCATGTTTCATAAAAAATATCCCCCTCATGTTCTTTATCCGGTTTTTCCGCGCCTTCTGTCTTCCCTTGCGTGCTAATTTGCGCAATTGATGCAACCGTTTGCATTAACTATATCCGTTTTGCAGAGAAATTGCAACCACTATCTGATGCTGCATCGCTCTTTCTACAGTTTTCACAAGTTTCCCGTGCCATTTTTGTGCGGTTTGCTAATGCAAATTTTGCATAGATTTGCGCAACAAGATTGACTTTTTTTCCACAATCCCGTAAAATAGAGTCAACTTTGTAAAACAAATCCATCAGGAAAGGAAGCATATTCTATGTCCGTGACCATAAAAGATGTGGCTGTGCTTGCCGGTGTGTCTGCCTCTACGGTCTCCCGCACCTGCAAAGACAGTCCTTCCATCAGCAGCGAAACCAAGGAAAAAGTAAGAGCCGCTATGAAGCAGCTGGGCTATGAGCCTAATTTTCAGGCCCGCAACCTGGCATCCAGAAACACCCGCACGATCGGCATCATTCTTCCGGTTTCTACCAGAGAAGTATACGAAAACTCCTTTTATCTGGAAGCGATCCGCGGCATCAGCCAGGTTTGCAACCAGCAGCGCTATATCAGCACCATCGTAACCGGCCAGGACGAAAACGAAGTATTTGAGGCAGTCCGCTCTATGACCCGCATCGGTCAGGCAGACGGCTTTATCCTCCTGTACTCCAGACAGAATGATCCCGTCATTGAATATCTGCACCGGGAAAAACTGCCCTATGTGCTGATCGGAAAGGCTTGCCAGTATGCCAACCAGACGGTCTACATCGACAATGACAACCTGCTCGCAGGCGATGAGGCAACGGAATATCTTTACCAGCTCGGCCACAGGAAGATTGCCTACCTCGGAGTCGACAATACCCTGATGTTCTCCGCCGACCGCAGAAACGGCTATCTGCTTGCCCTCGCGCGGCACGGCATCACGCCTAAACCGGAGTATTGTGTAGAACTGCCCTCCATCACAGCGGAAGGCTACACGCCCATCCATGCGCTTTTGCAGTCCCAAGACCGTCCAACCGCCATGGTTGTCAGCGATGATATCCTGGCACTGACGCTGGAGCGCATCTGCATGGAGCTTGGACTTTCTATTCCAAAGGACCTCTCCATCCTTTCCTTTAATAACTCCCTGTTTGCGCGCCTGACCTCCCCGCAGCTGACCTCCATCGACATCAATTCCTGTCAGCTCGGCATCGAGGCTGCCGCGCAGATGATCAGCCATATTGAGCAGCCGCAGCTTCCGGCTACCAAAATCCTGGTACCGCACAGACTGATCGAGCGGGACAGCTGCGCGGAAATTTCAGAAAATCCTGTATAATTGCAAAACAAGGCCGGATCAAAATGCTTCCTGATCCGGCCTTTGTCCTTATTTATAGGTATAATATTTATTCCACAGGTGCTTTCCAGTCATCTACTACCTGATAAACCCACCATACATTATAATCCAAGTCATGGTCGGTAACCATCAGAACAATGATTGGCTCATTTCGATTTGTTAACGCAGCGTTATACTGGTTATAGTAGCCGCTCCATCCCATCGCATCCGTATGTTCTTCCTGTTCAATGATTTTATCTCTGACTTCATCCGGATAAACAGAATATTCTTGTCCATAAACAAATTTTTCTGTTTTCATATCCCGTGCGCCTTCCAGCATCAGCGCTGCTTTTCCATCCGCATCGCCAACGGTAGCCGCCCACCAGGTTATTGTAATGTTGTGGGAATCATCAAATTCTGACCCTTCTCTTTCAAATGAAAATGTATCCGTTTTAGGCAAAATTGCATACTGGGAGCCAAAATCAAATTCGGTCCCACTTTCATCCTGATATAAAGGCTTATGCTGCGTTTTGTCTTCCCCGTATGTTTTTTCTGTTCCATACGTCAAATGCGGCAGTGTCATTGCGAAAGATGAAAATGCCGTGCCTGCAGTTAAAGCAGATGCTAAAATGAGTGTTGCGATTTTTTTCAATTTCATATATATTTTCTCCTTCTACATTGCTATACAATCCTCATTATTTATAAAAAAATTCGCTACATGTTCCAGGGGTACGATTTTGCTGTAAAAATTCTGATTTAATAATCCGTCCCTCACCATCATATGTATAATGATAAAGACTAGACGGATTTTCTGGATCAATTCCAAGCCAATGTTCTATAATCCGCCCCTGATCATCGTAAAAAAATGTACTGGAATACGCCATATCTGTTCCATAATTCTCCCATTTTTTAGTAGTGCCAGCCTCACATACAACCTTTTTATCACTGTCATAATAATGATAAACATATTGAAATTCTCGCCCGTACACTGCTAAATTTCCCAGATCTGTATATGTTTTTACTATATTTGTTAATCGTCCATAATTATCATAAACAAATCTAGTCGAATCTCCTTTGCCAATCAAACGACCATTACTGTCATATTCATACGTATACATCGGTTTCTTATTATTAGCAACGGGATCGAATGTACTTGCATCATCTATTCCATATCCTGAGTTAATTTTCCACCATGCCAGTAATTTTCCCTCATCATCATACTGATATACATTTGCCCAACTTGCAGCACCAGGACGAGTTTCTCTGGTTTGGAATCCTCCGTAAGACGGAATATAATAATCTCTTACAAGAAATCCTCTGTCATCATAAATATAAAAATAACCATGAGCTTCATCTTCTACTCTTGCCGGTTGATTATCTGTTAAAATATCATATGTTGTACTTATCATCTGCCCAGCCGAATAAAGACCAAATATTGCACCAGCATCACGAATTGGACGACCTCTTTCAATTGTCAATACAGATGGAAGTCGACCGTTATTAATTACACTGTCATTTATTTTTTGAGATGTTTGCTCTATTTTACGAGTTACCGGTTGATTATCCTGCATCCACATACCATTTTCATTAACATAATAACCATCTGGTGTTGTAGTATCTGTTAGCATCCAGCCATCTTCATCAAAATAATAACATTCAGCTATGCCATCCCCATTTCCATCAATCCATTCCCAATCATTTTTCACATAAGTTCCATCTCCATTATCAAACCACCATTTTCCATTATCACCAGTCTTCCATTCTCCAGCGAATGCACTCATAGACATTGAAAGCGACATTAGAGCTATCATGCCAACTGTTTTCCAGCGTTTCATACTTCCCCTCCATTTATTAATATAATTTTTCGAACATTACACTTCAAATTTACTGTATACATTTTCTTTTGTCAACATTAATTCAGAATTATATTTTCAAAAAAGCGAAATTTCATTTTATTCTGCATATTTTTATGTTGCCAAATCATAAAAAAAGAATGCGCCTTGGCACATTCTCGCGCCGAGGCGCGGTTGCTTCGGCAACCATCTACCTTTGCGCCGAGTGCGCATCCTCGCGGAGCATTTTTGTATGATAGGACGCAATTTCCTATCATATAAAAAAGAGACTGCTCACCATCGAACAATCTCTTTTCTTTAAATCTCATTTATTATGTTTACTTTAAATTACATATTCATATTTCCAAGTGATTTCTTCATCTGCGCGATTTCTTTTTCAAGGGCAGCTTTTTTCTTCTGGTCAGCCTCGAACTCTGCCATTTCCCCGGTCTGGAGTTCTTCGCCTGCGAAACTTAAAAAGCCCTGGGTAAAGACGGACGGATACTTAAATTTCTTGTCTGCTTTCTCGAAGTGCACCAGCAGTGTTCCATTGTCGTTGGACTGTACGGTTCCGACACCGTATGTTTTGTGGCGAACCTGTTTGCCGACTACATCCGGAAGGTTTACCGGCTTTTCCTGCAGTTCTTTTAAGCGCTTTTCTTTTGCCTCAATCTCCTGTCTGATCTTCTCCTGCATCGCCTTGGCTTCCGCAGTTTTCGTGCGTTCTCTGGACGGAACTTTGCGGATGTCCAGGCCCGCATAGTAGCGGTACAGACTTGCACAGTCCATAATGTCGTATGCGAGGATATGGAGCTGGTCGTCGTAGCCATCCAGCTCTTCCTCAAACAGTTCGCTGTAGCGCGCTGTCAGTTCTTCATTCTCACGGATCTCTTCCACGAGTTCATCGCACATATTGTAGTAGCTCTCAAGAGAGAAATTCTTGCTTCCGAACTCTCCGTCGTACTCCACGCAGGCAGCCCATCCGGATGCGGAAGATGCCTCGAACACATAGTTTTCTTCCGGTTTCCACAGATTCAGATAGTAAATCACATGATCCCGGTTCTGCAGATATTTCTTGGTTCCGCGCTCATAATAACGCACACGCTCGTTGATCTTATCTGCAAAGAAATCCGCGCGGTCCTGACGTTTCTGCAGGTCGCCGCCATCGTCACTGAATAAAAAGCGGAAGCACTCTCGTACATACTCAACTTCCTGCTCCCGTCCAAGAAGCATCCGAAGGCCTGCCACCGGCTGCATGGCTGCGTCATCCAGAAGATTTTCTGCCTCCTGCATGGCTTTCTCAAACATTCCGGCAAAATCTGCTGCCTCCAGATTCCAGAAGCGTTTAAAACAGCCCACGGCACGCCACTTGTAAACCTGGTCGCTGTCATCGGCATGCTCAAGGCCTGCCAGACGGTTCATGTACTGTTCCAACACTGTTTCCAAATTCTTCCTGTTCATATTCCTCACCTGTCTGTTAAATTTGCAGTCCGGATTTCCAGATTCTGCATATAATATATCATCTCTATTGATTTCTCATTATATAGCAGAGAATATTGTCATTCAAGACTTGACTTCCAGTCCGCGATATGCTTCCCGCCCATGTATGAAAATTTCTCTGTCCGGCAAATTCCCAGATCGTTCCAGCGCTCACCGATAATAACAGTTTCCGCTGCAGCCGCATGGAAACAGCGTCTGTTTCATGCGCTTCTGATACTGCTCCTCTGTGCAGGACTCTTCCAGAATCTTCAGCGCCCGCTTTAAATTTCGGATATCCCGCTCCATAAAATCCACATAATTGCCTCGCCCCACCAGTTTTACATGCGTAATGCCGGCCTTTTGCAGCTGATACAAGGCACAGAGTCCGCAGCCGGTTGCGCCGCAGAGATAACCATCCTCCGTGTACGCTTCTTCCGGAGGGTGTTGTCCCACAGGTTCCGGGATTCCGAAATTCCGTTCACCCCCGTTTTCTCCCATTTTACGTTCCTGAACATCCCACTTCCATCGTTTTGCCGGATTCTCTGTCGTTTCTGCGTTTTCAGCCCTTTGCCAGTTCCTCTGGTTTTCCAGCCGGTTTTCTTTTGTTTCTCCAGCTTTCATAAGATTCTTCCGCATCACCGTTCCCAGCCGGTATGGCACCCGGCACAGATATCCCATCTCATCGCAGTGCAGGGAATTGCAGAATGCGCCGCTGAACTGGCAGAGTTCATTCAAAACAAACGCCTCATATTCCAGAGTTTTCCCTTGCTGTCTTCCGTTTTCCACCACACGTTTCATATCGGAAAAGCTATTTTTGCGGTGAAAGATCAGACGCGCAATCTCCTGTTCCTGAAACACGGAAAACATCCGGCTGTTCACCTCCGAAGTCTCTCCGCTCAGATGAATCTCGCATCCGATTCCATTCTGCCGCAGATAGCAGATCAGCGCCGGATCCGCAAGGATAAAACTCTGAAATCCAAGTTCCATACACTTTGTTACGATGCGAGCGATCTCCGGATACTGCTGCGGGATATAATAGAGCGCATTAAAAGTCAGATGCACCAGCCGCTTGTATTTTCGCACCATAGCCGCCAGGATCTCCAGTTCCGAAAACGCCCCAAGCTGCACATTGCTGCAAAGCACCTCCCTGCGGTTTAAAGGCAGCATCGTCCCATATTTCCGGCTCCAGTCATACGGCACATACCCGGCAAAAAACTCATCGGCTCCCGCCTCGCAAAAACGGATATATTCATCGACAGAACCTAAGCCTGCCACAATTTTCATCGCTTTGCTCCCTTGTAACGGTTCAGTACCTTCCCAGTTACATTCCTTTCCATGTTATATTTCTTTCCATATTTCACACATTTGGATAAAATATCCTCATCTGAAAAAGTATCTGCATGGCTTCAGGAATCCAGCTGCCAGCAGGGAAATACCAGCCTGCTCACATGATGTTCCCTGCAGAACTTCTCCATCTGTTCCGCGTTGCCATCCGCGATCCCGGTCCGCTTGAAAATCTCTGTATCAAACCCAAACAGAGAATTGCAGCTCCCTGCCATATGCAGGTGTTTCGGATAGAGATATGCCCGCTTTTCACAGCGCTTGTCACAGTCCATGACCAGCCTCTGGCTGCCGCGGTCCCTCCACTCACATCCCGCGTACAGCGTGCAGTACTGCGATGTGTTGGTCTGGTAGAACGGCAGATGCAGGTGATGTTCTATGCCGGAATCAGGAGCGCTTTCCGGAAACTGCTGTTCATATCCGCAGCTCTCCCATTCAAAACGATGGATGCCAAACTCCCGTTCCAGATATGCCCGGTAAAATTCCGCATTCAGGCTGTTTTCTGCAAGCAAATCTGTATTGCCCTTTTTATACATCATCCTTGGATCTTTCTTTCGCTTGTTCAGCAACACTCCAAGGCACGGTTTGAGACTGCTGGCACGATGTTTCAACAGGTCTGCCATACCCCAGTCATTTACCACGATCTCCAGCTCTGTCCCGTTCCTGCTGCACCATTCTTCCAGCTTTCCGATCAGATTTTCCGTTTTTTCCAGAAGAAACTCCCTCACATAAGAACAGGTGAGCGTCACCTTCAGCCTCTCTTTTCTGGCTTTTTCCAGCATGGAAAACAATTCGTTTTCTTCCGGAAAAAGCAGATGGCAGAAAGCATTTCCAATGTAAAGACGGTCTGGTTTCTGTTTGCGAAAACAGCCTGCCAGCACTCCGTTTTCTTTCCAGACATGATGAAAAAAAGACTCTGGATCCTGTTCCAGAAAAGCACGATACAGGGCAGGCCGGTCAAGTTCCAGAGCCAGTTCCACGTTTGTCTCTTTTTTCCACTCCAGCTTCCCCTCTGCCGCTTCCGGGTGTAAACACACCGTTTCGCCAAACCACTCCTGCATCTGCGTTTCCAGGCAGTCCGCAAAAACTTCATCCTTCCTTGCCGGATACCCTGTCATCTGCTCTGCCAGCCCACTGTCATCCTCCTCCAGTTTCAGACGGATATAGCGGTCGTACTGCCCAAACAGCTTCCGCACCGCCATCCGGTAGTCTTCCTGCGGCACTATCACCGCATAACTGGTACAAAACTCGGTCTGTTCTTCCACGCTCCACGCATCTGCCCTGACAATAAGTTCCTGATAAGCATTCCGCTTCAGGTCATAAAAGCAGACCCTCAGCTTCTCCCGCATCTCAGAAAGCGCTTCGACCGTGCGAAAACAAAAGCCCTCCTCTGCCAGTTTGGTAATGCGGATTTCCTTTTCGCCGTAAAAACCAGCCAGAAGGCCGAAGGGAATCATCTCAACCGCGCTGTCCAGCCAGCCCCACATCGTTTCCTTTTCCATTTTTGTTTCTCCTAAACAACATTCCGTTCTGTGGCTCTCTTGCACTCGTTGTCGTGACTTTGTCACTCCATTGCCTCGTCGTTCGCCATAACCGTGCAAGCACGCTTCTGGCTCTCTTGCACTCGTTACATTATAACAAAGTGCAAATAAGAATCATATGGGAATTTCTATTTGCCTTTTAGAAAAAAATAGGGTATCGTTAAAGAAAAAACGGGAGAATTGAAATTATGGCAAAAATCGACCATGCGGCAATCCGCACCAGTTCCTACGAGGACGCACAGAAATTTTTTGAAGATGTATTTGAGATGCATATGTGGAGAGAAATCGGTGAGAAACCAGCTCGCAAATGCTGGTATAAAGAGGGGATTCAGCTTTGTGAAATGGAGGACGTCAACGTCGATGGACAGAATGGCTACGACCACATCTCCATCGCGGTAGATTCCGTGGAAGAAACCATGGAGAAGATCAAAGCATATCCGGCTACCGCAATCAACGACCACTGGTTTTCCCTTCCAAATGGAACCAAGATTGAGTTAAAGCTTCTGGAAAACTGGAAATTAAACGAGTGAAACCGGTAAAATTTAAGGCAGAGCACTGTGGATATTGACTCCACACATGCCCTGCCTTACTTCTTTTAAAAAGCTATTTCTCTTCTTTTTTACCTCTTAACTGCTCTGCCATTTCATGGATGGTTTCCCGATCTTTCTCAGAAGCCTCCACTCCGGTATACTGCTCCGCCCGGGAAAGGTTGCTGAAAATTTTCTGTTCCAAAAAACCTGTTTTTTCTTTCTTCATCTTCATTCTCCTCATTTCTTCCATCGGTGCGTTGCAGAATCCGGTCGCATTACAGCCAGAGACTGCAGATAAAGGTTGCGGCCAGGCCGCCGAGGGACATCACAACATTACTGATGGACAATGTCTTCAGTCCTGTCTTCATATCATACCCCATACAGTTCGTGTATACCCAGAAGTAACTGTCGTTTACGTGGCAGCAGAGACGTGCGCCTGCTCCGGATGCCAGGAAGATCAGGATCGGATCCAGACCGAGGCTTGCGGCGATCGGCGCGCACAGGGTTGCAGCGGTAGTGACAGCGACCGTACCGGAACCCTGTACCACCTTTAACAGACCTGAGATCACAAACGGAATCAGGATGAAGGGGAGACCGGTATTTAATACCATCTGCGCAAGACTGTCTCCTGCACCGGATACTTTTAACACCTGGCCAAGCGCACCGCCCGCAGAGGTGATGAACACGATCGGACCTGCGTCTTTTAAGGTCTTGTCCATCACATCAATGATAACTTTGCCGCCAAGGCGTTTGCCCAGAGTAATGATAGCCAGCACCGCACCGATTGCCAGAGCGATGTTGGAATCACCTACAAAAGAGATCACTGTCATAACCGGTGAATCTTCCGGAAGTAGCATTCCGCATGTCGTATTTAACAGAATCAGCAGAATTGGCACAACAAGCGGCAAAAGGCTTGCCATGGTTCCCGGTAAATCGGTATCATCTTCTATACTCAGAGCTTCATCTTTTTTCTGCTCCTCTTCATCACGGAAACTGTAGTAGGAATCCGGCTTGTTGCGGAAATAAATTTCCGAAAAGATCCAGCCGGCAAGTGTCATGAAAACAGCACCAAATGCACCATACAGGATTGCGCGTCCAATGTCAATCCCCAAAAGTCCTGCTGCTGCCAGCGGGCCCGGTGTCGGCGGCACAAATACGTGGGTAGATAAGAGTCCGGCTGACAGGCTTACTGCCAGGATTGCCAGCGGAATCCGTGTCTTTTTGTGAATTGCTTTTACAAGCGGTGTCAGAATTACAAATGCTGCGTCAGAAAACACCGGAATGGATACCAGGTAACCAGTGATCGCCATGGCAAGTCCCGCGCGTTTCTGGCCTACCAGACGTACCGCGTCAAGCGCCATGCGGTTGGTTCCTTTTGCCGCGTCCAGATAGTTTCCTAACATGATACCAAAAATAATAACAATACCGATGCTCTTTACCGTGCCGGAAAATCCGCCGGTAATGGCAGCCACGGTATCTGCTCCGCTCATCCCGGAGAGCAGTCCCATAACCAACGCTGTTGCCAGCAGTGAAATAAACGCGTTGGCTTTCACTTTAACGCAAAGGATCAGCAGCACCGCCATTCCTATAATAAATACAAACTCCATTGGCATAATAATGTCCCCCTGTTTCCGCCCCTTAGCGTGCGGCTTTCTCTTTCTCCATACGTGCCCGCATCATCGGTTTGATGCCGCCTGCTTCCAGAATCTTCATAGCCTG
>CAKRRJ010000037.1 GCA_934394615.1 uncultured Lachnospiraceae bacterium
AACCAGTTGGAATTGGCCCGCACCAGGTAATTGCCCTCCGGATCCTGGATCGTAAAATTACGCAGTCCGTAAATGCCCTTAAAATCGTAAGGCCAGGTGCTCACCACGATGCGCTCTCCCAGCTTCGGATAACGGTCCACAATGATCTGCCAGGAAGATAACAGCCATGCACGGTGCTTCTCTGTCAGATAATCAATTCCCATGTTTAAATCCTCCGACTGAAACGTGGAGCAGTCCTGCATGTAATTGATCACCCCGGTCAGGGAAAGCTTCCGGTCTTCATCTACCTCGCTGTAACGCACTCTGCTGTCAAAAGAATACATGGTTGGCCCTCCTTCTTGGCACACTGGTTCCATCATAACCCTTTAAATAAAATAGAAATCGTCCCTTATTATCTCACATTCCGCGGGGATTCACAACTGTTTTTCCGTAAAAGAATGTATGAAATACGAAGCAGGAACGGCTTTTTCAGGGCAAATTGTCTTAATAACGAAAAAAGACTTCCGAGTTTTCGGAAGCCTTTCAAGCAGCTGGGCTACAAGGATTCGAACCTTGAAATGACGGAGTCAGAGTCCGTTGCCTTACCATTTGGCGATAGCCCAATAATCAAATCGAATATGAAGTTTTTGAACTGGGCTACAAGGATTCGAACCTTGAAATGACGGAGTCAGAGTCCGTTGCCTTACCATTTGGCGATAGCCCATCGCTGCAACGAGTGTTATTATATACGATAGTTGCAAATAGGTCAAGCGTTTTTTTGAAAAAATTTGAATTTTTTTATATTTTTTGAAAAAAGCACGGTTTTATGCGGGTTTGCGGGTTCTTACATTTTCCCGTTTTCCATATATTGCTTCAATTTTTTCATGGCGCGGTTGTATTTTGACAGAACCGTTGCCAGAGGCATCCCAAGATTTTCCGCAATCTCCCGGTGTTTCAGTCCGGCCGATGCATGCAGGAGCACAATCTGGCGCTCCTCCTCCCCGAGTGTTTCCAGAGCCGTCTTTAACACCATGGCGTCCGGAATCTGCTCGAGCGCGCTGCACCACTCCCCGGGTTCCTCTCCCATCAGCTCATCCAGTCCCATATCCGCCAGATACTTCCGGTCGCGGAACTTCATGTAGCAGAGGTTTCTCGCAATGGTAAACATCCAGGCAAGCGGCTTTCCCTGCGGCTGATAGTTCTGCGCGGAAATCCATATTTTCAAATAGGTTTCCTGCAGAACTTCCTCCGCGTCATGCCTGTTTTTCAGGATTGATAAAATAAAGCCGTATAGCGTCCGTTCCGTCTCCAGATACAGCTGGTGAAACGCGTCTCTGTCGCCGGCTCCCGCCAGCCTTAAAAGTTCCTCCTGGTCCAAGCGCATGTCCCCTTCTCATTCATAGATGCTCTTCCTGCTGATAACTATACTCTGCCGTGACGTTGCAGGCGCAGCGGCTGTCGCGCTCCCGCACCTTTTCACAGACCTGACGCGTCAGTTCCTCCCGCATCTGCCTGGTGTACTCTCTCGGGACGACCAGATCAAAGATGAGGTTGATCCGCGCCGGAGTCTGCACGATCCGGAAATCATGCAGAGTCAGGCGGGAATCCAGATGCAGGATCACATCGATCGTCATCTCCTTGAGCACCGCCGCCAGCTCATTATCGGTCTCCACCGGATCCATGTGGATGACCAGAAAAATTCCAAGTTTTTCCATGGCATCCCGCTCAATCTGGTCCACCACCGCGTGGGAATCCTCAATATCCACCTTACTCGGCACTTCCGCGTGAATGGAGGCCATGCTGCGGCTTGGCCCGTAATTGTGCACGATCAGATCGTGGCTTCCGATGATGCCGTCATAGCTCTCCACAAACTCTGTGATGCGCTGGTACACATCCGGTTCGATAGCCTCACCCAAAAGCGGAGCCAGCGTATCCTTGGCGATATTAATGCCCGCAATGAGTACCAGAACCGATACGACCAAGCCGATCAGGCCATCTATGTTGATGCCAAACAGGCGGAATACCAGCAGGGAAACAATGGTTGCCGATGTGGCCGCCACATCCCCCAGGGAATCCGCTGCTGTCGCCATCATGACGGTGGAATGGATCCGTTTTCCGAGATTCCGGTTATAAGATGCCATCCACAGCTTTACCAGAACAGACACGCACAGAATCCCGACAGAAAGCATGCTGAAGCTTAAGCTTTCCGGATGCAGGATCTTCTCCACTGCCGTTTTTAAAAGCGAGAATCCAACCTGGATGACCAAAAACGCTACCACAAACGCCGCAATATATTCCATGCGCCCGTGTCCGAATGGATGCTCCTCATCCGCCGGTTTTTCTGCCATGCGCACCCCCACAAAGCCAATAATCGAAGAGGCTGCGTCCGACAGATTATTGAACGCGTCTGCCATGACGGAGATACTGTTTACCAGAAAACCCGCAAACAGCTTGGAGAAAAACAGGAGCAGATTGCAGCAGATTCCGGTCAGGCTGGCAAGCATTCCATAGCTTGTGCGTACCTGCGCGTTTTCCACATTCTCATAATCTTTTACAAATCGTTTTACCAGAAAATCTATCATTTTTTGTTACGCCATACCTTCCCGGCTTATGAACCAGCCATAAAAGTTGCTGTTCACGCATTGCGCAAACAGCAACGGATTTTGCCGATGCTTCGCATTCCAAATCGGCAAAATCCGCTGCCACCGCTGCATCATACGGCATTTTCAGTTCAGAAAATGCCTATCCGTGTACAGTAAAACCCATAAAACACTTCGCTCAGGCACAGGCCCTCCGCAGGTGCCGTGTATCCGGCCGCCTGCCGGTCCATTGCCTTTAAAATGTCCGGCATGCTGGCTGCATCCCGCTTTCCAAGTCCCACTTCGATCAGGGTTCCTGTCAGAATGCGTACCATGTTCTGTAAAAATCCATTTCCCTCAAATTCCAGTTCCACCAGACTGCTGCCCGGCTTCTTTTTCACCTCGATCCGATAAATGGTCCGGACCGTGGATTTTTTCATTTTCTTATTGCCGCAGAAGCTTTTATAATCGTGCGTACCGCAAAGCAGAGCTGCTGCCCTCCCTATGGCTTCCAGGTTCAGCTCTTCGCCAAGGCCATACACCGTCCGGCGCGAAAAGACGTTCCGCTTCTTTGCAGTATCAACCCGGTATGTGTAAATTTTTCTGACTGCGCTGAGGCGGCTGTGAAAGCGTTCCGGAACCGGCACAAGCTCTGTCACGGCAATGTCATCCGGCAGGTAGCGGTTTAAGTAATCGCAGATCCAGGCCGCGCTTTTCTGCTGTCCATTCGCAGGCCGTTTCTGCCCGTCTGCTTCCGGCAAATGTTTCCCGGACACCAGGCGGAAACTATCCTTCGCGTCTGGCACATGCCATCCGTCCGGCAGATGGAAATTTGCCACCTGGCCTTCCGCGTGCACGCCCGCATCCGTCCGGCCAGAACCATGAACCTCAACCGGAAAACCCGCCATACGCTCCAGAACTTTCTCCATTCTTCCCTGAATCGTATTTTCTGTGTTTCCCTGCTTCTGCCATCCGTCATAGCGGGTTCCTTCATATTGTATGATCATTTTATAATTCTGACTCATAAACTTCTGCTTTGCCTTTCTTTTCCAGTGGCTGTCGCAACATGGAACCCAGAACGTTTTGCATTCCATGTTGCGACAGCCCTTACTTTTATCTCAGGATACCGCAGGCATCGATTGCCGCGATTCCCTGCTTTAACTCCGGCTCATCCTGCACCAGTGCCATGCGCACATAGCCTTCTCCGGACGGTCCGAACGCGCTTCCTGGTGTTACCAGAACGCCGCTGCGTTTTACCAGTTCGATCGCGAATTCTTCGGAACTGGTAAAGGAAGCCGGGATCGGAGCCCATACAAACATGGTAGCTTCCGGCTTCGGAATGTTCCAGCCAATCGCAGTTAAACCGTCGCAGAGCACGTCGCGGCGCTTCTCGTAAGCCGCGCGCGTTGTCTCCACGCATGCCTGGTCTCCGGTGATGGCTGCGATTGCCGCTTTCTGTAATGGTAAAAACATACCGTAATCCATGTTGGATTTTAACAGTTTCAGATGTTTTACCACATCTGGATTTCCTACGCAAAAACCAATGCGCGCACCGGCAAGGCCGTATGTCTTGGACAGAGAGTTAAACTCCACACCGACATCTTTCGCGCCAGGGAAGCGAAGGAAGCTTCCGCAATGTCTTCCATCGAATACCAGTTCACTGTAGGCATTGTCGTGAAGCACAATGATATCATACTTTTTCGCAAATGCGATTAGTTCCTCGTAGAAAGAATCCGGTGCCATCACCGCAGTCGGGTTGTTCGGATAAGAAACCACTATAAATTTCGCGCGCTGTGCCACATCCTCCGGAATATCGGAAAGGCGGATCACATAACCGTTCTCCTTTTTCTGCGGCATATAGTAAAGTTCTGCCCCTGCAAGGCGCGGGCCGTCCGCAAAGACCGGATAGCACGGATCCGGGACCAGCACCAGTTCACCCTCATCCACGATCGACATGGCGATGTGCGCGAGTCCCTCCTGGGAACCCAGCAGGGAGCAGATTTCCGTATCCGGATCCAGCTCCACGCCGTAGCGTCTCTCATACCACTGTGATACAGCCTGTAAAAGATCTTTCTGGTCGTTGATCGCGTAAATATAATTGTTTTTATCTGCTGCTTCCTTACACAGTACATCCAGGATATGCTGTGCCGGAGGAATGTTCGGCGCGCCGATGCTTAAATCCACCACCGGCTCTCCTGCCTCCATTTTCTGACGTTTTATCTCCGCAAGTCTGGAGAAAACACCTTCTCCAAACCGGTTCATTCTCTCTGCAAATTTCATAATTGTTCTCCTCCGTAACTCCGACACATCTTCCAAATTATTATGTGCCTGTACTTCTATTTCAATGAAAAGATTAGGTTACTGTTCACAGATAGGCATTTTCTGAACGGAAAATGCCGTATGATATCGTAGTGGTAGCAGATTTTGCCGATTTAGAATGCGAAGCATCGGCAAAATCCGTTGCTGTTTGCGCAACGCGTGAACAGTAACAAGATTAGAGTCATTCTACCACATTTCTCCTGAAAAGTCTTGACTAACTTTACAATTCCCCGGCTATCCTCTATAGTAAAAAAGAACGTCTCGACCTGTTGCTGCCAGAAACGCTCTTACATAAATATCATACAAAAAGGAGAATCCTCATTATGCTTACCATCGGATGTCATCTTTCCTCCTCCCGCGGCTACCTTGCCATGGGAAAGGAGGCCGTAAAAATAGACGCAAACACCTTTCAGTTTTTTACCCGCAACCCACGCGGCGGAAAAGCCAAAGACATCGATCTGGACGATGTCGCGCAGTTTCTTGCTTTCGCGAAGGAGCACGGCATCCACCGTATCCTGGCGCATGCGCCTTACACGTTAAATGCCTGCTCCGCTGATGAAAAAGTCCGCGATTTTGCCATCCGCACCATGGCGGATGACCTTCTGCGTATGGAATATACACCAGGAAACTGCTACAACTTTCACCCGGGAAGCCACGTCAAACAGGGGATGGAAACCGGCATTGCCTATATTGCTGAAATGCTGAACCAGATCTTAAAGCCGGAACAGACCACCACCGTACTCCTCGAGACCATGGCCGGAAAAGGAAGTGAGGTCGGAAGCCGCTTTGAGGAACTGCGCGCCATCATCAACCGCGTGGAACTCGACAGCCATCTTGGTGTCTGCCTCGACACCTGCCATGTCTGGGATGCCGGTTACGATATCGCAAACCACCTGGACGATGTTCTCTCTGAATTTGACCGTGTCATCGGTCTGGACCGGCTGCGCGCCATCCACTTAAACGACAGCTTAAACCCGCTCGGTGCCCACAAGGACCGGCACGCCCGCATCGGCGAAGGTTATATTGGAAAAGACGCGCTGATCCGCATTGTGCAGCACCCGGCATTAAAAAATCTGCCGTTTTATCTCGAGACACCAAATGAACTTGATGGCTACGCAGCCGAGATTGCCCTGATGCGGGAACACACGCGCTGACTGCGGCATCACGCCCACGGAAAACCAGAACTGCATCTGCTTCTCTCCGAAAGCCACTGCTTTACACCTGTATCCAGCAAGTTTCACGCCCGGATATAATGCTCCTCCGTGATCTTCTCATGGGAGGAGCCCGCAAACTCGGTGCATTCCTTCAGTGTCCACCCGGACAGATCCAGGGTAACATACTGGTCTGCCGGGTAGACGCGGTTCCAGTGAAACAGGATCACTTCTTCAATCCGGTCCGCGTAAGCTGCCGGGTCCGTATCCTCAAACAGGCAGTATTCCCCGGCTCCGGCCTCCGAAAATGCCTGCTCCGACTCCTGAATTTCTTCCGCGTTCTCCTTTTGAAACTGCTTTTTACTGTAAGCATTCATCCACAATGTTTTTCCTTTCACCAGCTCCAGCATACGCTGCCGCAGCACCCGGTCCTGGCTCTGGCGGCGGTGGTTAAACATCATTCCATTGTGGTCATCCACACATAGTATTGCGATCATAATCCTTCTCCTTTTTCCTTCTTTTTATAATCTCCATCATTCCCGGATCCTGTATTTTTCTCCGGTTTTATATTCTTTTACCTGCACGCGCGTTCCATCTGTGTTCCAGATCAGCGCTCCGCTCTCGGTTGTCTGCAGGATTTCGCTGCCGCACGCCCGAAGCCGTTCCAGTGTATCCGGATGTGGGTGGCCATACCGGTTGTTTGCGCCGCAGGAAATTACCGTGTATTCCGGTTCCAGCCACTCCAGAAAAGCTTCGCTGCTGGAATACCCCGATCCATGGTGCGCGGCCTTTAACAGCCGGAACGATTCCGGCGAAAACAGCCTGTCTTCGTTTTCCCCTGCAAGTTCCATCAACCCCTGCTCTCCCTCCGCGCTCATGTCGCCGGTAAGGAGCATGTGAAACACGCCGTAATCCAGCTGCAGCACCAGGGAATGCTCATTCCGGTCCGCGGCAGGAGGCAGCGCAGAGAAAGTATCCTGGTCCGGATACAGCACAGAAAGCTGAATTTTCGCTCCTCGCCTGCCAGCCTGTTCTTCCGCGCCTTCCAGCACATCTCCCCGGCTGCACCATGCTACCGTTCCGCCCTGAGCTTTGCAGAGCTCTGCAAGATTCTCATATGCGTCTTCTCCCCTTCCGGCCTCCGGCATTGCCAGACCGCGCACCCAGACCGCATCTTCCTGCTCCAGCAGCCAGGTCAGGCCGCTGATATGGTCCCAGTCCGCATGGCTGACCACTGCAAGATCAATCTGGTGGATCCCCCGGCTTTTCAGAAACGGTTCCAGGCGGTATTTTCCAAGTTCCTTCTGGTCTGAACTTCCGCCATCCACCAGGATCACCCGGTCCCTGGTCCGGATACAGATCCCATCACCCTGTCCAGTGTCGAGCACCGCCACTTCCAGTCCATGTACCGCCGGAACCCGCAGAAACAAAAGCCCCGCAAGCAGTGCCGGAATCAGGATGATTTCTTTTCTCCACCGGCTCACAAACCAGAACAGCAGAATGAGAAACATGTAATAGAGCACGATCTGCCAGAGCTCCGGTCTTCCCCGCAGCATGCTGCTGCCAGGAAGCTTTCCGAACCACCTGCAGCAAAGCTCATACCAGGCAAGCACGGCACGGCCTGCTCCCATCAAAAACGTCCCAGCCTGCCGCCAGACGGCTCCGGCAAAAAGTCCTCCTGCCCCGCTCCCCACCACGATCCCAACAAACGGGACCACAAGCAGGTTCAAAAAAATCCCATAAAGCGGATAAGAAAAAAAATGCCACAGCACGATGGGAAGGGAGACAAGCTGCATACAGATGGTAAGATACAGCGTCTGATCCCAGGCGGAAAATTTCTGCCCCGGCTCTGCTCCCGGATGTGTTCTCTGCGCCTCCGGATCCATTGCCTGGCATTCCCGCCGGATCCGGCACGCCTCCAGTTCTTTTGCCGCGCCAATCCCGCCGATCGCCGCAAACGAAAGCTGCACGCCTGCCTGGTCGATGCAGTACGGGCTGTTCCACAATAGAAACAAAGCCGACAGCCCCATGGCAGACAAAAGATCGTAGGTCCGCCCCAGATATGCCGCCAGAAACCCGCAGAGTGTCATGGTAAGCGCCCGAAGTACCGACGGGGAAGCTCCGGTCAGAAGACTGTACAGGACAAGCACAGTCCCTCCTGCCACTGCCGCACTCCCATATCCGGCTCCTGCTTTTCGAAGCGCTCCGTAGGCTGCCACGCTGACAAGCGACAGATGCAGGCCGCTCACCGCCAGCAGATGCGCGATTCCGTTTTTCTGGTACAGGTCCCGGATTTCCTCCGGCAGGCCGCTCTTATCGCCAAGCAGCATAGCTGCAAACAGGCTCCCGTCTTCCTCCCCTGCCAGAATCCGCAGCCGCTCTAGCGCCCAGCCGTGAAGCCTCAAAATCCCGTTGAGGACGCAGGACACCACACGATTTCCAGCTGTTTTCCATACGCCTGGCCCCGCAGGTTCCCCGCTCTGCCCGGCAGCCGCTTCCTCTGTTTTTTCCTCGGATCCTGTGCTAAAACCTGCATCTACCGCATCCGCAAACACACGCCAGACCAGCTTTTCTCCCCGATAGTAAGCGGCATAATCAAACTCCCCGGGAACGGATGCCGGCTGAAACTGTGCAAAGCTGCCGCGCACCTGCACATTCTGCCCAATCCGGCAGGCAGCACCATCTTCCGGCTTTGCATAAACCTGCAGAAAGCGCAGCGTTCCCGCCCCGGTCTCCACCCGTTTCAAAACCAGAACCGTCCAGTTTTCTTTCTCGCTCACCGAACAGATTTCCCCGGCTGCCCAGTCATATCCCACATTCAGCGCAAGTTCCTGCTCCGCGCGCACGGTCCGCACCTCGCAGTACCCGCGCGCCATGCCCAGTATGACAAAAAAGGGCAGAAGACGTACTCCTACGCTCCTGCCCCAGCCAGAAAACAGACCGGCTGCCTGTTTGCGGCATGTCTGTTTCAGACACTGCCTGCGTCTGTCAAACCAGATCACAGACAAAACAACGAGAATGGCTGCCACAAAAAGTGGTGCCAGTTCCATCACTGTGCCCTGATGCAGGATCACGACCTCTCCAAGTACGAATCCCCCGGTCAAAAGCAGCAATGGGTGTCTGATAGTATTCAGCCTCCTGTGTAATCGAGATTTCGCTCGAACAGAGTATTTAAAGAAATGGTCTCCCGGAAGGTCACTTCCTGCGAGCCGTTCACCGTGATCTGCACACGGCTGACATTCGACAGCTCTGACAGGGAATTGACGATGGAATAGATCGGGATGTAATCCTTCACCTCCAGGGAATTGTTTAGAAACGCCGCGTCAAAATTGACATAGCAGACATTTTCATTGACGGAAACATTCAGGATCTTAATGTCGGAGTTTAACGTCGGCATCAGCCCCGGAACGTCCGGTCCACTGATGAGTTCCTCCAGAATGACCCGCTCCACCGAAGTGTTCACATTGTGCATGACACTGCGTTTTTCCGGATAAAGCATGGTTCCGTCCGCATTTGTAAAATAAAGCGTCAGCTCTGTGCGTTCATACGCGTTGACATCGGTGATGCTGTCCACAAAATCCGCAGCACTGATCGGGCCCGCCGGCATGCCGCTGCTGTCCATGAGCGGCTGGTCGCCGGAATAAATGCTGATGTACTCGATGCCCGGCACCTGGGTCAGCGTCCGCGCCAGCGCAGCACGGCAGAGAATCTCCTGGCAGTTGTTCATGCTGGTGTAGTTGTTGTCAAAAAACAGATACAGCACGGTATCATCCTGCCGAAAGCCCTGATAGACCACCTTATCAGAAAGCACCGGCTGTGCCTCCAGATCCGCCGGAACATGGAGCAGGCCGTCCATGAGTTCTCCGATCAGTTCCTGCGTATCGGTTGTTTTCGTACGGTACGCCCTGGAGATCAGCTTGTTCACCGCCTGGTTCATATAGTAAATCTGGTACTCCGATTCCCCTTCTTCCAGCGGAACTTCCTTCTTTTTGCATCCAGCCAGCAAAAGTACTGCCAGCAAAAGTACCAGAACGGGCAGAAGATACGTTCTGCTTTTTTTCTGTAATAAGTTCATGGTTTCCTCCTGCTATGCAATGTAGTTTAACGGAATCCGAAGCGTAAACGTGCTGCCCTCGCCCTCTTTGCTGTTCAGCTTAATGGCTCCCTTATGCATCAGCACCACATTCCGAGTGATGGCAAGGCCAAGGCCGCTTCCTCCGGTCTCCCGGGAACGCGCTTTGTCCACCCGGTAGAAACGCTCAAAAATACGGTCCTGCACATCCTCCGGAATGCCAATGCCAGAATCCTGCACCTTCAGATAGAAAAACTTGTGGTCGGCGTCGAGTGTTACCCGCACCCATCCTTCTTCCATATTATACTTGATGGCATTCTCCACCAGGTTCGTGATGGCAAGCGACAGCTTCATCTCGTCTACATCTGCCGTTACCTCGCGGATGCTCTCAAAGATGAGCTCCACCTTTCTGCGGTTCGCGATCGGACGGAGGCGCTTTAAGATCTGCTCCACCAGCGTGTTTAAGTTCACCTGGGTGATGTTTAACTCTGCCTCGGATTTATCCATCTTTACAAGCGACAGCAGGTCATCGATGATCTTGCTCTCGCGGTCGATCTCATTGGAGATGTCTTCCATAAACTCCCGGTAAAGCTCCACCGGCACTTCGCCCATTCCCATAAGGGAGTCCGCCAGTACGCGGATGGACGTGATCGGTGTTTTGAGTTCATGCGACACGTTCGATACAAACTCCTGCCTGGACTGGTCTACCTCCTGAAGCTTTGTGATGGTCTGTGCCACGGAATTGGAGATATCCCGGGTCTCCCGGTACGCCTCCGAGCTGATATCCGTATTCAGTGCTCCCTGCTCCACATGATGAAGCTTCACCTGGAACTCCTTAAACGGGCGCACCATCATGGCCGCGGCAAGCACTGCAGCGAGAATGAGCACCAGAAGCAGGATGATCTGAAACAGCATGAGCCGGTCGCCCACCGCGTCGGTAAGACGCACCATGGCCTCGGTGGATGCCGTCATGACCAGCACACCTTCCACCCGCTTATCCTGCGACACGCTGTAGATTGGTATCGCCTGCGCAAAATAATGCTTTTCCCGGTTGTAGCGGCTCACTGTCTCGCCCTGAAAACTGCGGATGACCGTGTCCGCGATGTGCATGCGGTTCTCCGCGATGTGAAACGTATCCTGCACAATGCAGAAGTCCTGGTTCACCACCACGATCCGTCCATTGTATACATCCGCGATCGTCTCGATCTCACTGTTTAAGCTGGTTCTGTCCTCGCCGCTTAAATAGCCCGTGCGGGCAATCTTGCTGCTTAAGATCTGGCACTGGTTCTGCACTTCCACCATACGCTCATCGATCTGGGTCTGGTTGACCGAGCTTAAAATGGTCTGCGTACAGAGGATCATGGGAATCACGCCAAAGAACACCAGGCACAGCGTGATCGGAACCTTTAAACTCACCACACGCTTTTTGAGCCATGGGATCTGCAGTTTTTTCATTTTATAAGCCATAGCGTTTCCGTTCTGCCTCGATGTCGAGCTTTTTGGACATTGCCACAGCCAGGGAACCCGGTCCGATGTGGCAGGCAATGCTTAAGGACAGCGGTGCCATATAGACCGTTCCTGCCTGCGGATAGTGCTCCTCAATTTCCTGCACGAACTCCTTTGCCATCTCCTCATTCTGGGTATGTGCCACAAACAGCCAGGTATTTTTTGCGTCCGCGTCCGCAAAACGCTCCTTTAAATCTTTCTCTGCGGCTGCCAGCATAGTCGTGCGCGCCTGCTTCATGGTGCGGACTTTGGAGAAAGAATCCAGTTTTTCGCCCTGGATCTGTAAAACCGGCTTGATGCGCAGCAGTGTGCCGAGCGCAGCGGCAGCCGGGGTAATGCGTCCGCCCTTTTTTAAGAACTTTAAAGTATCCACGGTAATGTAAATGCTGGACTCCATCTTCACGCGCTCCAGGATCTCGCAGATCTGCTCTCCGTTAAAACCGGCCTCTGCCAGCTCCTTTGCGTCCAGTGCGGACTGGCGCTGGGTCACGGAAATGCGCTGGTTATTGACCACAAAAACTTTTCCCTCATAGTCATCTGCAAGCATGCGGGCTGTCTGACAGGAACCGCTCAGTCCACTGGACATTGGGATGTGCACGATCTGGTCGTAGCCATCTGCCAGAAGTTTATCCCAGAGATCAGTGACATCCTGCGGGGACGGCTGGGAGGTGGTAATATCCGCATCCTCCGCCTGGTGCTTATAAAACTCTTCCTGAGTCAGGTTGATATCTTCCTCAAAGGTCTCCTCATTGATCATAAACGGCATCGGAAGCACATGGATGCCCAGCTCACCTGCCTGTGCCTGGGTAATTCCGCTGTTGCTGTCCGTAACGATTGCGATTTTCATGTTATTCTCCTTCCACGGGGTATCTGATCCGGTTTGTACCGGTTTCTTTTCAAATATGTAGTAACATTCTATCTCATTTTGGGTGGAAAGGGAAGTGCTATTTTTCATAGAAAAAACCGATGAAACCGATTAAAAAAGAAACTGCCCGGAATGAAAATACGGGATTGGAAAATGAAACTGCTTATGCTAAAATACCTGTAATTTATACAAAGGAGTGTTTTTATGGAAACTATTACCCTGGGACTTTTTTCCCTCATTCTGGTAGTCTGCCTTTTTTTAAGGCTCCCTACCCTGTACGCCCTCTTTGCCGGGCTCATCCTCTTTTGCGCCTATGCCTTTAAAAAAGGAAATTCTCCAAAAAAGATTGCTTCGATGCTCTGCACCGGTGTCCTCACTGCCAAAAACATCCTGATTGTATTTATGCTGATTGGCATGATGACTGCCCTCTGGCGAGCCTGCGGCACCATTCCTTACATTATCTGTCATGCGGCAAAGCTGCTGCGCCCAGAGGTCATCCTGTTAGTTTCCTTCCTTTTAAACTGCGGGATTTCCGTGCTGACCGGAACTTCCTTCGGCACCTCTGCCACCATCGGCGTCATCTGCATGAGCATGGGAATTTCCGCCGGGGCAAACCCGCTGCTTTTAGGCGGTGCCATTCTCTCCGGTGCATTTTTCGGAGACCGGTGTTCTCCCTTTTCCACCAGCGCACTCTTAGTCAGTGAACTGACGAAAACCAGCATCTTCGATAACATCAAAAACATGATAAAATCCGCATGGCTGCCATTTCTTCTTACCTGCGTGCTCTACGGTGTCCTGGGCTTTCAGCTGCACGGTCAGACTGCCCAGACTGACTTAACCGAATTATTTGGGCGGGAAGTAACCCTTCATCCGGCAGCACTTTTACCGGCCATTGTGATTTTCGCGCTTGCGCTGATGCGGATTCCGGTGAAATATGCTATGCTGGCCAGTATCATGACCGCACTAGGCGTTGGATTTGCGGTCCAGCACTTCTCCCTGGCCGAACTGCCCGGCCTGCTCTTAACCGGTTACCATGCTGCAGACCCGGAAGCCGCAGCGTTCTTAGACGGAGGCGGCGTCCGCTCCATGGTGAAAGTTGCCGCCATCGTGTGCATTTCCTCATCCTACGCGGGAATCTTCCAGGGAACCGGACTGTTAAACGGCCTGAAAGCCGGACTGTTGAAACTTGGACAACACATCACACCGTTTGGCGCTATCCTGCTGGCTTCTGTCGGCACCTCCATGATTGCCTGCAACCAGACACTTTCCATCATGCTGACTGACCAGCTTGGCAGCGAACTGGAACCGGATGGCAGCCGCATGGCACTGGATCTGGAAAATTCTGCTGTGCTCGTGGCTCCGATGATTCCCTGGTCCATTGCAGGCGCTGTGCCGCTCGCAACCATCGGTGCCCCGCTCACCAGCATCTTCGCGGCATTTTTCCTGTATCTGGTACCGGTGTGCTATCTGCTGGCACAGATACCGGCTTTCCGGAGACTCTGAATCATAAAAACGTCAGAAAGACCCGCTTCTATAACCTGGAGCGATTCGTCTTTCTGGCGTTTTCGTTATCTTCATTCGATTTTTATGATTGGCTTTTCCAGCAGTCTCTTATAGTATGCCCACGCCTGATACAGTGCCTGCACCGGGTTGTTCCCCAGTACCCGGTCCTTTACCACCAGCACGGTAGACAGCCCATTCGCGTATTTGAGGAACAGACTGTCGTGGCCGCAGCACAGGCCCATAACAATATTCAGATCGACCTTTTCCTTATTTAAAAGCTTTGCCTGAAGGATCGGGTTGCACATCACATTTCCGGTCACACAGGTATATTCTGGTTTTACGCCGATATCGGTCTTTAACATGGAGCCCGTCTTGCATGCCGCGCTGTAAACCTCAAATCCGTTGAGCCGGAGAATCTTTGCCAGAATGCGGCTTTCCTCCAGAAGGCCGATACAGGTGGCAATGCCAAGCTTTTTCGCCCCGATCCGGTGCGCAAACTCTATCGTCTCCTCCAAACGGGTATACTTTCCATAAAATCCGCCCTCGACTTCCGCTGAGGCAATGGCCACTTTCCGGTTTACCCGGTTCTCATACAGCTTCGCGATCTCCTGAAGTTCTTCTTCCGTCAGCGCCGCTGTCGCGCAGAATTCCGGGTAATCCCCATTGTGTTTTTTGCAGCCGCATTTTCCGCAATCCACGCAGCTGAATCCTGTCTTTTTCTGTTCACTCATTTCGCACTCTCCTCTTCCAGATAGCGCAGCACTGCTGCTTCTATCCTGTCTAACGCTTCTTTTAACTGGCTGTTGGGACAGCCAAAATTCAAACGCACAAACCCATCCTGACCGTAAGTTTTTCCATCGTTGAGATGGACGCCTGCCTCATTCCTAAAAAACGTGAACGGATCCGCGATCTTCGTCTCCCGGGTATCGATCCACACCAGATACGTTGCCTCGTTATGTACGGCGCGCAGTCCCGGAATCGCAGCGATCCGCTTTTCCAGATAACCCCGGTTTTTCCGCAGATAGTCCCGAAGCTCCTTCTTCCATGCGTCGCAGGAACCGTTGTAAGTCGCCGTCAGCGCAGTTTCCGCCAGAATGTTGCGCACAGAGAAAAGTCCCAGTGCCTCTGCCTCAAAACGCTTTCTCAGATCTGCATTCGGGATGATGGCATAAGCCAGCGGAAGCCCCGGAATATTGGCAATCTTTCCCGCGCTGCACAAGGTAATGCTGTTTTGTTCCGCTTCCGGATTGAGGCTGAAATACGGAATGTGTTCTCCTTCCAGCACCAGTTCGCAATGGATCTCGTCCGCCACGACCAGAAGTCCGTGCCGCTTCGCAAAATCCGCTACATGCTCCAGCTCGTTTCTGGTAAAAACACGTCCCACCGGATTGTGGGGATTACAGAGCACATAGACGCCGGTTTTTGAAGTTACCGCGCGTTCCAATGCGTCAAAATCCATGGTATAAAAGAGATCTTTCTCTTGCATCGGTACTTCGGTCACCTCTGCCCGGGCTTCCTCCGGCAGGCGCCGGATGTGCGTGTACATTGGCGTGGAATAGAGAATGCTGCCTCCGCCCACCCGGCACGCAAGGTTTGCGCCCGGCATAACACTTGGGATCCAGACAATCCACTCCGGACGGACCGTCACGCCATAAGTACGCTCATAATGTCCCACAACCGCCTCTTCCGCCTCTTTCGGGGAAGCCGGATAGCCAAACACGCCCTGATCCAGACGCTTTTGTACAGCTTCCAGCAGCGGTCCCGGTGCTTTAAAATCCATATCCGCCACCCACATCGGCAGAAAATCTCCGCCCTGGCGGTCCCATTTCGCGCAGTTCGTTCCCTTTCGGTTCAGGATCTCATCAAATTGTAACATAGTTTTTCCTCGCAATCTATATCTGATAGTCGTAATCGTTCGGTAAAATGCGCTGTAAAAACGCGCGGGTACGCGGATTCTTCGGTGCTGTCAGAAGTTCCTTTGCCGGTCCTTCCTCCACAACCACACCGCCGTCCATGAACACGATCTTCGTGGCAATTTCCATGGCAAAGCTGATCTCATGGGTGACCACGATCATGGTCATGCCCTGCTCTGCCACTTCCTTCATGACATGCAGAACCTCCCCGACCAGCTCCGGATCCAGGGCGCTGGTCGGTTCATCAAACAGGATCACATCCGGCTGCATGGCCAGCGCTCTTGCAATGCCGATGCGCTGCTGCTGTCCACCGGAAAGCTGCGCCGGATACGCGTCGTAACGCCCGGCAAGTCCCACCTGGTCCAACAGCCTGCGGCCGGTCGCTTCCGCCTCTGCCTTCGGCACTTTTTTCACCACGATCAGGCCTTCCGTTACATTTTCCAGCGCAGTCTTGTTTTTAAAGAGGTTGTAAAGCTGAAATACCATCGCCGTTTTCTGGCGGATTTCCCGGATCTGGCGGTGATTTGCTTTTTTTGCGTCCACACAAAGATCTCCGATCGTGATCGTACCTCCGTCTGCCGGTTCCAGAAAATTGATGCTGCGAAGCAGTGTCGTCTTTCCGGAACCACTCGGTCCGAGGATTACCAGCACCTCACCTTTCTCCACCGACAGATCAATGGACTTTAATACTTCGTGATCCTGAAAGGATTTCTTTATATTTTTTAACTCGATCATCCTGCTGCCTCCAATCCGTTTTTCTGTCCCGCCCGTCTTGACAGGCGCAAAAATACCTGCTCCAGAAGAAGCGTCATACCCCAGTAGATCAGGACTTCCGCAAAGTATGCTTCCATATTATTGGAAGAGAGCGTTGCCTTGATCTTTCCTGCCTGCACAATATCTACCACACCAATATATCCGATGAGGGAAGTCGCTTTCAGCATGGAGATATACTGGTTGCCGATCAGAGGAAGTGCCACCGGAAATGCCTGTGGCAGGATGATCCGCCGGAAGATTTCGCCTTCTGTCATGCCAATGGAAAGCCCTGCCTCCCGCTGACCCGGATCGACCGCGCCAAGCGCCGTTAAAAAGCTGCCCGACAAAAACGCGCCCGCGCTTAACCCAAGCGCCAGCACCGCGATCCAGAATGCGGGGATCACCGTTGCTTTCACGGTCCAGTGGAATCTGGCTGCCAGCGCGTTAAACCCATTTCGTATACTCAGATACAGGATCAAAAGCAGTAGAATCGTCGGAACGCCGCGCATCAGATGAACCCAGGCATTCGCCAGAAGCGCTGCCAGTTTCTTTCCGCCACGGTTTTTGCTGTTTCCGCGGCGTATCCGGCCGCTCTGTCTTGCTGCCGCCAGCGGAATGCCAAGCACGAGACCGGCAAACATCGCCGCCGTTGCCGCAAGAAAGCATACCGGAACCCGTTTCAGGCAGACGAAAAACACCTCCCTGGCAAACGGCCAGTCAAACTGAAATGTCACCATATTACGTTCCTCCTGTTACACATACGCCAGGCGGCGCTGCAATTTTGAAAACAGAAATTCCAGAAGCAGCGATACCAGCAGATAGATCACTGCCACATCGATATATCCCTCCAGCGGATGAAAGGTTTCTACCGAAACGATCTGGATCGCTCCCATCAGGTCTACCACTCCGACCAGATAGGCCAGAGAAGTATTTTTCACAATGTTGATGAGGATATTGCCAAGCTCCGGCAATGCAATCCGAAATGCCTGCGGCAGGATGATCCGCCAAAACACCTGAAACTGTGTCATTCCGATGGAAAGTCCCGCTTCCGTCTGTCCCTTTTCCACGCCCAGCACCGATGCCCGGACCAGCTCGGAGAAGAACGCCGCATTCAGGACACCGTAAGCGGCACAGACATAAAACACCGCGTCAATGCGGTTTAAATCCACGCCAATCGGCAGAAACAGATTCCGGAAAAAGATCGGGACCGCAAAGAAAAACGCCAGCAGCAGCACATTGGGCGGTGCCGCGCGCAGAAACGAAACCAGGACGCGGACCACAGTATCCAGAACCGGAACCCGGCGCAGGCGGATCAGTCCAAGTACCATGCCGAGAAGCAGCCCGATCCCCGCAGAGATCACCGCAATCTCCAGGGTCTTCGGGAAAAAGCGCAGCAGCTTTGGAAAATATTCCAAACATAACGCAATGCGAAAAAATTCCATTCTTTTCTTTCCCCTTATTTATATGGATCCACGCTGTAGTCCGCGCCATACCATTTTTCTGACAGTTCACTTAAAACTCCTTCTTCCCGGAGTTTTGCAAGCGCCTCATCCACCCGGTTTCTCAATGTTTCTTCGCCCATATTGAACAGGATGTATGTGTCGGAAGCCATGATGGTATCGCCCACGGTCTTAAAGCTGGAACCGTAGTTTGCGTTTAACTTATCCGCGTTGCGCTTCACCATAGTGCACGCATCCACTTCTCCATCCTGAAACATCTGGATCAAGACGGAATTGTCTCCGTTCAGGTAGACCAGTTTGATATCTGCCCCACTCTGCGCTATGTAATTCTGCCAGAAATAATCATCGCTTCCGCCTGCTGCCTTTACGAGAACCGTCTTGCCGTCCAGATCATCCAGAGACTGGATATCGTCCCGGTCGCTCCATACGGTCACATTCTGCGTATACGTCAGATAATATTCATTGGTAAACAGATATTTCTTGCGGCGCTGTTCGTTGTCCTCCCAGCGCTGCAAAGACGCATCCAGCTTTCCAGCCTCCAGCGCCAGAAGCGCGTCCGTGCTCGCGACGGAAGTATACTCAAACTCGTACTCCGGCAAAAGCTCATCGATGGCCTTTAACATTTCCGGCTCATAACCGGTATAGTTTCCGTCCGCGTCCACATAGGAATCCGGATTGGAATTGTTGTTGACCGAGATTAAAATTTTGCGCGGATGTTCCGCAGTCGGCGGATTCTGGACATCCGGATCTGCGGAAGCGCTTCCACCTGTCTCCTGGGACTGGCTGCTGTCCTGTGTGCTTTCCTGACCGCCTGCACTGCTCTGGTTTCCAGTGCTCTCTCCACTGGAAGTTTTCTGGCATCCCGCTAACAAAAATAAGGATGCCGCCGCTGCTGTTGCTGTTAAAACCACTCTGCCTGCTTTCTTTTTCATAACTGTTCTCCTCTCTCCTCATTCAAGGATACCTGTTCCATATTTTCTATCCATAGCAACAAAAAAACCAGAGACCCGCAGAATCTCCCTTTTCGGGTATTCCTGCAGAATCTCCGGTTTGTCCGGTCAATTCTGATATGATAGAACGATATGGTCAGTGTACTCTTATTTTTTCGTGTTTCTCAATCTGTACCAGCACCCCGTCCTGAAAGATCAGGCTGATGGAGCCGTACTGCAGCGTGCCTGCAAGTGCCTGAATGTCCGCGATCTGTTCTTCGCGAATTGGCTTTGTCTGATCTGACAGCTGTTTTTGCTTTCCGTTATCCGGCATAATGCAAGCCTCCTTTTTATTTCCTATTTATCTACTTGATTAATAGGTTTTCTGTAGTATAGCACACTTTTGAGAAAATGCAAGACAAAAATGAAAATTTTTACAAATAACAATTTCAATCCTATTTGCGAAAGGTCCGAAGCAGGACGGACCTGTATACCACTGCGCAAAATGGTGCTCTGTGTTTTATTTATTTCTCAGTGGGGCCAATACAGTAGAAGCCGGTTATCCCGGCATTCCACAAAGCATAAATATGGGTATAACGTGTCCGGCTATGCAGCGACCGGTGTTTGAGGGAGGCGGACGGCTAGTCCGACTATCCGCAAACGCCTGTCAGCTGCATCGTCCGAACACAATACCCATATTTTGCGCAGTGGTATGCCGGGATAACCGGCTTCGGACCTTATTAAAACTATTTCACGAGCAGAGATTTTCCAGTCATCTCTTTTGGCTGTTCCATTCCCATTAACTCGATGAGGGTCGGAGCGATGTCTGCCAGGCAGCCGCCTTCGCGTAACTTGTAAGACGGGTCTGCGTTCACCAGAATAAACGGAACCGGATTGGTGGTGTGTGCAGTCCACGGCTCGCCGGTGGTGTAATCAACCAGCTGCTCTGCGTTTCCGTGGTCAGCACAGATGAACATGACACCGTTCACCTCTTTGATGGCATCGACTGCTCTTCCAACGCAGGCATCCACAGCCTCAATCGCCTTGATGGCTGCGCTCTCCACACCGGTGTGGCCGACCATATCCGGGTTTGCGAAGTTGATGATGATGACATCGTACTTGCCGGACTTGATACAGTCTACCAGCTTGTCGCAGACAGCCGGAGCACTCATCTCCGGTTTTAAATCGTAGGTGGCTACTTCCTTCGGGGACGGAACCAGGATACGGTCCTCGCCCGGGTTCGGCTCTTCCACGCCGCCGTTGAAGAAGAAGGTGACATGCGCGTATTTCTCGGTCTCGGCAATGCGGGCCTGCTTTAAGTCATGTGCTGCCAGGAACTCACCAAAGGTGTTGGTGATGCTCTCTTTCTTGAATGCGACCAGCTTGTTTTCGATGGTCTCATCGTAATCGGTGAAGCAGACAAAGGTGGTCTTTACGCGCTCACCGCGGTCAAATCCAGTGAACTCATCGTCGCAGAACGCGCGGGTCAGCTGGCGGGCACGGTCCGGGCGGAAGTTGAAGAAGATCACGGAATCGCCGGTCTTGATGGTTCCAACCGGAGCGCCATTCTCGGTGATAACGGTCGGCATCATGAACTCATCGGTCTTGCCATCGTCGTAGGAAGCCTGGATTGCCTCTGCGGCATGCTCTGCGTGATTGCCCTCGCCCTTAGTCAGCGCATTGTAGGCTTTCTCCACACGATCCCAGTTCTTATCGCGGTCCATTGCGTAGTAACGGCCGGAAACCATAGCTACTTTGCCAACACCAAGCTCTGCCATCTTGGCTTCCAGAGCCTCCACGAACTCCTTGCCGGAGGTCGGCGGGGTGTCACGGCCGTCCAAGAAGCAGTGTACATATACCTTGGAGAGACCATTTCTCTTAGCCAGCTCCAGCAGGCCGTAAATGTGGGTGATGTGGCTGTGTACGCCGCCATCGGAAACCAGTCCGAACATATGCAGGGCGGAGTCGTTCTTTTTGCAGTTCTCAACGGCAGCCATAAGTGCCTCATTGCTGAAGAAATCTCCATCCTCAATGGATTTGGTGATGCGGGTCAGCTCCTGGTAAACAATGCGGCCGGCACCCATGTTTAAATGTCCTACCTCAGAGTTTCCCATCTGTCCCTCCGGCAGTCCAACTGCCAGGCCGCTTGCCTGTCCTTTCACGAACGGGCACTGGCTCATAAGCTGGTCCATGATCGGGGTCTTGCCCTCGCAGACTGCGTTTGCCTCACAGTTTTCATTTAATCCATATCCATCCAGAATCATTAATACCACTGGTCTTTTTTCCATGATAAGATCTCCTTTTTTAACGACCGGAGCCCGGTCCCTTTCCCTGCATTCCCGCCAGGGTTTGTCTAAAAATTGACGAATCAAATATATTGTACTTCAAGAGAAACAAGATTGCAAGGTATAATTCCAGTCATGAAAAATTTTGTTATAAAAAATTTTCGCTGGTCTTTCCGAGCCGCACCTGTTCCAGATACTCAGCCAGATCTTTCTCCACCTCCGAAAACAGATAACGCTTTCCCGGTTTTACCATCCTGCCGCGGTCCTCCTCGATCTGGCGGCTGACGCGTTCCATGTCCTCCTCCAGATCCTTCGCCGACATCAGTCGGTCATTTTTTGCGGACAGTTCAATACATGCCTGTCTGTTTCGCTCCCTGCTCCTGCGTTTGCTCTCG
>CAKRRJ010000038.1 GCA_934394615.1 uncultured Lachnospiraceae bacterium
TAAAAAATTATGATGGACATGACATCTGCCTGAATGCAGAAAAGCAGATTACCATGCGGATTTCGGAGTTTCCGTTCCTGGAGCGATACAAGGGACAGGATCTGATCACAACAGATGGAACCACACTGCTTGGTGCGGATGACAAAGCCGGTGTAGCAGAAATTATGACGGCGGCCGCTTATCTGCTTTCCCATAAAGAAATTCCGCACGGAAAGATTTGTATTGGATTTACTCCGGATGAGGAGATCGGCTGCGGCGCAGACCGGTTTGAGGTAGAGAATTTTGGCGCGCAGTTTGCCTACACCGTAGATGGCGGTGAACTGGGTGAGGTGGAGTATGAGAATTTCAATGCGGCTTCCGCAGTGATCACCATTCATGGCTGCAGCATGCATACTGGAGACGCGAAAAAGGGCATGGTGAATTCCATGCTGATTGGCATGGAGTACCAGCAGATGCTGCCGACATTTGAGAATCCGATGTATACAGAAGGGTATGAGGGATTTTTCCATCTGGATCATTTTAACGGAGATGTGGAGACTTCTATACTGAAGTATCTGATCCGGGATCACGATATGGGCAAATTTGAGCAGAAAAAGAAACAGATGTGCCAGATTGCGACTTTCCTGAACCAGAAGTACGGGGAAGGCACCGTCGCGATTGAAATTCGCGATTCTTATTTTAATATGAAAGAAAAAATCAAACCGCATATGCAGCTGATTGACCGGGTATGCAGCGCCATGAAGGAACTGGATGTGGAGCCGGTGATCCGTCCGATCCGCGGCGGTACGGATGGAGCACGCCTTTCTTACGAAGGACTTCCGTGCCCAAATCTGTGTACCGGAGGCGCAAATTTCCACGGAAAGTACGAGTTTATTTCTATCCAGTCCATGGAGAAAATCGTGGAATTGCTTGTAAAACTGATGACAGCGCCGAAAACAGAGCGGAAAGAATGACGGCAGACAGAAGCAGCCAGCAAAGAAGAACAGGACAGTAAGAAGCAGAAAAGAGATAAGGATCATGAGAGAGAAACTTACAAAATCAGATGTGGAAAAAATCCAGGAAGAGATTGAATATCGGAAACTGGAAGTGCGACCCAAATGTCTGGAAGCAGTAAAGGAAGCAAGAGCCCAAGGAGATCTGAGCGAAAACTTTGAGTATTATGCGGCTAAGAAAGACAAAAACCAGAACGAAAGCCGCATCCGTTATCTGGAGAATATGCTGAAAAACGCAATTGTGATCTCCGATGAGTCAAGGTCCGATGAGGTCGGCCTGAATAAGGCGGTTACCCTCTATATGGAGGATGACGATGAGGAGGAGACCTACAAGCTGGTCACCAGCATCCGCGGCAACTCCATGCACAATATGATCAGCATTGAGTCACCTCTTGGCAAAGCTATTCTGCGCCACAAAGTGGGAGACCGGGTGGAGATTACCACGGACAACGGTTACAGCTATTTTGTGGAGATCAGGAAAATTGAAGATATCGGAGATGAAGATGATACGATCCGGAAATTCTGATATTTCTGGGATATCAGAACTCCCGGACCGGAGGATCAGTATTCTGATTGGGTGTAAAAATTGATCACAAACTCCATAAAATGATGCACATAAGGCTTTAAGATAAAATTCTTATGGTAAACCAGATACAGGCTGCGGCTGTCTGCAACCACCGGAAGATCAAAAACGAGAAGTTTGTGATCGGATCCGGGGCTGCAGGCGGCCGCTTTTGATATAACGGAAATGCCAAGGCCGTTCGCAACCAGGTTTTTGATGGATTCCTGGTCGTTTAAGCGCGCGGTAACCTGCAGGGAATCCTCTTTGATGTGAAGTGCCTCCAGAAGTTCGTGTACGAACTTGCGGCTGCCGCTGCCTTCTTCCCGCAGGATCATGGGTTCTGTTTTCAGAATGGAGTCAATGGAGGCACCGCTTTGCTTTAATTCTTCAAAGTACGCATTTCTTGGGGTGATGAGCACCATCTGATCCCGGTAAAAAGGTTCGAAGCAGAAGCGTTCATCCTCACAGGTCATGCCGACAAGTCCCAGGTTAAAGCTGCCCTCCAGAATCTTGTCGAGGATCCCCTGGCTGTCACTCTGGTGGATGTTGAAATACGTTTCCGGGCAGAGTTTTTTGTAGGCCGGCAAAAGTTCTGGAAGCAGATAGGTGGACGGAATGGTCGATGCACCCATGTGGATGACGTTCCGGCTCTCATTGATCCAGCTTTCGATCAGATGATTTTTCAGACTCAGGATACTTACGGCACATTCGTAAAACTCCTGTCCCCGCGGCGTGAGCTCGATATTTTTGGTGGTACGGACCAGCAGGCAGGACTGAAACTCCTCCTCCAGCATGCGGATATGGGTACTGATAGTCGGCTGGGAGATGAAGAGCTTCTCGGATGCCTTTGTAAAACTTCCGTAATCGACAACAGCCACGAAAGACTGCAGTTGTTTAAATTCCATAAGTTACTCCTTTGTATTTTGTATTTGGCAGGAATCAGATCCAGCCGCCATCGAGGCCGATGACCTGTCCGGTTAAATAAGAACCTTTGTAGCCGAGATGGTACACAAAATCGGCAACCTCCTCTGCGCGTCCGAGGCGCCCGGCAGGAATCTCGTCCACAAGGCTGATGAGCTCATCCTCTTCAAGCCACTGGTTCATTTCGGTGTCAATCGCGCCGCAGGCTACGGCGTTGACCTGGATATTGCTCGGCGCAAGCTCCTTGGCGAGCGCTTTGGTAAAGGCGTTGATGCCGCCCTTGGTGGCAGAGTAGGCAACCTCGCAGGATGCCCCCACGCAGCCCCAGACAGAAGAAATGTTCACGATCTTTCCGTGTCCGCCTGCCAGCATCAGCGGGATAGCGAGCTTGCAGCAGTTGAATACAGAGGTCAGATTGGTGCGCAGGATGCGGTCCCAGTCCTCAGAAGACATATCCTGTAAGAGACCGATGTAGTCGATGCCGGCATTGTTTACGAGCACGTCCAGCGTACCAAACTGCTTGCGGATCATGGAAAACAGCTGCTCGCAGACTGCCATATCGCCCATATCGCCCAGAAATGCGGCGCAGGTTACCTGATAGCTCTCGATCTCTTTTTTCGTCTGCATGAGCTCCTGTTCCCGGTGAGCGCAGTTGATGATGACATTGTATCCTTTTTTCGCAAATTTTACGGCAATGGCCTTTCCGATTCCCCGGGAAGCGCCGGTTACAAGTACGACTTTTTTTGCCATAAAGGTCACTCCTTTCTTTTCGGGTTCTTCTTTTATTCTATCATAAAATCCGCCACATTTTACAATTCAATTACAATTTTTGGAACTCTCTGTAACTTTCAAACGAGTTATGTTATACTGAATGGCAGATTGGTGTGGACTATAAAAGGAAAGGCGAATACGCATGGAAAAATGGAAGAAGATCCTGGCGATGGGGTGTCTCTGCGCGGCAGCGGCCTGCCCGGTTACCGCTTATGCGGATGTGTCAAAATCCGCACATGAGGCGGCACTCGTGGCGGCACCGGCAGATTATGAGAATATCGCAGTGTCACAGGTGACAGACTATGTAAATATCCGGGAGCAGGCAACTACAAACAGTAAAATCCTGGGTAAGATCTATAACAACTGCGCGGCAACCATTCTGGAGACCGTGGAAGGAGAGGGTGGAAGCTGGTACCGCATTCAGTCGGGAAGCGTAAACGGCTTTATCAAGGCCCAGTATTTCATCACCGGCCAGGAGGCAGAGACCCTGGCACAGTCCATTGGCCGGGAATTTGCTACTGTCAGCGCGGATAATCTCCGCCTGCGTGAGGAACCAAACCTGACCAGCAACGTGCTTACCATGATCTCCAGCGGATCCCGCTATGTGGTCCAGGGCGAAGAGGGAGACTTCTATAAAGTCGAGGTCGATGCGGATCTGATCGGTTACATTGCAAAATCTTACTGTAAGGTCGAGGTGGAGTTCGACCAGGCAGTATCTCTTGAGGAAGAGCGTGAAAAACTGGAAGAAGAGGCACAGAGAAAGCGTGATGCCCAGACGGCTATGGCAAACCTGGAACAGGCCATCCGGGTAGAGGAGAATAAGGCAGCCGGAAATAATGCGTCCGCTGGAAATGGCAATACTTCCGGAAGCACTTCTGCCCCGGAGGATGTCATCATTGCCGCAAACCCGGCTCAGAGCGATGATTCTGCCAAGACCGGCGCACCGTCCGCAAGTGCCGATACATCGAAAACACAGAGCCCGGCTTCCGGATCCGGCACTTCCAATAGCCAGACAGCTTCGTCCGCGCCTGGAAAGACCAGCGCTTCCGGCAGTCAGACCAGTTCTTCCGGGCCGGCATCCGGCACCACAACTTCTGCGGTTGTGGGTCCTGGAAGCTCTGCGGCAGTTGTTTCCGCGACCAGAACGGCAATCGTGGCTTACGCAAAACAGTTCCTTGGCAATCCGTATGTGTATGGCGGCACCAGCCTTACAAACGGCGCGGACTGCTCCGGCTTTACCCAGTCGGTATTCGCGCACTTTGGCATTACCACCGGAAGAAGCTCGAGAGACCAGGCGGCAAACGGAAAACAGATTTCCCTGTCGGCCATTCAGCCGGGCGATCTTCTGTTCTACGCCAGCGGAAGCTACATCAACCATGTGGCAATCTACATAGGCGATGGAAAGATCATTCACTCCAGTAACCCGACTACGGGCATTACCATCACCAAATACAATTACCGTACGCCGAGCAAGGCCGTAACATTCCTGGATTAAAGGAGTGTGGTTTATGAGCAGAAAAAAACAATACTGCGGTCTGGATCTCCTGAAATTTATCATGGCGCTTCTGGTGGCCGCCCGGCACATGATTCAGGTGTTTTATCCGGCAGAGAGCCGATGGCGCCTGGTAATCGGCAGCTGGCTTTCAAACCTTGCGGTTCCGGTGTTTTTTATCATTGCCGGTTTCCTGTTGTTCCGGAAAATCCCTGAAAAAAGGGGAGGATGGAGCACCGTGTGGCGCTACGCGTGGCGCATTGTGAAGCTGTATGTGCTCTGGTGCGTCATCTACTGGCCAATCGATATTTATAACTGGTACCACGGAACCGCTACCATTGCGGAGACAGTGAAATCCTATATTCATTCCTTTTTCGTCTCCAGTACCATCGCGCAGCTCTGGTATCTTCCGGCACTTGCGCTGGCTGTTCTCATTGTGTGGACTGGTTATCGTCTGGGCCTGAGAGTGTGGATGCTGCTGCTTCTGACCGGAGTGCTGTTTGTGTTCGGCTGCATTTGCGATAACTGGTATTTTACAGAACGGGCACCCATGAAGATCCAGGAATTTGTCTGGTGGTACGCTCCAAAATTTGTGACCATGCGAAACGGTGTGTTTTATGGCAGTTTTTACCTGGCAATCGGACTCTGGTTTTCAAAAAAGAGCACGCGGATGCCGTTTCTTGCGGCGGCAGCGGGAAGTGTGCTGTTTATGGGTCTGATGTACAAAGAAGTCTCTGCCTGCTACAACACCAACATGGTTTTTACCGCAGCTCCGGCAGCCGTCTGCCTGACTGAGCTTGCCATGCGCTTTACGGGATCGTATTCCCGCTTCTTTGTAACACTCCGGGAGATGAGTGAGTGGATTTACTTTTCCCACTTTTATTTTTTCTATTTCTTTTCCTGGACCATAAAATGGAACTCGCTTCCGCTCACCAAACAGAACATCACCCTCTGTATCTTTGGACCGATGCTGGTGTTTGCGCTTCTGGTGTCGCTGTTGTCTCACTGGAAGAAGGGGCAGTGGCTCCGCAGATTTATCTGAATAAAGAAATTAAAACAAAAAGCCTCTGGGAAAAATCCCAGGGGCTTTTTTGGAAAGGATGAAAGCGTTTTCGGCTTTCGTATGAGAAAGTTTAAAATTCCGGTTCAATCAGTCCGTAAGTCTGTCCCTTTCTCTTGTAAACAACATTGACTTCCTCGGTCTCTGCGTTTAAGAATACGTAGAAATTATGCCCGAGCAGTTCCATCTGTACGCAGGCTTCTTCCGGATCCATCGGTTTCATGGCGAAACGTTTGGTTTTTACGATCTGGATTTCGTCTTCTGCGTCGGTCTCTTCACTGATAAACAGATCGGAGAAAGCCTGTGCGGACTGCTTTTTGTCGATGAGTTTGTTTTTATACTTGCGAAGCTGGCGTTCGATGATCTCCTCTACCAGGTCGATGGATACATACATATCGCTGCTGGATTCCTCAGCACGGATAATGCTACCCTTCACCGGGATGGTAACCTCGATTTTCTGTTTGTCTTTCTGTACACTGAGAGTTACGATGATTTCTGTATCCGGAAGGAAGTAACGTTCCAGTTTTCCGATCTTTTCCTCAATGGCGGCACGAAGCCCCGGAGTCACATCAATATTTCTGCCTGTAATCGTATAACGCATAAGTCATCAGCTCCTTCTTTTGAGATGTCCTAAGTATAACATATAAAACCGAAAATTTCAACCATAATGCGGAAATTGTTGAGACAATTATTGAGATTGAAATATAAAAACGAATACTTTATCCACAAAAAACGAATTGCATTTCTACCTTTGGGGATGTGGAAAAGTCAAGCATTTTTGACGTATTTTTCGGCTTAAAACGTGGATTTATGCGATATGAACAAAGAAAAAGGCGGATTTTCCCGATGGAAATAAACCAACCGATGTGGGAAAGTTTTGTGGATGATGTGGATAACTTGGTGCATAACTCATTTTTGGCTGAAAATAAGGACAGGAGCGTGTGGACGTGTTTTTCGTGGATATTGTGGATAAAGTGGATAAGTTGGGAACCGAACATAGTTTTTGTGCAACCTGACAAGTTTACCATAATTTTACTTTTATGTCGCCTTTTTGTATGTAGGAATTTTCTGAACTGAAAATTCCGTATGATACCGTAGTGGCCGCAGGGCAAAAATCCTTGCCGCAGGCAATTTGAAATGGATTTTTGCCTGCGTTCCGGAGAGTGAAACGAACAGGAACGTAAATTTTTTGTGAACAGCAGGCCTAAAACTTGAATAAATCAAGGGAAGGTGGTACAATATCAAAGATTGACTTATAATAGTAGAAACGAAACAGACGAATCAAACAAAGTTTAGGAGAAAAAACTATATGAATCTCATAGAAAAATTATTTGGTACCCACAGTGAGCGGGAACTGAAGATGATCTATCCGATCGTGGACAAGATCGAGGCGCTGCGCCCGACCATGCAGGCAAAGACCGATGAGGAACTGCGCGACAACACCCGTATCTTCAAGGAGCGTCTTGCAAAGGGTGAGACTCTGGACGACATTCTTCCGGAGGCATTCGCGACCGTCCGCGAAGCTGCAAAGCGTGTGCTCAATATGGAGCATTATCCGGTACAGCTCATCGGCGGCATCGTGCTGCACCAGGGACGTATCGCCGAGATGAGAACCGGTGAAGGTAAGACCCTCGTCTCCACCTCCCCGGCATACTTAAACGCGCTGGCAGGCAAGGGTGTTCACATCGTAACTGTCAACGACTACCTGGCAAAGCGAGATGCAGAGTGGATGGGACAGGTTCACCGTTTCCTGGGCCTGACGGTCGGTGTGGTATTAAACTCCATGACTTCTGAGGAGCGTAAGGCTGCCTATGCCTGTGATATCACCTACGTTACCAACAATGAGCTGGGATTCGACTACCTGCGCGACAATATGGCAATCTACAAAGATCAGATGGTTCTCAGAAACCTGGATTACGCCATCATCGATGAGGTGGACTCTGTTCTGATCGATGAAGCAAGAACCCCGTTGATCATTTCTGGCCAGAGCGGAAAGTCCACCAAGCTCTACGAGGTCTGTGACGTGCTGGCTCATCAGCTGGTACGCGGTGAGGCATCCGGCGAGTTCACCAAGATGAATGCCATCATGGGTGAGGACATCGAGGAGACCGGAGACTTCGTTGTAAACGAGAAAGATAAAGTGGTCAACCTGACTGAGGAAGGTGTGAAGAAGGTAGAGCAGTTCTTCCACATCGACAACCTGGCAGATCCGGAGAATCTGGAGATCCAGCACAACATCATCCTGGCCCTGCGCGCAAACAACTTAATGTTCCGCGATAAAGATTATGTAGTAAAAGACGACGAGGTTCTCATTGTCGATGAGTTTACCGGACGTATCATGCCGGGCCGCCGTTATTCCGATGGCCTGCACCAGGCAATCGAGGCGAAAGAGCATGTCAATGTCCGCCGCGAGAGCAAGACTCTGGCAACCATCACTTTCCAGAACTTCTTCAACAAGTTCCGCAAGAAATCCGGTATGACCGGTACTGCATTAACTGAGGAAAAAGAGTTCCGTAACACTTACGGCATGGATGCGATCGCAATCCCGACCAACCGTCCGGTAGCGCGTATCGACCATGAGGATGCAGTATACAAAACCAAGAAAGAAAAATTCGAGGCCGTTGTCAACGATGTTGTGGCATCCCACGAGAAGGGACAGCCGGTTCTGGTCGGTACCATCACCATCGAGACTTCCGAGCTTTTAAGCAAGATGCTGAAAAAGCACGGCATCCAGCACAAAGTCCTGAACGCGAAGTTCCATGAGCTGGAGGCTGAGATTGTAGCAGATGCCGGCGTTCATGGTGCTGTTACCATTGCGACCAACATGGCAGGCCGTGGTACCGATATCAAACTGGACGATGAGGCAAAGGCAGCAGGAGGCTTAAAGGTTATTGGTACTGAGCGCCACGAGTCCCGCCGTATCGACAACCAGCTGCGCGGACGTTCTGGCCGTCAGGGAGACCCGGGTGAATCCCGCTTCTACATCTCTCTGGAAGACGACCTGATGCGCCTGTTTGGTTCCGAGCGTCTTATGGCCATGTTTGAGGCCCTGGGTGTTCCGGAAGGCGAGCAGATCGAGCACAAGATGCTTTCCAGCGCCATCGAGAAAGCACAGATGAAGATCGAGAACAACAACTACGGCATCCGTGAGAACCTGTTAAAATACGACGAGGTCAACAACGAGCAGCGTGAGATCATTTACGCAGAGCGCCGCAAGGTTCTGGATGGCGACAACATGCGTGACCTCATCTTAAAGATGATCACCGACATCGTGGAGAACGCTGTAGATCTGTCCATCTCCGACGAGCAGGCATCTTCTGAGTGGGATCTGAAAGAGCTGAACAGCCTTCTGCTTCCGATCATCCCGCTTGAGACCATCACTGCAGAAAATCATCCGGCGTCCAAGAAGAATGAGTTAAAGCATATGCTTAAGGAAGAGGCTATCAAGCTGTATGAGGCGAAGGAGGCTGAGTTCCAGGAGGCAGAGCAGATCCGTGAGCTGGAGCGAGTTGTACTTCTGAAAGTCATCGACAACAAGTGGATGAGCCATATCGACGATATGGACCAGCTGCGTCAGGGTATCGGCTTACAGGCCTATGGCCAGAGAGATCCGGTTGTTGAGTACAAGATGAGTGCTTATGAGATGTTCGAGGCTATGACTGCAGCTATCACCGAGGAGACCGTCCGCATCCTGTTCCACATCCGTGTAGAGCAGAAGGTAGAGCGTGAGCCGGCAGCCAAGGTAACCGGAACCAACCGCGACACCTCTGCGCAGCAGGCTCCGAAAGTACGCCAGGTACAGAAAATCTACCCGAACGATCCGTGTCCGTGCGGAAGCGGCAAGAAGTTCAAACAGTGCCATGGCCGCGAGTTTATGGCAAAATAATATGGAAAACGTGACCGGCGGGTCCAATCATGGATTCGCCGGTCATTGTGAAATAAAATATATTATATGAAAGAAGGTGACACAATGGTAGAATTAGATCAGTTCAAGTACACATTATCGACCTTTGAAAAACCATTAGTGGAAGTGAGGGATTCACTTTGACCTGGATAACAAGGTCAGACGAATCGATGAATTAGATAAATCCATGGAAGAGCCGGGGTTCTGGGATGATGCCGACCGCGCCACCAAGCTGGTGCAGGAAGCAAAGAACTTAAAAGATACCGTAGACCTCTACCGTGGTCTGGAACAGCAGTACGAAGATATTCAGGTAATGATCGAGATGGGATACGAGGAAGAAGATCCTTCCCTGATTCCGGAGATCCAGGAGATGTTAGACGAGTTCGAGCGCAACCTTGAGAAGCTGCGCATGGAAACGCTGCTGTCCGGCGAATACGACAAATACAATGCCATCCTGCGCTTAAATGCGGGTGCGGGCGGTACCGAGTCCTGTGACTGGTGCAGCATGCTGTACCGCATGTACTGCCGCTGGGCAGACAAGATGGGCTACAAGACCGAGGTGCTGGATTACCTGGATGGCGATGAGGCGGGCATTAAGTCTGTCACCATCCAGATCAACGGCGAGAACGCCTTTGGTTACTTAAAGTCCGAGCGCGGTGTGCACCGCCTTGTGCGTATTTCCCCGTTTAACGCGGCAGGAAAACGCCAGACTTCTTTTGTGTCCTGCGATGTTATGCCGGATATTGAGGAAGATCTCGATGTGGAGATCAACCCGGATGACCTGCGGATCGATACCTATCGTTCCAGCGGTGCCGGTGGTCAGCACATCAACAAAACTTCTTCCGCGATCCGTATCACCCATATCCCGACCGGAATCGTGGTACAGTGCCAGAATGAGCGTTCCCAGTTCCAGAACAAGGACAAGGCCATGCAGATGTTAAAGGCCAAGCTGTATATGTTAAAGCAGCAGGAGAACGCCGAGAAGCTGTCCGACATCCGCGGTGATGTCAAGGAGATTGGCTGGGGCAATCAGATCCGTTCCTACGTCCTGCAGCCCTACACCATGGTCAAGGACCTGCGTACCGGTGAGGAGACAGGAAACGTGGCAAACGTCCTGGACGGCGGACTGGACCCGTTCATCAGTGCCTATCTGTGCTGGCTGAGCCTGGGCTGCCCGGACCGCAAGGCGTCTTCGGACGACTAAACTTCAGAAAGAGAAAGCAGAGTGTATGCAAGAAAATGCTTGCACTCTGCTTTTTTTTGTGCTAATATCTTCCACATGAACACAGATGTTCATGATAGGCGAACAAATGGCAGGGAGGGTTTAACATGCCAGAAGAAAAAACAAAGTATTTTGTAGTCAAACAGAAGGCAGTGCCGGAGGTACTGCTGAAAGTGGTAGAGGCCAAGAAGCTGCTTGAATCCGAGCGGGTACTCACCGTTCAGGAAGCAACGGAGCGCGTTGGCATCAGCCGCAGTTCTTTTTATAAATACAAAGAAGATATTTTCCCGTTTTACGACAACACGAAAGGAAAGACGGTAACATTCGTAGTCCAGATGGACGACGAGCAGGGACTCCTCTCCGATCTGCTCCACATTGTGGCAGTGTACAAGGCAAATATTCTGACGATCCATCAGAGTATTCCGGTCAACGGCGTCGCAACGCTGACACTGTCCGTGGAGGTAAAGGACAACACGGGCAATGTTTCGAAAATGGTGGAAGAGATCGAGGATCAGGAAGGCATCCATTATGTAAAGATCGTTTCCAGGGAGTAGCGCCAGCGTTTGCGGAATATCGGCGTTTTCATAAGTAAAAACGTTAAGGTTCACACGATGTGAACAGCAGCGGAAAAACAGAGAGAAAAGTGAGGACAGAGCGATGGTACAGGTAGCAATCATGGGATATGGCACAATCGGTTCCGGTGTAGCGGAAATCTTAGATCAGAACGCAGCACAGATCAAAAATGGCTGCGGTCAGGATGTGGCACTTAAATATGTGCTGGATCTGCGGGATTTTCCGGACAGCCCGGTAGCAAACAAGATCGTACATGACTTTTCCGTGATCGAAAACGATCCGGAGGTCAGTGTGGTTATTGAGACCATGGGTGGATTAAATCCGGCTTATCCGTTTGTAAAGGCAAGTCTGTTAGCCGGCAAGCATGTAGTGACTTCCAACAAGGCACTGGTTGCGGCATATGGAACAGAGCTGCTTGCCATTGCGAAAGAGAAAAACGTAAACTTCTTCTTTGAGGCGAGTGTTGGCGGCGGCATCCCGATTATCCGTCCGCTGTACCGCTGCTTAAAGGGCGAGAAGATCGTAGAGATTACCGGAATCTTAAATGGAACCACCAACTATATCCTGACCAAGATGGATAAAGAGGGCGCGTCCTTTGAGACAGTATTAAAAGAGGCGCAGGATTTAGGCTATGCAGAGCGCAACCCGGAGGCAGATGTGGAAGGCTATGACACCTGCAGAAAAATTGCCATCCTCACCGCAATGGCAACCGGAAAAGAAGTAAATTATGAGGATATCAGCACCGAGGGCATTACAAAGATCACTGCTGTGGACTTCAAGTACGCAGATAAGCTTGGAACTTCTGTAAAGCTGTTCGGAACCAGCCGCATGGACGGAGAAGAGGTTTATGCCTGGGTCGCACCGGTTATGATCGGCAAAGAACATCCGCTGTATGCAGTAAGCGATGTGTTTAACGGCATCATGGTAAAGGGAAACATGCTCGGAACTTCCATGTTCTACGGAAGCGGAGCCGGAAAGCTCCCGACCGCAAGCGCTGTTGTTGCAGATATCATGGAAGCAGTCGAGAACGCAGACCGCAACGTACCGCTTGGCTGGAGCAGTGAGCGCCTGGCAATCGCAGACCAGAAGACTTCCGTTCACCGCTACTTTGTCCGTGTGGAGGGCGCTGGTGAGGAACTCGAGAAGAATGCAGCCGCAGCATTCGGCGGTGCCGAGGTTGTAAAACTGGACGGCCTGGACGATGAGTTCGCGCTCCTGACCGGCGAGATGAGCGAGGCAGATTACGCAGAGCGCGCAGAAAACCTCGAAAAGATCGCAAAGATCCGTCAGCGGATCCGCGCAGAATTCTAAAATTGAGTAATTGAATTTAAAGAGAGTCCGAAGCCGGTCAGTCGCTACAGAACCGGACACGTTATACCTATATTTATGCTCCACGGGATGCCGGACCGACCGGCTTCTACGTTATTGGCTTTTCTAAGATAATAAAAACCACACATTTCGAATGATACTGGCTAAAACAGAGATAAAACTCTGAATGTTGCCAATGACTTAGAAATGTGTGGTTTATTTTTATGCAGCCTTCGGACTTTCTGATGCTATTTTTGTATTTACTGCGCGGCCGGCGCAATCGAATTCAGAATCTGCTGCGCCTGGTCGTATACCTGGCGGATGAGGTCGGCGTTTGCCGGATCCTGCGCGATGCTGTAGACCATCATATACTGGGAAAAGATGAAAAGGCTCAGCAAAATGCAGAGGATTCCGATGATAAATCCTGCGATCCCGGCGCCCTGAAAGCGTCCATCCCTTCGTGAGAGCCATGCGCTTATGGCAGCGGCAGATCCGAAAATGATCTGGACCGGCGGATAAAACCAGCTGAAAATTCCAAGGATGCCAAGCAAAAGGCTTGTCATGGCAAGTTTATTGGGTGCGGGACGTTTTGTTCCGGTATTCTGTTCCATGTAAATTCCTCCGTAAGTATGGGATGTACTCTCGGAGGCTCTCCTGTACCTGCTTTTGCGGCTGCAGGAGAGATTCCGAGAGTATATTGGGCAAAATAGCTGCAGCGACAGCGAGAACTGTCGCCACAAATGACATTCAACATCATAACACGAAAATAAAAAAGCCTCAAGTGAGAATGCAGGGGGACATCAAACAGCTTGCACGGCTTTTGGTTATGGATTATAATGAGAGCTACAGCTATAAGAAAGACAGAAGGAGTTTTACACCAGATGGATATTTTTAAGATATTGCAGGAAGAGCTGCAGATTGGATATAAGCAGGTGGAGGCAGCGGTCCAGCTGATCGACGAGGGCAACACCATCCCGTTTATCGCCCGCTACCGTAAGGAGGCAACTGGTTCCTTAAATGACGAAGTGCTCCGAAACCTGGACGAGCGTCTGCGCTACCTGCGCAGCCTGGACGAGAAAAAGACCCAGGTACTTTCCACCATTCGCGACCAGGGGAAGCTGACCGCGGAACTGGAAAAGCAGATCCAGGATGCCATGACGATGGTTGCCCTGGAGGATCTGTACCGCCCGTACCGCCCGAAACGCCGCACCCGTGCCATGATCGCGAAAGAGCGCGGACTGGAGCCGCTGGCAGACCTGATTTTGGAGCAGCAGGTGAAGGAGCCGGTTGAGAAGCTGGCAGAAGCTTATGTATCGGAGGCGAAGGAAGTGCCGACCGTGGCAGATGCCATTGCCGGAGCAAAGGACATCATCGCGGAGCGCATTTCCGACCAGGCAGATTACCGTACTTACATCCGAAACGCTACCATGGAGCAGGGCATCATCCGTTCCCAGGCGAAGGATGAGAAGGTACAGTCCGTGTACGAGATGTATTATCAGTACGAGGAGCCGGTAAAGAAATGCGCCGGACACCGCGTGCTCGCTTTAAACCGCGGCGAAAAAGAAAAGGTTCTTACTGTCAAAGTGGAAGCGCCGGAGGCAGCGATTCTGCGCTATCTGGAAAAACAGGTCATCACACAGGATAACCCGTACACCACTCCACTTTTAAAGGAAGTAACAGAGGACAGCTACCGCCGTCTCATTGCTCCGGCGATCGAACGTGAGATCCGCAGTGCCCTGACGGAAACGGCAGAGGCAGGGGCTATCAAAGTGTTCGGAAAGAACTTAAAACAGCTTTTAATGCAGCCTCCGGTAGCAGGCCGTGTGGTACTCGGCTGGGACCCGGCATTCCGTACTGGCTGTAAGCTGGCTGTAGTCGATGCAACCGGAAAAGTGCTCGACACCACAGTCATCTATCCGACTGCGCCGCAGAACAAGGTAGAGGAATCCAAAAAGGTCGTAAAAGACCTGATCAGAAAGTACAACATTTCCCTGATTTCTCTCGGAAACGGAACTGCGTCCCGTGAGTCTGAAATGATCATTGTCGATCTCATTAAGGAGATTCCGGAGCAGGTTCAGTATGTGATTGTTAATGAGGCGGGTGCGTCCGTGTACTCTGCGAGCAAGCTGGCAACCGAGGAGTTCCCGAATTTCGACGTGGGACAGCGAAGCGCTGCATCCATCGCGAGAAGACTGCAGGATCCGCTGGCAGAGCTGGTTAAGATCGATCCGAAGTCCATTGGTGTCGGCCAGTACCAGCACGACATGAACCAGAAAAACTTAAGTGAGACGCTGCAGGGCGTGGTTGAGGACTGTGTAAACCGCGTCGGCGTGGACCTGAACACGGCATCGGCATCCCTGCTTGAATACATCTCCGGCATCAGCAAGACCGTTGCGAAGAACATTGTGGCATACCGCGAGGAAAACGGTGTCTTTACAAACCGGAAGCAGCTGTTAAAGGTCGCAAAGCTGGGGCCGAAGGCGTTTGAACAGTGTGCCGGTTTCATGCGCATCAGCGGGGGAACCAATCCGCTCGATATGACTTCCGTACACCCGGAGAGCTACGAGGCAGTTCAGGCACTTCTGGAAAAAGTGGGATATAAGCCGGAGGACATCGTGCAGGGCGGTCTGCACGAGCTTGGAAGAAGAGTGCGCGGCTGCAAGGGGCTGGCAGCAGAGCTTGGCCTTGGTGAAATCACCTTAAAAGATATTGTCAAAGAACTGGAGAAGCCGGCAAGAGATCCGCGTGAGGAGATGCCAAAACCAATCCTGCGTACCGATGTTCTGGAGATGAAGGATCTGACTCCGGGCATGGTATTAAAGGGAACCGTGCGCAATGTCATTGATTTTGGCGCGTTTGTTGATATCGGAGTACATCAGGATGGCCTGGTGCACATTTCCCAGATGACGGACCGCTACATCAAGCATCCGCTTGAGGCGGTCAGCGTGGGAGATATTGTAGAAGTCAAGGTGCTGAGCGTGGACCTGAACAAGAAGCGCATTGCCCTGACTATGAAACTGTAGTAACTGTGAGGGTACTGAACAGTTACAAACTGTAAAAAAGGACAGAACACGCGCGGCGGCCGGGAGCGGCGGCTATGCGGATTCTGGAAAGGAACGGTGAATACCGATGGCAAATGAGACCAATGAGGGCAGGGAAGTCCCTGAGACAGTCCAGACTGGAAAAATGGTGGATGTGACCTTGCACATTACGGCGAAAGATCTGTGGACGTTTTCCATGTACCATGCCAATGCCGGTTTTATGGGAATTTTTAATGTGATCTTTTCCCTGGCAGCATTTTATCTTCTGATCTTTCGCTGGAGCACGACTACGGTGCCATACCGGTGCCTGCTTGTGGTCTGCGCGCTGATGTTTACGGTGTGGCAGCCATTTCTTCTCTGGACCAAAGCCAGCAAACAGGCAAAGCGTCCGGCTGTAAAGAGCCCGATGCGCCTGGTGTTCGATGATGAGAAGCTGACTGTGAGCCAGGAGGAACATGAAGCTGAGTTTACCTGGGAACAGATGGGACGGCTGGACGCAAAGCCTGCCATGTACATTCTTTACATGGACCGCGTGCATGCTTACCTGATTCCGAAGGCAGCTCTGGGTGAGCAGGAGGAAGCGCTGCGGGAACTGGCTCTGGCGCATCTTCCAAAAGAAAAGCGGAGGAAAATCTGATGGAGAAAATAAGCAACAGCCCGGAAGAAACCTATGCTCTCGGGCAAATGCTGGGAGAGCGGGCAAAACCGGGAGAGGTGTACTGCCTGGACGGAGACCTTGGCGTCGGCAAAACTATTTTTACCCAGGGTTTTGCGGCCGGACTTGGCATTGATGAGCCGGTCAACAGCCCGACCTTTACGATCGTGCAGCAGTATGACAGCGGACGCCTTCCGCTGTACCATTTTGATGTGTACCGGATTGGAGATGTCAGCGAGATGGATGAGATCGGCTACGAGGACTGCTTTTACGGAGAGGGCGTCTGCCTCATCGAGTGGTCCCAGCTGATCCCGGAGATCCTGCCGGATGAGGTTGTCCGCATCCGCATAGAAAAAGACCTGGAAAAAGGTTTTGATTACCGTAAGATAACGGTGGAGGGATTAGAATCATGAAGATACTTGGAATCGAGAGTTCGTCGCTCGTGGCATCCGTTGCCCTGGTGACGGACGGACTGGTGACTGCGGAATATACCGTAAACTTTAAAAAGACCCATTCCCAGACCCTGCTTCCCATGATCGACGAAGTAACACGCATGCTGGAACTGGATCTGCATGAGGTGGATGCCATCGCGGTATCCGGCGGCCCGGGTTCCTATACCGGACTGCGCATCGGCTCTGCCACGGCAAAGGGCTTAGGCCTGGCACTGGAGAAGCCGCTGGTCCATGTGCCGACTATGGATGCCATGGCATACAATTTATATGGAACTTCCGCGCTCATCTGCCCGGTTATGGATGCGAGAAGAGGACAGGTTTATACCGGACTTTATCATTATGAAGAAACGTTCGAGGTTGTAAAACCACAGTGCGGCATGGACATCCACGAACTTATTCAGGACCTGAACGCGCGGGGAGAGCGTGTGATTTTCCTGGGAGATGGTGTTCCGGTGAGCGAAAAGGTGATCCGTGAAGAAATGACAGTACCGTTTTCCTTTGCGCCGGCACAGGCAAACCGCCAGCGGGGGGCCAGTGTAGCAGCGCTCGGAAGCGTGTACTTTGCAGAAGGAAAGACTGTATCTGCCATGGATCATGCGCCGGATTACCTGCGCAAAGCCCAGGCAGAGCGGGAACTGGAAGAGGCAAAGCGCCAGGGCAAGACCGATGAGCTGGCAGCAGGACACAGCGTCGGAACAGGAGACGCGCAGTGATCCGCCGCATGGAAGAGCGGGACATTCCCGCAGCAGCGGAGCTGGAGCGCATCTGTTTTTCGGAAAGCTGGTCTGCAAAAATCCTGGAATCCGGACTTCACAGTCCGTATGATGTCTATTATGTGTTTGAGCAGGACGACAGGATCCTTGGATACTGCAATCTGCGGGTGCTTGCAGGCGAGGGCGAAGTGCAGCGCATTGCCGTGCATCCGGACAGCCGCCGCCTTGGTGTCGGCAGAAAAATGATGGACACCATGGTAGAATATGCTATCCGCGAGCGCGCGTACGCCATCAGCCTGGAGGTGCGCGAGGGCAACCTTGCGGCCCGAAACCTGTATGAATCCTATGGTTTTGCAGGGGAGGCAGTCCGGAAAGCCTACTATCACAACCCGACCGAGGACGCTCTCATCATGTGGAAGCGGGATCTGCCGGAAACAATTACCACTTAAAATCGCGCATATTTTTGCTTATAATGTAGGGGATGTAGTGAAATTGGCACCAGAACGTTTTGGCCCAATTTTTTGACATCCCTATTATTATTCAGTGAAAGAAAAGGCGAGGATGAAAGACATGAGAAAATATCAGGCAAACGGAACCCTGGAAGCCGTGATCTGCAATGGCTGCGGCAAGAAACTGGTGGTCGAGCGTGGCATCCTGCGGGAGGGCAGCTTTGCGGTGCATTATCCATGGGATTATTTTTCGGAAAAAGATGGAGAGATCCACCACTGGGATCTGTGTGAGGAGTGTTACGATCACCTTGTCCGGCAGTTCGCGATCGCCCCGGAAATCGAGGAAGCGGTTGAAATCATGTAAGTGCTATGCTATGATATCAGCATCAAATGAAAGAGGTTAATCGTTTTATGTTAGATATCTGTTTGCTGGGAACCGGCGGGATGATGCCGCTCCCGTATCGCTGGCTGACTGCGATGATGGCGCGCTGTGACGGCAGCAGCCTTCTGATCGACTGCGGAGAAGGAACGCAGGTAGCACTAAAAGAAAAAGGATGGAGCCCGAAGCCCATCGATGTGATCTGTTTTACCCATTACCATGCGGACCACATCAGCGGACTTCCCGGGCTTCTTCTCACGATGGGAAACGCAGAGCGCACGGAGCCGGTAACGCTCATCGGCCCGAAGGGACTCGAGCGTGTGGTGAACGCCCTGCGAACCATTGCGCCGGAGCTTCCGTTCCAGTTAAAGTTCATTGAGCTGGAGGAAAACAGACATCAGTTCCATATCGGACCCTATGTGATCGATGCCTACCGTGTGAACCACAACGTGGTCTGCTACGGTTATTCCATCTCCATTCCGCGCGCGGGCCGCTTTGATGTGGAGCGCGCCAAGGCACAGAACGTGCCGATGAAAGCCTGGAGCCGACTGCAGAAGGGGGAGACGCTGGAACTCGACGGTGTGACCTATACGCCGGATATGGTTCTGGGTCCGGACCGCAAAGGCTTAAAAGTAACATACTGCACTGATACCAGACCGGTTCCGGTCATCGCGGAGTATGCTGACCATGCGGATCTGTTTATCTGCGAGGGCATGTACGGTGAGGATGGAAAAGAGGCCAAGGCGAGGGAGTACAAGCACATGACCATGTACGAGGCGGCGAACCTGGCGAAAAAGGCGCAGCCTGCGGAAATGTGGCTGACGCACTACAGCCCGTCTTTAAACCGTCCGGACGAGTTTATTGATAAAGTACGGGAAATCTTTCCGGGTGCGAAGACAGCACGGGACGGCTGGACCCGCGAGCTGACCTTCGATGAGGAGTAAGACAAATGATGGATACAGAGAAAAAAGTAACAGAAGAAACAGAAAATAAGGATACACTGATCCTGGCAATCGAGAGCTCCTGCGATGAGACAGCAGCTTCTGTGGTAAGAAATGGCCGTGAAGTGCTCTCCAATATCATCTCTTCCCAGATCGCGTTACATACGCAGTTTGGCGGTGTGGTACCGGAAATCGCGTCCAGAAAACACATCGAGAAGATTAACCAGGTGGTGACGCAGGCACTGGAAGACGCAAAAGTGACTCTGGACGATGTGGATGCCATCGGCGTAACCTACGGCCCGGGCCTTGTAGGCGCACTTTTAGTTGGTGTGGCAGAGGCGAAAGCCATTGCGTTCGCGGCAAAGAAACCGCTCGTCGGCGTGCATCATATTGAGGGGCATGTTTCCGCAAACTATATCGAAAACCCGGATCTGGAGCCGCCGTTTGTCTGCCTGATCGTATCTGGCGGACATACGCATCTCGTCATTGTGAAGGACTACGGTGAGTTTGAGATCATCGGCCGGACCCGCGACGACGCGGCAGGCGAGGCATTCGATAAGGTGGCCCGCGCGGTAGGACTTGGCTATCCGGGCGGTCCGAAGGTGGACAAGACTGCGAAAGAGGGCAACCCACATGCCATGGAGTTTCCGCGTGCGAAAGTGGAAGGATCCCCTTACGACTTCAGTTTCAGCGGTCTGAAATCCGCTGTGTTAAATTACATCAACAAGGCTCATATGACCGGCGAGGAGATCAACGTGCCGGATCTGGTGGCATCGTTCCAGAACGCGGTGGTAGAGGCACTGGTGAGCCGCGCGGTTCTGGCGGCAAAGGAATACGGATACGACAAGCTGGCCATTGCGGGAGGTGTGGCATCGAACTCTGCGCTCCGCGCGGCTATGCAGGAAGCATGCGACAAAGCACACATCCGTTTCTATCATCCGTCTCCGATCTTCTGCACCGACAATGCTGCCATGATCGGATGTGCGGCGTACTATGAGTACAAAAAGGGAACCCGGCATGGCTGGGACTTAAACGCAGTTCCGAATTTAAAGCTCGGCGAACGGTAAGCGCAGTAAATGCGCAAGTCTACTGGATAGACAAAAAAATCACAATGTAGATAAGGAAGAAAAATCATGATAGATGGATTCCGGATTGGCGCAGTCATCCTGGCTGGCGGCCGCGGAAGCAGGATGCACAGTGATATCCAGAAACAGTACATGCTTTTAAATGGCAGGCCGCTTATCTGCTATGCTCTGGAGATGTTTGAGCAGAGCTGTGCGGATGACCTGGTGCTTGTAACCGGGGCAGGGGAAGAGGCGTATGTGCGCCAGGAGATCCTGCCGCATATGGAGCTTACAAAGCTGCGCGCCATCGTACCTGGCGGGAAAGAGCGTTATCACTCGGTTTACGAGGGCCTGAAGGCACTTTCATCCTGCGATTATGTGCTTATTCATGACGGAGCGCGGCCTCTCGTGACAGAAGAAATCATTGCCCGGGCTGCGCAGGCAGCAGTCTGTGACCAGGCATGCGTGGTAGGCATGCCGGTGAAAGATACCATTAAGGTGGCAGGAGCGGATGGTTTTGCACAGTCCACGCCGGACCGCTCCCGGCTGTGGCAGGTGCAGACACCGCAGGCATTTTCCTATCCTCTGGTGCGCGGCGCGTACGACCGTCTCATGGCAGATGAAGCACTTCAAAAGGGCATCACGGATGATGCCATGGTAGTGGAACATCTGACTGGCACGCCGGTGCGCCTGGTGGAGGGCAGTTACGAAAATTTAAAGGTGACAACACCGGAGGATCTGGTGCTGGCAGAGGCTTTATTAAAAAAACGTGTGAATCCGTAAATGGCGGGAAAAACTTTATTTTCCAAACCAGGATTGAAAAAATGCTGAAAAATACGGAAAGCAGCTAAAGAAAGTTAACAAAATAACAAAGAATTACTCTGGTATATTTAAAAAAGTGATTGACATTCTCTATGAAACTGCATAAAATAACAAAACAGACAGTTCGTTTGTACCATCCTGTCTATAAACAAAACCAGGGCTAAAGATTGCAGGACCATTTTA
>CAKRRJ010000039.1 GCA_934394615.1 uncultured Lachnospiraceae bacterium
CTCTTTTTTTATTCACTTAACAAGTGAAAAGCAATATGCAATTAAAATACAGTGACTATGTGGCTTTCAGCCACGATTACGGCTTTGCCGTGAATAATTCAGGATGATGTATATAATTTTCCTACATGGCAATACTGTAAGTACAAAGATATATTCGACAGCCGCATAATCATTAATTCGACAGCAAAATTTTACATATCTATTTCTTATCAGAAAGATTTACTTTCCATAGACACAAGAATTTTTACACCCTCAACCGGAGGTTTCTTCATCCTGGTACAGCTTTTCGCAAAGAAGATTCTTCCGTTTATTACAGGCTTGTTCTTGGCGCAGCGCTTGGTTCCGCAATTTTGGGCTGGGTAGTTGTTTTGCATAAAAGGGCAGAAAGCCGCACCCGTTTTTTATGTAGGGCGCGGCTTTTGTAGTTTTTTGCGATTATGTTCTTTTGCCGTATCTGCTTCCCCATGCTATAATCTGTTTTATTCTATGAAGTTCTTTTCAGTCATTTTTTATCTGTGATCGTATCAGATACATTCCATATTTATAAGAATCACTGTATTGCAGTAATCATACGGGCATAGAGACTCTGGCGCCGAGTCTATTACATTGCCATAGATAAATCCATAGAAAGGGGAAGGGGTATGACATTTTGCGCGAAATGCGGAAAGAAACTGAATGAGGGGGCAAAGTTTTGTCCGAGGTGCGGGGCACCGGCAGAGAGCCAGGGAGGTGCGGCTGCCTGCGCCGCAGGTGGGAAAGGTGCATCCCAGGCATCCTCGTGGGAACAGGCGGTACAGACAAGAGACTTAAACGGTGGATTTTCGGCAGAGGATGTGGAGCAGAACAAGCTGCTGGCGGTGCTGTCGTATTTTTCTGTGCTGGTAATTTTGCCGATTTTACTGGGAAAAGAGTCAAAATACGCGAGGTTTCATGCGAATCAGGGCCTGGTTCTTCTGATCGTGACAATGGGATGGCAGTTTGTATCGGTTATGCTGAACCTGGCATTTGACCGTTCCTGGTGGCAGCTGCGGTTTATGCTCTCCATGACCGGTGTGGTATATCTGCTACTGCTTGTGTTATTTTGCATCGGTGTGATCAATGCGCTGAACGGAAAAGCAAAGGAACTTCCGCTCATCGGAAGCCTGCAGATCCTGCGCTAAAAAGCTTAACAAACTTTATTTTTTACAAAACAGTCCGAAATGTGTTATGATAGTAACATGTGGAGGGCTGTTTTTCATTTCATAGAAAATGTGTCCTATGAAATAAAAAACGCTCCGTGTGGGGATGCGCGCTCAGCGCAACGGCAGATGATTGCAAAAGCATATTCTTTTCATCCCCCAGACATCATGAGCAGGAGGATACTACTATGGAATTTGAAACATTGATGGAAGCGCGGAGAAGCATTCGCAAATATGACAGCGGCAGGCGTGCGGCAAAGGAGCAGATCGAGGCTATGGTTCAGGCTGCCATTCAGGCACCATCCTGGAAAAATTCCCAGACTGCACGCTATTACGCTATTTTAGAGGAAGCAAAATGCGAGAAATTTTCTGAGAACTGCCTGCCGCAGTTTAATCAGAACAATTCCAGAGGCGCTTCTTATCTTGTGAATACATTTGTGAAAAACAGAGCAGGCTTTAACCGTGAAACCGGAGAACCGGATAATGAATGCGGTAATGGCTGGGGATACTATGACCTGGGCCTGCAGAATGAGAACCTGATCTTAAAGGCAAAAGAGCTTGGTCTGGATACCCTGATCATGGGAATCCGTGATGCGGCAAAGATCCATGAGATGCTTCAGATTCCGGAGACAGAGCAGATTGTATCTGTCATTGCGGTCGGATACCGTGATATTGACCCGGAAAAGCCGAAGCGCAAGACTCCGGAAGACATTCTGACCTTTGTGGAGGGCTGATGTCTCTTCCAGACAAGGACGAACAAAAACGAAAAGAAAGGATATACGGCCTATGAACATTGCGGAAACCCTCGATGAACTGAAGCGTAAAGCCGGAAAAGATCCGGAACTAAAAAGCAGGATCCTGCAGACCAGAAAGGAAACCAATCCGCTTTCCGCATTCTGTGTGCTCTGCCGGGAACTGGGATATCCGGTCTACGAGATGGACCTGGCCTGTGCCGGGGAAAGCTTTTACGCGGAAATCAAGCGAAGCACCAATGGAGGCGGGGAAAATTCACCGCTCTTAAAGGGTGAAGATGATTTTTACGAAATGTTTTTTGCAGAGCTGGAACGGGAATTATGATGATTGAACTTGATATGTACCAAACAATCGCAGCCGCCGTGGCTGCACTGATGCTGGGAAAATTTTTAAGAAGACGGTGCGCCATTCTGGAGCGCTTCTGCATTCCGGCACCAGTCATTGGCGGTGTGATCTTTGCAGTGTTTACCTGCATCTGCTACGTCACCGGAATCGCCGAATTTTCATTTGATGATACCTTGAAAGAGGTATGTATGGTATTTTTCTTTACGTCGGTAGGATTTCAGGCAAACTTAAAAGTCCTTCGAAGCGGCGGAAAAGCACTTGCGGTATTTCTGGGCCTGGTGATCCTGCTGATCATCTCCCAGAACTTTCTGGCCATTGGCCTGGCAAAGATTTTGCAGCTGCCGTCTCTGGTGGGGCTTTGCACCGGATCGATTCCGATGGTGGGCGGCCACGGAACGGCGGGTGCTTTTGGACCGGTTCTCGAGGGCATGGGAATCACCGGGGCTACAACGGTCTGCACGGCGGCAGCCACATTTGGCCTGATCGCAGGCAGTGTGATCGGCGGTCCGATCGGAAAAGGTCTCATTGAGAAATACGATCTTTTAAAAACCATTGTGCCGGAAGATGACAGCCTCCTGATCGAGGAAGAGGAACTTCTGATCGAAGAGGAGAAAAAACATGAGCGTCATACGACCATGTATCCGTCTGCGGTATTTCAGCTCATCATTGCCATTGGAATCGGTACATTTGTGTCGGATCTCTTATCCCTGACCGGCCTGACATTTCCGATTTATATTGGAGCCATGATCTCCGCGGCAGTGATCCGGAATATCGGAGAATACAGCGGAAAATACACGACTCATATGGGCGAGATCAATGATATCGGCGGTATCTGCCTGTCCTTGTTCCTGGGAATTGCCATGATCACGCTGAAGCTGTGGCAGCTGGCGGATCTGGCGCTTCCGCTGCTGGTTCTTTTGTTTGGCCAGGTTTTTATGATGTTTATCTATGCACGTTTTATTGTGTTCAATGTGATGGGACGGGACTACGATGCAGCGGTGATCTGTTCGGGTATCTGTGGATTTGGTATGGGAGCCACCCCAAATGCCATGGCAAATATGCAGGTTGTCTGCGAGCAGTATGAGCCTTCTGTAAAGGCGTATCTTCTGATTCCGTTAGTGGGCAGCCTGTTTGCGGACTTTTTAAATACTCTTTCAATTACATTCTTTATTAACTTTCTGTAGCAGCCAACTGGATAAAAATGGTTTTGGCAGACGAAGAAGGCGGAGGAGCGCGCGATGTTTTGGAAAAAAGAAAAGGAACAAAAAAAACACACGGATTTTGAAATTACCAGTGAGAACCTGGCGGTCCCGGAGATCCATATTGGAAAACGGAGAGCAGAAAAGGCAGAGGGGCAGCAGGAAGAACATCATCATGAGTCAATTTTGTATGATGATGTGGCAGTTCCGGAAATCCACATTCCAGCAAGGAAGAAACGATAAAAGAACAGGAGAAGCAGGTGCGGTTTGGAAAGAACCAGGCAGCACCTGCTTTTTTTATGTGCTTTTTTATGCCGAAAAGTACTTGACAAATAATATTATATGACATATAGTATATGCAACGACAATATTATATAATATATAATATTATAAAATGTTAGAGAGCAGAAAGGAGAGAAGGCTATGGTTTTCAATACAGGAGCGGCGCTTCTGGATGCCATCGTGCTGTCCGTCGTCTCCAGGGACCAGAATGGGACTTACGGCTACCGCATTACCCAGGAGGTGCGCAAAGTGCTCGACATTTCGGAATCGACCCTTTATCCGGTGCTGCGGCGCCTTCTGAAAGATGGCTGCCTCGAAAGCTACGACCTGGCCATCGACGGGAGAAACCGACGGTACTACCGGATTACAGAGAGCGGAAGGCTGCAGCTGAATCTTTATCGCGGAGAGTGGAATCTTTACGCACAGAAAATCTCCAGAATACTTGAGGAGGAATCGGGACATGAATAAAAAAGAATTTTTGGAGGAGCTGGAATATCTGCTTCAGGATCTTTCGGAGGAGGACCGGGAGGATGGCATTGCCTACTACCGGGATTATCTGGAGGAGGCCGGGGAAGATCAGGAAGAGGACGTGCTGAAAGCATTCGGAAGCCCGGAGCGTATCGCGTCCATTATCCGGAGCAATTTGAAAGGCGATCTGGAGGACGGAGGTTCTTTTACGGAAGCTGGTTTTGAAGATGAGCGATTCCGCAATCCGGGGTATCAGATGGAGCGAAGAAAGGATCTCCCGGATGTATATGAAGAGGTGAATCAGCATGGACCGGAGCCGAAACAAAGCGCGCATACAGAAGGAAAGCGCCCGCGTGTCCGTGGCATCCTGGAACATATCACGATTGGGAAAACGCTGCTTCTTCTGGCGCTGATCTTTATTTTGTCTCCGGTTATTCTGGGACTTGGAAGCGGGGCAGTCGCGGTTGTGTGCGGACTTTTTGGAACGGTTCTGGCTACGGTGGTCGGCATTGGATTTTTAACTGCACTGGCCTGCTTTGGAACCGTGATCCTGGCTGTGGTTGGACTTGGAATGATCTTCAGCAATTTCTGGGGCGGTGTTACCGTTGCCGGATTTGCAATCTTTACGATGGGCTGTGCATTCATTGGAATTGCGCTTTCCATTGTGATTTACGGAACCTTTTTACCATGGTGCATCCGCACGTTTGTGAATGCCCTGGGCAGACTGATTCATGGAGGGAAAAAGAAACATGAAAAAATTCGTTAAATGGTTTTTGCTCATCGGCATCCTCTGCTGCCTGGCAGGCACAGGCATTGCAACCGCCGGGGTGATGCGAGGCGGTGTTGGAGCAATCGGAGAGTATGTGAGAAATCTGGAAGATCTTGTATAAACAAAGGAGAATTGTCGATGGATATGAATAAAAAATTATACCGTTCCAACCGGAATAAAGTAATCTGCGGTGTGTGTGGCGGCCTTGGAGAATACTTTGGAATGGATCCGACCCTTGTGCGCCTGATCTGGGTGCTGGTGGCGTGCTCCGGCACGGGGTTGCTTGCGTACCTGATCGCAGCGGTCATTATTCCGCAGAATCCGGATGAATTTTAAAGATTAAAAACGGGCATACTCCTAACAAAAAGGAGTGTGCCTTTTATGTCTAAGAAAAAAGAAAAGAAACCGTTTGACCCGCAGCATATGACACCGGAGGAAAAACTGAAATTTGAGATTGCGGAGGAGCTTGGTCTTGGGGACCGGGTCCTGAAAGATGGCTGGCGCTGCCTGACCTCGAAGGAGAGCGGGCGGATCGGCGGTATGATCACAAAGCGCAAAAAGCAGATGCGCGCGGAAGCGCTTTCGTCCGATGCTTGTCAAACAGAGGAAAAACAAGTATAATAAAACCGTTTATACAGATGAAATAGCGATATATTTACGGAGTGATGATGTGGCGAAGCAGCGACTGAAAAATGGATATACAACGGGAACCTGTGCGGCGGCTGCGGCGAAGGCGGCGGCCGTATTTCGTGCCGTGCAAAAGGAGCTGACGCAGGTCACCCTGATGCTTCCGGGCGGACAGGTTTTGCGGATTCCGGTTACGCGGGAGGAATCCGGCGGAAAAACCATCTGCTTTTCGGTAAAAAAAGATTCCGGGGACGACCCGGATGTCACAAACGGCACGCTGGTGTACGCGGACATCCGGGAGGTATCTCCGGCGGAGTTTCAGAGCCTGTGCATGGCGGGCACCGGATATGTGCTGGATGAATTTCCGAACCTTTACCTGAATGGCGGACAGGGGATCGGTATGGTGACAAAGCCGGGTCTCAGCTGTCCGGTCGGACATTATGCCATCAATCCGGTGCCGCGAGGCATGATCCTTGGAGCGGTGGATGAGATATTTGAGAAAGCGGCAGTGGAAGGCTTTTTTGTGATCCGCATCCGCATCCCGGATGGAGAACAGCTTGCGCTCCAGACTTTTAATCCCAAGCTCGGCATTGAGGGCGGCATTTCCGTACTCGGAACCACCGGCATTGTAAAGCCTATGAGTGAGGAGGCGCTGCTTGAAACCATCCGCCTGGAAATTCACATGAAGGCGGTAAACGGTGCCAAAATTCTTCTGATGGCACCCGGAAATTACGGCGAGGAATTTTTAAAAAAGCAGCTTGGCGTTCCGGTTGGGAGTGCGGTGCTGTGCAGCAATTTTGTAAAGGCGGCAGTACAGATGGCGGCAGAGGAAGGCGTTTCGAAGCTTTTGTTTGTCGGCCATATTGGAAAACTCATCAAGGTATCGGCCGGAGTGGAGAATACGCATTCCAAATATGGAGACGGGCGTATGGAGCAGATGGCGGTACTCGCCGGGGAACTGGGACATCCGGAGCTCGGAGATGGGATTCGCGCCTGCAATACCACGGACGATGCGCTGGAGCTGTTAAAACAGCAGGAACTTGCCGAAGAGATCCTGAATCTCACCGCAGCGCATGTAAAACACTGGATCGAGTGCTGGGGAAAAAACCGGCTGTCAGCAGAGGTGGTAACGTTTTCCACGGCACATCAGATCCTCGGGTCTACCAAAAACTGGCAGAGCGGATTTTTTTCCTGGAAAGCGCAGCGCGGGGAACCCGGTTATGTGCAGTGCATGAACGGTAACGAAACAGGAACCAGGAAAGGATGAGCGATGAAACTTGCAGTGATCAGCTTTACAAAGGCAGGAGAGGATATTTGCCGGAAACTGGAGAACGCGTTTTTGAACGCAGGGGAATCCTGTACAGGATATTCCGGGAAACGCATGGCTGCAGTGCCGGACTCCGGGCTAAAACCGGTGATTGGTTCTCTTTCTGAGTGGACCGGTGAGCAGTTTTCCCAGATGGACGGACTGGTTTTCGTCGGAGCAGCAGGGATTGCGGTACGCCTGATCGCGCCATATTTGAAAGACAAGCTGACGGATCCGGCCGTGGTCGTGGTGGATGAAGCAGGACAGTTTTCCATCTCCCTTCTTTCCGGGCATGTGGGCGGCGCAAACCGGCTTGCGGAGCGTGTGGCAGAGATCCTTGGCGCGATGGCGGTCGTTACCACGGCTTCCGATGTGCGCGGCCGCACGGCAGTCGATGTCTGGGCGAAGGATCATGGACTTGTCATCTCGGACCGGAAATTGGCAAAAGAGGCGGCCGCAGCGCTTCTGGATGGGGAAAAAGTTGGCTTTTTCAGTGACATCCCCATGGAAGCACCGGATGATCCCGGTTATGAGAGAGACAGGGTTCACCGGATCAACGTCTGTGTTACCTGCCATCTGCATCCGGCTTCTCTGGAAGAATGCGGGGAAGTTCTCCGGCTGATCCCGAAAACGCTGGTGCTTGGTGTTGGCTGCAGAAAGGGAACGCCAGCGGAAAATGTGGAGGCAGCGGTGCGGGAAACACTGAAAGCCGAAAATCTGGACATCCGGGCGGTCGCAGCCCTGGCAAGCATTGATTTAAAAAAGGAAGAAACAGGCCTTCTGCAGCTGGCAGAAACACTTAAAATTCCGTTTGTTACATACAGCAGTGAGGAGCTTGCGTCGGTGCAGGGCGACTTTACGGAATCTGGTTTCGTGCGCCAGGTTACCGGAGTCGGGAATGTCTGCGAGCGGTCCGCGCTTTTCTGCGCGGGAACAGGTGGACGCCTGATCGTAAAAAAACAGGTGCATCCCGGTGTGACGGTTGCCGTGGCGGAGAAAAGGAGGGACTTCATGATGCTGAGACATCCATCCATCGTCATATTCGGCGGAACTTCGGAGGGACGGGAACTGGCGGAATATGCGGAACAGAACGGCATTCCGGTGCTTGTCAGCGTGGTATCCGGTTATGGGGAGAGCCTGCTCACAGAAAGTTCCATGGTGCAGGTACATACCGGTGCGCTGGACGAAGAAAAAATGCGGGCATTTTTGCGCGGCGCAGCCCCGGAACTGGTGCTGGACGCGACTCACCCATATGCCAGGGTGGTGACAGAACAGGTGGCAGCTCTGTGCCGGGAGCTTGCGGTTCCTTATCGGCGGATTTTAAGAGCTTCTGAAGAGGATAAAACGGCGGAAAATTCCTCACCGGTATTTGTGGTGGACTCTCTGGCCGATGCGGTGAACTGCTTAAAGCAGGATGACCGCCCGGTTCTTCTCACAACGGGAAGTAAGGAACTGGAAATTTTTGCGTCGGATCCGGCATGGAAAGACCGGATTTATGCCCGTGTACTCCCGGACAGCCAGGTCTTAAAAAAATGTGAGGAGCTTGGCATCCGCGGCGCCCATGTGATTGCCATGCAGGGACCGTTTTCCACAGAGCTGAACTGCGCGCTGCTGCGCACGGTGCGGGCAGGCTGGCTTGTCACGAAAGAAGCCGGAAAGCGCGGCGGGTTCGCGGAGAAAATGGAAGCGGCCAGGCAGTGCGGCGTGTCGGTTGTCGTGATCCGGCGGCCGGTGCAGGAGGAAGGTATTTCGCTGGATGAGGCGAAGGCGCAGATGGATGCGTACCGGTGTGCGAGAGATAGGGGCACTAGGAAGCAAACTGAAACAGGCGGAACGGACGGGGATTTAGAAAGCGGAAACAATCCTGTGGCAGAGGGAATTTCTATGGGACGGCGGACGCTCAGCCTGATCGGCATGGGAATGGGAGGCGGAACGCAGCTCACCCTGGAGGCACTGGAAGCGATCCGGCGCAGCGATGTGGTGTTTGGCGCGCGGCGCATGCTTGCGGATATCGTACCCTGGATCGGAGAAAAGCACCAGGAGCCATTTTATCAGCCGGAAAAGATTCTGGACTGGCTGGAAGAAAAGAACGGCTGCCAGAATGCAGCGGTCATCTGTTCCGGGGATACCGGGTTTTACAGTGGAAGCGGCAGCATGCTTCGGGAAATCCGGGCGCGCTGGGGCCAGGAAGAAGAGAGTCCGTTTTCCGTTACCGTATATCCGGGAATCTCCTCCGTGTCAGCACTTGCGGCACGGTATGGGATTTCCTGGGAACATGCCTGCCTTGCAAGCGCCCACGGGCGTGACTGCGATGTGGCAGCGCTGGTAAAAGAACAGGAACAGGTATTTCTTTTGCTAGATGGCAGCAGGAATCTGAAAACGGTCTGTAAGATCCTTACAGATGCCGGAATGGGCCGGACAAAGGTGTATGCCGGTGTCCGCATGGGATATGAGGACGAACAGAAGGTCAGCGGAAGAGCACAAGAGCTTGTCGGAGCAGAAACGGACGATCTGACAGCCGTATTTCTGGAGCGGGAATAAAAGATGAGAGATGAATGGTTTATCCGGGGAGATATCCCCATGACAAAAAGTGAAGTGCGCGCGGTTTCCTTATCCAAGCTGGAACTGCGGAAAGACAGCATTGTGTATGATATTGGAGCGGGAACTGGCTCAGTTTCCGTGGAGGCGGCCCTGCAGGTGCCGCGCGGCCACGTTTATGCGTTTGAACAGAAAGTGGAAGGATGTGCGCTGATTCGTGCCAACGCAGAGAAGGCAGGTGTCGAAAACCTCACCGTTGTTTCCGGAAAGGCACCAGCTTCCATGGATGGATATCCGGCACCGGACCAGGTGTTCCTCGGCGGGAGCAGCGGCAATATGGACGTGATCCTGGATTTCGTCACGGAGAAGAATCCGGCAGTCCGCATCGTGATCAATGTGATCGCGCTGGAAAGCCTGTCCCAGGCCATGGCATGGTTTCAGAAAAAGGGATGGGAGCCGGAGGTGGTCTGCATGCAGGTTTCCCGGGCGGCAAAACGCGGCCCATACCATATGATGCAGGCGCAGAATCCGATCTATGTGCTCACGGCACAGGGAGAGGAATCGCAGCTGGAACATGCCGGACCCGAAGCCGGGTCACACACGCGCAGTTTCACAGCGCAGGAACAAAACGCGAAAACCAGGCGGAATCTTCCGCGTATCCTTCTGGCGGCTCCGGGAAGCGGAAGCGGAAAGACCCTCATTACAACGGGGCTTCTGACGCTGTTTCAGAGCCGCGGCATCCGGTGCCGTTCCTTTAAATGTGGCCCGGATTACATTGATCCGATGTTCCACAAATATGTTCTCGGCATCGACAGCTGTAACCTGGACAGCTTCTTTTTGCCGGAGGAACCGCTGCGCGCGCTGTTTGAGAGAAAGGCAGAAGCAGCAGAACTCTCGGTCATTGAGGGCGTGATGGGTTACTACGATGGGATCGGCGGAAATTCCACTGCGGCAAGTACCTATGAGGTGGCAAAGATCACGGATACACCGGTTGTTCTCGTGGTAGACGGAAAAGGGAGCAGCCTTTCCATTGCGGCACAGATCAAAGGCTTTCTGGAATATCAGAAAGACAGCCACATCCGCGGCGTCATCTTAAATAAAACCAACAAAATGGTCGGGGAACGCCTGCGGCCGGAGATTGAAAAACTCGGCGTCAGATACCTTGGCGCGGTCCCGGTCTCAAAGACCATGGATATCAAAAGCCGCCATCTGGGCCTTACCATGCCAGGAGAACAGCGTGAGCTGCGCGTGTCTCTGGAAGCGTTTGCAGCGCAGCTTGCGGATTGTCTGGATGTGGACGCGTTTCTGGAACTGGCCGGTTACTCTGGTGCTGCGGATTCGGAAACGGAAATATCCGGGATTGTGGCTGCGAAAATGACAGAGACAAAGCCGGATGGGCAAAAAAACAGCATGCCCGAGCCTTCTGCACAAGATGTTCAAGACGGCGCTGCGGCCCGCCGCATGGCCATTGCGGCAGACGAAGCTTTCTGCTTTTACTACCAGGAAAATTTGGACTTTTTAAGACAACAGGGCTGGGAGCTGATCCCGTTTTCCCCGCTGCGTGATTCCGGGCTCCCGGACAAGATCCAGGCAGTTTTGCTTGGCGGCGGTTACCCGGAGCTTTACGCGAAAGAACTGTCGGAGAATCAGTCCATGATTGCGGCAATCCGGGACGCGCATACAGCCGGAGTAAAAATCCTGGCGGAGTGCGGTGGTTTTCTCTACCTGCAGGAACATCTGGAGGATGAAGAGGGAAACCATTTTCCGATGGCAGGCCTGATTCATGCGGATGGCTTCCGCACAGGAAAACTCGGGCGCTTTGGCTACATTTCTTTAGAGCAGAATGGAATCTGCCGGATCAAAGGACATGAGTTCCACTACTGGGACAGTACCGCGCCGGGAACAGCTTTTCATGCGGCAAAACCGCAGTCGAACCGCGGTTGGGACTGCATGTACCAGACGGACCGCCTGCTTGCGGGATTTCCGCATCTGTACTATTTATCCGGCCCGGAACTGATCCTGAATTTCTTAAATGGAGAACAAAAACGATGATGCATCTGATCACCGGCGCCTCCGCAAGCGGAAAATCGGCCTATGCGGAACAGGCGCTTTCCCGCTCTGCGAGTACGGAAAAATATTATATTGCTACGATGCGTCCCTGGGGCGCTGAGGGTACAGCACGCGTGAAAAAACACCGTGCCATGCGGGAAGGGAAAGGGTTTCAGACGATCGAGGCGTTTCACACGCTGGAGACGCTGAAATTACCGGCACGGGGAAGCCTGATGCTGGAATGCATGTCCAACCTTCTCGCAAACGAGCAGTTTGAGCTCGGCGGTACGGACGGGGAGATCCTTGCCCGCATTCAGCGCGGCATCCAGAATCTGATGGCGCAGACAGAGGACCTGATCCTTGTGACGAATGAGATTTTTTCGGACGGCTGTCCGTACGACGCGGATACAGTCCGCTATATCCGTCTGCTTGGGGATTTAAATATCTGGCTGGCACGACAGGCGGATGCCGTGACGGAAGTCGTGTATGGCATCCCCATCCGGCGGAAAGGAGAGGAAAACAGCAATGAATGAAGCAAAGAAAAGTTCCCTGCCTCCGGTTTTTGAGAGCTTTGTGATCGCCTTTTCCATGTACTCCCGCATCCCCATGCCGTTTATCGAGTGGAGTGAGCGGGGCATGAAATATGCGTTCTGTTTTTTCCCGCTGATCGGCGCAGTCATCGGAGCATGTGTCAACGGGTTTGCCTGGGCTGCGGCGAGAGCCGGGCTTGGCAGTCTTGCGTTTGCGCTTTTTGGGACGGCAATTCCGCTTCTCATAACGGGAGGCATCCATATGGATGGATTTCTGGATGTGACGGACGCGAGAAGTTCGTTCCAGAGCCGTGAGCGAAAGCTCGAAATCTTAAAAGACCCGCATGCCGGGGCATTTGCGATTGCCGGATGCGGCGTTTACCTGCTGCTTTACGCGGCTGCGTTTTCTGAGCTAAGGGAAAACGCATTCCCGGCGATTGCCGGTATCTATGTGATGACGCGGGCGTTAAGCGGTCTTTCTGTCCTCTGTTTTCCGAAGGCACGGAAAGATGGTCTGGCAGCGGCTTTCGCGAAGGGAACCGGAAGCGGAACACCAGTGGTAAAGCTGGTTCTTGGTTTGTGGCTGCTTGCCGGTGCCGCGTTTGTGCTTGCCACATCCGGCGTGGTAACAGCAGTTATTCTGAGCGTTGCGGCTGCGGCTGCTTTTTTCTGGTATCATCATATGGCAATGCATGAATTTGGCGGAACGACTGGTGATCTGGCCGGATACTTTCTGCAGACCGCAGAGCTTGTGATGGTGGCGGCGCTTGCCGTGTGCAGCCATATGACATTATAACAAGGAGTGTACATACGATGATTCTTGTGATCGGAGGAAGCTTTCAGGGAAAGAAAGCATTTGCGAAGCAGCTCGGCGGAAATGGCACGATTCTCGCGGATTTTCAGGACCGCATCCGTGAGGCGTTAAAGGACGGAGAAGACCCGGAGACAGTTACGAAAACCATTCTGGCGGATCCCCCGGATATTATTACTCTGGATGAGGTAGGCTGCGGCATTGTGCCGCTGGAAAAATCGGAGCGGGACTACCGCGAGGCCGTAGGTCATGCCGGACAGATGCTCGCGGCTGCGGCAGAAACGGTCTACCGGGTACAGTGCGGCATCGCGTCCCGGATTAAATAAATAATTATAGAAGGAACGTAACTATTTATGACAGTGACACAGCTTTTGACAGAATACGCGGCGGCAGCCTGCATCGGTTTTCTGATTGACTTTATCGTGGGGGATCCGCATGGACTCTGGCATCCGGTCTGTGGGATCGGCAGCCTGATCTCCCGCATGGAAAAACATCTTCGCAGGCGCGTGCCGGATACCCCGAAGAACCTTCTTCTGGCAGGCGCGGCGCTTGCCATAACCATTCCGGGGGTGACAGTTTTGATCACAGCGCTGATTCTGCTCGCAGCAGGAATGGTCCATCCGCTTTTCCGGTTTGCGCTCATGTGTGTGCTGGACGGCTGGATTCTTGCGGCGCGTTCCTTAAAGACGGAGAGCATGAAGGTATACCGGGAATTAAAGGAAGGCGATTTAAACGGTGCCCGCTATGCGGTTTCCATGATCGTTGGGCGCGATACAGAGCATTTAAGTGCGGAGGGCGTCACCAAAGCGGCCGTGGAGACGGTGGCGGAAAATGCCTCAGATGGTGTTGTCGCGCCTCTGCTCTTTCTGTTTTTTTTCGGACCGGTGGGCGGACTTTTCTACAAAGCCGTCAATACGATGGATTCCATGGTCGGTTATAAAAATGAAAAATATCTGTATTTTGGCCGCGCGGCGGCAAAACTCGATGATTTTGTGAACTGGATCCCGGCAAGGCTTACCGGCCTTTCGTTTGCGGCAGCGGCTTTCCTGATTCCAGGTATGAGCGGGGCAAACGCGTTTCGCATCTGGCGCAGGGACCGCAGAAATCACAAGAGCCCGAATTCTGCGCAGAGCGAATCCGCCTGTGCGGGAGCGCTTGGTGTGCAGCTTGCGGGAGATGCCTGGTATTTTGGAGAATTGTACAAAAAACCGACGATTGGCGATGCGCTCCGTCCGGTGGAGCCGGAAGATATCCCGTGGGCAAACCGTCTGATGTATGTGGCGTCGGTTCTGGTCCTCGCAGTCTGTGTGGCAGCAACGGCTCTGGTTTGTCATGTATTCGGAGGTGCAGTATGAGAAAGCAGCAGTCCGGCAGTCCGGTCTGCCACGGAGGCGATATTTACCGGAATCGTGTACAATACGATTTTTCGATCAATTTAAATCCCCTCGGGATGCCGGAAGGCGTAAAAAAGAGGCTTCTGGAGACGGTGGAAGATTGGGCGTGTTACCCGGACCCGCAGTGCGAGGCGCTTCGCAGGGCGCTTGCAGGTTTTCATCGGGTGAAGATGGAACACATTCTATGCTCCAATGGAGCGGCAGATCTGATCTATCAGCTGACGCGGATGTTAAAGCCCAAAAGGGCACTCCTGTTTGCCCCTGGGTTTGCGGAGTATGAGCAGGCACTTGCGCTTTGCGGATGCAGAACGGAGTACGAACCGCTTTTGCCGGAAGAACAGTTTCTTCCAGATACAGATCGGTTCCGCGCGCGCATTACGGAGGAAACCGATCTGATTTTTGTATGCAATCCGAACAATCCGACGGGGCATGCCGTGCCGAAACGGGAGCTGATGCGGCTGGCAGAGCGCTGTCAGGAGACCGGCACCTGGATGATCCTGGATGAATGCTTCTGTGACCTTATGGATGAACCAGAGCGTTACAGCATGGTTTCGGAGGTAGAACGCTTTTTCCATCTCTTTATTCTGCGGGCTTTTACCAAGACCTATGCCATGGCAGGCTTGCGCCTGGGATACGGCATCTGTTCCGATGAAACGCTGATGCGCAGGCTGACTTTGGAGCGCCAGCCATGGAGCATTTCGGTCCCGGCACAGGAGGCGGGCTGCGCGGCACTTGAGGAAACCGCATATCTGGAAACGGCGCGAGTCCTGCTAAAGACAGAGCGGGAAACGCTCACGGCGGGACTTCGCCGTCTGGGCCTTACCGTGTTTGATTCGGATATCAATTTTATCCTGTTTTACCGGAAGGAAGAAAATGGATGCGCAGCAGAAACGCTCTATGAGGCGTGCTTAAAGCGAGGGGTCCTGCTGCGGGACTGCAGCAATTTTACGGGGCTTACACAGGGCTATTACCGTGTCTGTGTTGGCAGGCCGGAAGAAAACCAGGCACTGCTTCGGATTCTGGAACAGATCCTGGCAGGAAGCGGTTCCGGAAATGAAAATCAGGCACAGAGAGATTGCGAAAAAGACAAAAGGAGAAGGTAGCTATGAGTTTATACCGGATTATCCTCGCAGACGATGAGGAGGAAGTGCGCAAGGGCATCATACGAAAGATCGACTGGAGCGGCCTTGGATTTGAGGTGGTCGGAGACGCGGAAAACGGCGCGGAGGCTTTGGAAAAGATCGAACAGCTGGAGCCGGAGGTCGTCATGACCGACATCCGCATGCCGTTTATGGATGGCCTGACGCTGACGGAGAAGATCCGCCAGAAGTATCCGTCCATGAAGGTCCTGATCTTTTCCGGCTTCGATGATTTTGAGTATGCCCAGCAGGCCATCAAGCTGAATGTGACGGAGTACATCTTAAAGCCGGTCAACGTGGAGGAACTTTCCGAGATCCTCACACGGGTAAAGAAAAATCTGGATGAGGAGATCCGGCAGCGGCGTGACGCGGCCATTCTGCGCGAGAGCTACCAGAAAAGTCTTCCGATCCTGCGCGAGGTATTCTTAAACGACCTGGCGCGCGGAACGGCGGATGCCCACATGGCGGAGGAAAAACTGCGGGAATACAGCGTGGATATTCTCCATGCGAAAAAGTGGATCGCGGCACTGTTACATATCGAGGCGGAGAATGCGGACCGGCCGGATGCCCTTCAGAAAGAGCTGGTGCCGATTTCCGTGCGCCAGATCGCGGAGGACAATTTAAAGGACTACTGCCGGTTTACGATTTTTAACTCTTCGGCAGGCATTACGCTTCTGGCGGCGATCGACGAAGACAATTCCCAGACAGAACTGCTGGATCATCTGGGCGACATCTGCAAGGAATGCCGCAGGGTTCTGGATGTGACCGTTACCATCGCGGTCGGACACAGCTGCCAGGAACTTTCCGAGATCAGCCGCGCGTACCAGTCTGCAGTGGACGCGCTCGGCTACAAGGCGATTGTCGGGGCCGGTCAGGTCATCTACATTAACGATGTGGAGCCGGTGAGCCGGGGCAAACTGAAGTTCGATAACGCGGATGAGAACGATTTTATTACAGCAGTCAAATTCGGGCCGGAAGAAAAAATCCGGGAGACCATAAAGAAGCTGACGGAACGCATGGGCGATGCCAAGGTGCATGTCCGGCAGCAGCAGCTCTACATGCTCTCACTCTTTAACTGCGTGACACGGCTCATACAGCAGTATGACCTGACTACGCGCGAGATCTTTGATACGGAAAAACAGTACCTCGATATTCCGGCGGCGATTGGAAAGCCGGATGAGTTTGAGGCATGGATTCTGGATGTTTCCCTGCGCATTCATGAGAGCCTGAACCGGGAGCGCGACAATACCACGAAAAAAGTTATTCTGGAGGCAAGGCGCTATATCGAAAGCCATTACCAGGATCCGTCTCTTTCGGTGGAAATGATTTGTCGCGAACTCCACATGAGTCCGGCATATTTTTCTACCATGTTCCGCAAGGTGACCGGCCAGACCTACATTGCGTACCTGACGGAAGTGCGCCTGCAGAAAGCGGTGGAACTCTTAAACGAGACGGATGACAAGACCTATGTGATCGCGCAGAAGGTTGGGTATCAGGAGCAGAACTATTTCAGCTATGTCTTTAAAAAACGCTTCGGCATCTCACCGACGAAATACCGCGGCGCGCAGAACAGCTAGTGGGGAGGCGTTATGGTAAGAAAGAGATTAACGGAGTTTTTTGGCCGTGTCAGCATCCGTTCCACCATCTATCTGTACTTTACCATCAGCGCGCTCACGGCCCTGATCCTGATGGGAATCTCGTTCTACGGGCGCCTGGTCGGACAGATGACGGCGGCGATCCAGGAGGAGAACCAGACGATGCTTGCGCAGGTCAACCACTCGGTGGATTCCTACCTGCGCACCATCATGAAGCTGTCGGATTCGCTGTATTACGATGTCATCAAGAACGCGGATCTCTCGAAGGAGAGCATTCACAACGAGCTGAATCTTCTTTATGACAACAACCGTGACTGCGTATCCAACATCGCACTTTTGTCCAAGCAGGGCGAACTCATCGATACGTTTCCGGCGGCGCGCTTAAAGACCGGACTGGATGTGACGGCAGAGGACTGGTTTTCTGATACGCTGGAACGCACAGAAAACCTGCACTTTACCACGCCTCATGTCCAGTATATTTTCGATGGTGACGAAAACCAGTACACCTGGGTCATCACCATGACCCGTGCGGTAGAAATCACGAAAGGCGTATCCACAGAGCAGGGCATTCTGCTGATCGACATTACCTATGGAAGCTTAAAGCAGCTGCTCGACAGCATCACCATGGGAAACCACGGATACCTCTATATGGTAAGCCCGGGCGGACAGCTGATCTACCATCCGCAGATGCAGCTGATTGACGCAGGCCAGATGGAAGAGAATTTCCAGGAGGCAGCAGGTTACCGGGATGGCAATTACCGCGAATCTTATCAGGGGGAGATCCGCGATGTGACAGTCAAATCGGTCGGCTACACCGGCTGGAAGTTAGTCGGCGTGACCCCGGAGAAGGACAGCTACTTGAACACCCTGAAAACAAAGCTGTTTATGGTCTTTCTGATCGCGCTGTTTCTGTTTATGCTGATGATCACGAACGCGTCGATCTCATCCCGCATCACCACGCCGATCCGCGAGCTGGAAAAGTCGGTCAACGCGCTGGAGGCGGGCAATCTCGATGTGGAGGTTTACCAGGGCGGTTCGTATGAAATCCGTCATCTTGGCCGCTCCATCGGTGATATGGCAAGACAGATCAAGGTGCTGATGCAGGATATTGTGGCGGAGCACGAATCCAAGCGAAAGAGCGAGTTTGACACGCTTCAGTCGCAGATCAACCCGCATTTTCTGTATAACACGCTGGATATTATTGTGTGGATGATCGAGAACGAGCAGAAATCCGAGGCGGTCAAGGTCGTCACGGCGCTGGCCAGATTTTTCCGCATCAGCTTAAGCAAGGGAAAAAGCATCATACCGGTGCGCGATGAGCTGGAGCATGTGCGAAACTACCTGATGATCCAGCAGATGCGATTTAAGAATAAATTCACCTACTCCATCGACGCGGCGCCGGAGGTTCTGGGCTTTGCGAGTTTAAAGCTCATGCTGCAGCCGCTTGTGGAAAACGCGATCTATCACGGCATGGAGTTTAAAGACGGGGACGGCATGATCGGGATTAAAGTGGAGCAGAAAGAAGACGGACTCTGGTTCACAGTGCTCGACAACGGTCTTGGCATGACACAGGAGCAGGTGGAGACGCTTCTGACCGATCATGCGCATGTTTCCTCCAAACGCGGCTCTGGCATCGGGGTGAAGAATGTCAACGAGCGGATCCGTCTGTATTTCGGAAATGAGTACGGACTTTTTATTGAATCGGAGCCAGATGAGGGAACCACGATCCGCATTCATCTTCCGGCAGTGGATTACCGGGAAATTCAGGAAAATCAGGGAACGCCGGCAAATCCGAACAGGAAAGAAAACCAGGAAGACAAAAAAGAGCAGGAGGAGAAAATGGGATGAGAAAAAAAGAAACGTGGCTCTGGCTTGGCTTTGGCATCGTTCTGGTCTTTTTGTACCTGCTTTCCTCCACAGATCTCATGATCAAGGAACGCAAGACGGAAATTTACCCGGTTTCCGTGATCCTGGATGACGCGACGGACGAATCGTACCAGAATTTCAAAAAGGGCGTGGACCGGGCAGCCATCGAACTCAATGTGGATGTGAGTCTTATTACCCTTTACGAGGGCGGCGACGCGGCGCAGCAGATCGAGCGGATGGCAAGGGAACAGCAGGACGGCGCGAAAGCGCTTATTGTGATGCCGGTAGAAGAGAATGCGCTGGAGGATGCGCTGGCAGACAAGCGTGTTCAGATTCCGATCGTGCTCGTAAACTCGGAACTTCCGCGCGACAAGGTCTCCTCGCTGGTTACGACGGATTACGATGCCATGGGAAGGAACCTTGCGGAACAGGTTATTGCGGAACATGGGACAGAGGTCCCGGTGTATCTGTTTTACGCGCGAAAGGAATCCGCTGCAAGGCGGCATTTCCAGGACGGCGTGGAGGCAGTCCTGCAGGCTGGCGGCTGTGAGATACGCCGGTTCTCCAGGCATGGAGACAGCACATTCCGACAGGAAATCGAGGCGTTAGTTTACCCGGAATCCCGCCAGGCTGTCATCATTGCGCTGGATCCGGAAACACTTCTGGAGGCGGCGCAGATCCTGGCGGACAGCAGTGTCTATCTGGAACATGTGTATGGACTGTATGGGAGAGGCACGACCACGCCGGTTTTAAATTATCTCGACCGCGGCATCATAACGGGATTGTGCGTTACGGATGATTTCAGTACCGGGTATTTAAGCGTAAAACGCGCGGTCCAGATCCTCTCTAACCAAAAGTTAGAGGAGGAGACTGTACTCGACAGCTATTATATCCGAAAAGACGACCTTCGCAGGCCGGAATATGAAAAGATGCTTTATCCCATAGAGTAGGAGGGAATCTGTATGAAACAACATGTTGAGGATGTACGCAGGGAGAACATGAACATACACGGACGAAACGCGCTGGTCCTGCTTCTGGCATTTTCTGTTCCGCTTATGCTTTCCGGGTGCGGGAGCAAAACGGCACCGGAAAAGAAAAATTCCATCCGCATCGGTGTGAGCCTGTACCGCGCGGACGATACGTTCATCGGAAATATCCGCTCTGAGCTGGAAAAGAAAGCCAAATCCTACGAGCAGGAGACGGGCATCAAAGTAACGCTCGATATCCAGGATGCCAAGGGAAACCAGTATACGCAGAATAAACAGGTGGAGCGCTTTATCTCTCTGGGATGTGACGCGCTGTGCGTGAATCCGGTGGACCGCACGACCTCATCCGGCATCATTGACCCGGCGATGGCAGCAGATGTACCGGTCATATTTTTCAACCGCCAGCCGGTGGAAGAAGACATGGACCGCTGGGACAGGCTCTACTATGTGGGAGCGGATGCCAAGGAGTCGGCGGTTCTGGAGGCAGAGATCGTGGCGGACCAGTATGAGAAAGACCCGGCATCCCTGGATAAGAACGGGGACGGCGTCATCAGCTATGTGCTCCTGGAGGGGGAGAGCAATCACCAGGATTCCCTGATCCGCACGGAGTGGTCAGTCCAGACGTTAAAAGACCGCCATGTTCCGATCGAAAAGATTACAGGCGGCATTGCTAACTGGGAACGTTCCCAGGCTTCGGCCCTGATGGAACAGTGGCTGGAGGCGTATCCGGATAAGATCGAGCTGGTCCTCAGCAACAACGATGATATGGCGCTGGGAGCAATTGACGCGATCGACCGTACAGGCGGAAAGAAAATCAGTGTTGTCGGGATTGACGGAACCACACAGGGACAGGACGCGGTGAGAAGCGGGAAGATGCTGGGAACCGTATCATCCGATAAGAGCGGCTACGCGGATGCCATCTTTACCATTGCGGCATCGGCTGGATTGGGTGAACCAATTCCGGCAGAAATCGCCCTGGAGGATGGGAAATACTACTGGAGTATGCAGAAAAATATCATAAAAGAGAAAATAAATCCATAAAAAATTGTACAATCGAAAAAATTTAATAATCCAGAAAAGAAAATCCTATGGAAAAATGCACAATCCGCCCTTATAATGAACATGTCAGATGGAGAAAGTAAACAAAAACTTACAAACAATGACAATTTTAAATTAAAGGGAGGATTTACATCATGAGATTAACCAAGAAAGTAACCGCTATGGCAATGGCATCCTGCATGATCCTGTCCATGACAGCATGCGGCGGAAGCAAACCGGCAGAAACCACCGCAGCAGCAACTGAGGCTGCTACCGAAGCTGCAAGCGAAGCAGCAGAGTCTACCGCAGAGGAAGTCAAAGAAGCAGCTGGCGGCGACTACGCAGACAAGAAAGTCGGCATTTCCATTTATAAATTCGATGATAACTTCATGACTCTGTACCGTACCGAGTTAGAGAGATATCTGGTAGAGGATCTTGGATTCAAGAAAGAGAACATCACCGTTCAGGATGGTAAGGGCGATCAGGCAGAGCAGACCAACCAGATCCAGAACTTCATCGCTTCCGGCGTTGACGTTATGAT
>CAKRRJ010000040.1 GCA_934394615.1 uncultured Lachnospiraceae bacterium
ATTGGCAGACGCGCACGGTTCAGGTCCGTGTGGTAGCAATACCTTGTGGGTTCGACTCCCATCTTCTGCATCAGCAGAGCGGAGAACGAAAGTTCTTCGCTTTTTTGATTTTACAGAGGACGAAATTTCCGTTATTCCATATGTTTTCACGGAAACATAAATTTTTAAAAAAATTAAAAAAGTAGTTGACAAATCAGATCAGGTCAGATATAATAAGCGTGTTGGTTCGGTGAACACATCACTGGGCAAACGGTTTGCAGAAGTGGCGGAATTGGCAGACGCGCACGGTTCAGGTCCGTGTGGTAGCAATACCTTGTGGGTTCGACTCCCATCTTCTGCACTAGCAGAGCGAAGAACAAAAAGTTCTTCGCTCTTTTTGTATACCCAGAACTGGAAAATAGTATGAAAATTTCGGAAATTATGTTATACTGATTGTAATTATGTTGTGCTGTATGGATGGGTATTTTCTGAACTGAAAATGCCGTATGGTCCAGCAGTGGCAGCAGATTTTGCCGATTATGAGTCCGGGAAGGGGGAATTGCTTTATGAACATAAGAGAGATGAGGGAAGCCTGGGAGGAAACATATCTGAGTCCTTATGCGTCCTTAAGCAAAAACACGAAGGGCCGTGACCGGGAGGAAGTTCTGTGCGATATCCGCACAGCGTACCAGCGTGACCGTGACCGCATTCTTCACTGTAAATCTTTCCGCCGTTTAAAGCATAAGACCCAGGTGTTTCTGGCTCCGGAAGGTGATCATTACCGTACCCGCCTGACCCATACGCTTGAGGTGGCGCAGATTGCCCGGACGATTTCCCGCGCGCTGCGCTTAAACGAAGATCTCACAGAGGCCATTGCCCTGGGTCATGATCTGGGCCATACGCCGTTCGGCCATTCGGGTGAGCACATTCTGGATGAACTCTGCCCGTATGGCTTTGCGCATTACCTGCAGAGCGTGCGTGTGGTGGAGGTGCTGGAGAAAGATGGCGCCGGCCTGAACCTCACAAAAGAGGTGCGGGATGGTATCAAAAACCACCGGACAAGCGGCCATCCGTCTACCCTGGAGGGTTGTGTGGTGCGCCTTTCCGATAAGATTGCCTACATCAACCACGACATCGACGATGCCATCCGCGCGAAAATCTTTACCGAGGACCAGCTCCCGGCAAAGTATACGGATGTGCTGGGACACAGCGTGCGTGAGCGCCTGAATCTGCTCATTCACGACATCATCTTACAGAGTATGGACCGGCCGGAAATCATCATGTCGCCAAACATTGAGGAGGCCATGCAGGGGCTGCGTGCCTGGATGTTTGAAAATGTTTATGAGAATAAGGTGCCAAAGGCAGAGGAGGGCAGAGCCCAGCAGCTTCTGGTCTTTCTGTACCGGTATTACCTGGAACATATGGAAGAGCTTCCGGAAGAGTACCTGCGCATGATCGTGGAGCGCGGGGAGCCGAAGGAGCGGGTGGTCTGCGACTATATTGCGGGCATGAGCGACAGCTACTCCATCGACAAGTTTGAGGAGCTGTTCATTCCGAAGTCCTGGAAAATACACTGATCAGGACCGAACCTGACGGAACGCGCATTGCTGCTGTCTGCGCAGTGCATTCCGGCAGACACAAAACTGGAAACGGACGGGAAAGGAGAATTTGATGTATTATCCGGAAGATATCGTAGAGGAAGTGCGGACAAGGAACGACATTGTGGATGTGATCTCTGGATATGTAAAACTGCAGAAAAAGGGAGCAAACTATTTCGGGCTCTGCCCGTTTCACAATGAGAAATCTCCATCCTTTTCTGTATCTCCGCAGAAACAGATGTATTACTGCTTTGGATGCGGCGCCGGAGGCAATGTCATCACGTTCGTGATGGAATATGAAAATTATACATTTCCGGAGGCGTTAAAGGTACTTGCGGACCGCGCGGGCGTAAAACTGCCGGAGGTGGAATATTCCAAAGAAGAACGCGAGAAGGCGGATCGGCGTTCCACGCTTCTGGAGATCAACAAGCTGGCAGCTAACTACTTTTATTACCAGCTGCATCAGCCGCAGGGAAAGATCGGATACGAATATTTCCGCAAGCGGGAACTTTCCGACGATACCATCCGTCGGTTTGGCCTTGGGTTCGCGAACAAGACAAGCAATGACCTGTACCAGTATCTGCGCTCTAAAGGCTATACCGATGAGATCCTGCGCGACAGCGGACTGGTGACCATGGAGGAACGCGGAACTTACGACAAGTTTTGGAACCGCGTCATGTTCCCGATCATGGATGTGAACAATCGTGTGATCGGCTTTGGCGGCCGTGTGATGGGTGATGGAACGCCGAAGTATTTAAACTCGCCGGAAACCCTGATTTTCGATAAGAGCCGGAACCTGTACGGACTCAATTACGCCCGCACGAGCCGGGAAAAATATATGCTGGCCTGCGAGGGCTATATGGATGTTATCGCCATGCAGCAGGCGGGCTTTACGAATGCGGTGGCATCGCTCGGAACGGCATTTACCACGCAGCATGCGGTGCTTTTAAAGCGCTACACGGACACGGTCATTCTGACTTACGACAGCGATGGAGCCGGTGTGAAGGCAGCACTCCGGGCAATCCCTATTTTAAAGGAAGTGGGAATCTCTACGAAGGTGCTGAACTTAAAGCCGTATAAGGATCCGGATGAATTCATCAAAAACATGGGAGCTGATGCGTTCCGGGAGCGCATCGCGTCTGCGCAGAACAGCTTTTTGTACGAGATCGATGTGTTAAAGCGCGAGTATGACCTGGAAGACCCGGAGCAGAAGACAAAGTTTTACAATGCGGCAGCGAGAAAGCTTCTGGAGTTTAACGAGGCGCTGGAGCGCGATAACTATACCAGGGCTGTAGCCCAGGCGCAGATGATTCCATATGAAGACCTGCGCAGGCTGGTGAACCGGCTTGGAAGCCAGCTCGGCCCGGTCAGTGTAAAAACCCGGGAAGAAGGCCGGGCAGATGAGAAAGCACGCAAAAAGAAGACTGAGAAGGACGACGGCATCCGCCGCTCCCAGCGTCTGCTTCTCACCTGGCTCATTGAGCGGCCGCAGCTTTTTGAAAAGATCGACGGCATCATTGATGCAGATGATTTTAAGGAGCCGCTGTATCACGAGGTGGCACAGATGGTGTTCGACGGCCACCGGGACGGAACGGTAAATCCGGCGGGCATCCTGAATCGTTTTATCAACGATGAAGAACAATACAAACAGGTGGCGGCGCTGTTCAACGCGAGCCTGAATGATTCTTTAAATAATGAAGAACAGCGAAAAGCATTTTCCGAGACAGTGCTGAAAGTAAAGAAAAACAGCCTGGATGAGGCCAGCCGCAGCGCAACAGACATTGCGGCGCTCCAGGAGATCATTAAACAGCAGGCAGCACTGAAAACGCTTCAGATATCCATTGACTAGTGAACGAACCGGAAAGGGGATAGCGGATACTATGGAAGAACGTACACAGACATTTGATGAGAAACTGGGATTGCTTTTGGAAGAGGCGAAAAAGAAGAAAAACGTACTGGAAAACCGGGAAATTCTGGATTTTTTCAAGGGAGAGATCCTGGATCCGGAAAAACTGGACCGTATCTACGATTTTCTGGACAACCATCATATCGACGTGCTCCGCACAGAAGAGGAAGATGACATCGACCCGGATCTGTTTCTGGACGAGGAGTCCGAGGAGGAAGAAGAGGCGGAGTTAGGCGAGATCGACCTTTCTGTGCCGGAAGGTGTCGGTGTGGAGGATCCGGTCCGCATGTATTTAAAGGAGATTGGCAAGATTCCGCTCCTTACGACCGACCAGGAAATTGAACTGGCAAAGAGGATGGAGCTCGGCGACCAGCTGGCGAAAAAACGTCTGGCTGAGTCGAATCTCCGTCTTGTCGTCAGCATCGCGAAAAAGTACGTTGGACGCGGCATGCAGTTTCTGGATCTGATCCAGGAAGGCAACCTGGGACTCATCAAAGCTGTGGAGAAATTCGATTACCGAAAAGGCTATAAGTTTTCCACGTACGCGACCTGGTGGATCCGCCAGGCCATCACCCGCGCGATCGCGGACCAGGCGCGCACCATCCGCATTCCGGTTCATATGGTCGAGACCATCAACCGCCTGATCCGCACCTCAAGGCAGCTGGTGCAGGAACTGGGGCGTGAACCTACCGCAGAGGAGATTGCGGCGAAAATGGAGATTCCGGTGGAGCGTGTGCGGGAAATCCGCAAGATTTCGCAGGATCCGGTTTCCCTGGAAACCCCGATTGGCGAGGAAGAGGACAGCCATCTTGGCGATTTTATCCAGGATGAGCATGTGGCAGTTCCGGCAGAGGAGGCTACGTTCACGTTGCTTCATGAGCAGCTTATGGAAGCCCTCGACACGCTGACAGAGCGGGAGCAGCAGGTTCTCCGGCTTCGTTTTGGATTAGATGACGGTAAGCCGCGCACGCTGGAGGAAGTGGGAAAACGGTTTCACGTAACGAGAGAGCGTATCCGCCAGATTGAGGCGAAGGCGCTGCGGAAGCTGCGCCATCCGAGCCGCAGCAAAAAGCTGAAAGATTATCTGGACTAAAGAAATTGTGTCAGAAGAAACGGCAGGACTGCAGGGAAAACAGGAAAAATTGTGCTTTCGGGCAAAAAGCAAACGAGGATAAAAGGAATAGATAAGATGAAATTATCAGACAGACTGGAACGGATCGCTGCGGAAGCGGCGAAGGTAACAGAAGGATATGTGGCAGATGTGGGGACGGATCATGGATTCGTCCCGATCCGTCTTGTGGAAAGCGGAAAGGTAAAACATGTCGTTGCCATGGATGTGCGGAAAGGCCCGCTCGCGAGGGCAAGTGAACATGTGCGGGAGTACCGCATGGAAGACCAGATTGAGACGCGTCTGAGCGACGGTCTGGAAAAGTTAAAGCCAGGCGAGGCGGACACCGTCATCATCGCGGGCATGGGAGGAGAGCTGATGCTGCGCATTTTGAAAGATGGCGCGCATATGCAGGGCAGCCTGAAATACTATGTGCTCTCCCCGCAGTCGGAGCTTTCCACGTTCCGGCACGGGCTGGAAGAACTTGGGCTTTCCATTGAACAGGAGCAGATGCTGCTTGACGAGGGCAAATATTATGTGGTGATCACGGCGGTGCCGGGGACCATGCATTACGCGCATGAGTACGAATACCGCTACGGCGCGGATCTGATCGCGAAAAAAGATCCGGTGCTGCGGGCCTTTCTGGAACGGGAACTGGCGCAGGGAGAAGAATTGCAGAAACATCTTTCCGCGTCCGGAACCGAAGGAGCGCGAAAACGCGCAGAGAGCCTTGCAAAAGAACTCGAAGAGACAAAGGAGGCATACCATGCGCTGCAGTGAACTGATGGAAAAACTGGAGGAGCTTGCTCCGAAGAGCCTGGCGTGTGACTGGGATAACCCGGGATTTTTAGCCGGACGGAGCGATAAGGAAATCAAAAAAGTCCTGATCGCGCTCGATGCCACCGACCGCGTAGTGGAGCAGGCGGTACAGGAACAGGCGGATCTGGTGCTCACGCATCATCCGCTCATTTTCCGGGCCTTAAAACAGGTAAATGACGGGAATTTTATCAGCCGGCGCATCGTAAAGTTATTACAGGCGGATATTTCTTACTTTGCCATGCACACAAATTTTGATGCGGCACCAGGCTGTATGGCAGACCTTGCGGCAGCCCGCATCGGCATTCAGGGCGGAGAACCCCTGGAAGTGACTGGAGAGATCGATGGAGAGGCTGTTGGAATTGGAAAGTCCGGTACACTGAGAACGCCGGCTGCGCTGGATGTGCTTGCAAAGCAGGTAAAAGACGCGTTCGGACTGCCATTTGTCCTGGTCTATGGAAGTGAGGCAGTGGGGGACACGGTGAGCCGCGTTGCCATTTCTCCGGGCGCAGGAGGCAGCATGATCCGCTATGCGCTGGAAAAACGGGCGGAGGTGCTTATCACGGGAGATATCGGACACCACGACGCGATTGATGCGGCAGCAGAGGGCCTGGCGATCGTTGATGCCGGCCATTACGGGCTGGAACATATCTTTATCCCATTCATGGAGGAGTATGTAAAGCGCGTGACCGGAGGAACGGTCGAAGTAATCCTGGCGGAACCGGCATTTCCGGCGAGAGTGATCTGATCGGGTTTTGAAAGGAGGATGTATATGGTTCGTATCTATGTATCGGGGGAAGAAAAAGAGTACAGCGAAGATACGCTTTTAAAGGATGTCGCGAAAGAGGCGCAGGACCGGTTTTCACACCAGATCCTTCTTGCGACGGTAGATGGAAAGCTGCAGGAACTCCATAAAAAAGTCAAGGAGGGCACAAAGGTGGAATTTCTGACCGCGGCCGACAAGCCAGGTATTCAGACATACCGCCGCAGCGTGATCCTTGTCCTGTTAAAGGCATTTTATGAAGTCGTGGGCGCAGAGAACATCGACAAGCTTTCTGTGGAATACGCGATCGCGAATGGCCTGTTTATTGAGTCTGAGGGAAGTTTTGAGAAAACGCAGGAGCTTGTGGACCGGATCAAGGCGAAGATGGCAGAATATGTGGCAGCAGAAATCCCGATCATGAAGCGGAATGTGACGACGGACGAGGCAATCGAAATCTTTCACCGCCACCGGATGTACGAGAAGGAGCGCCTGTTCCATTACCGCCGCGTATCCCGCGTGAACCTCTACAGCATCGGCGGATTCGAGGACTATTATTATGGCTACATGGTGCAGAACACCGGCTATCTGAAATATTTTGACCTCATTCTGTACCGGAACGGCATGATGCTTCTGCTTCCGGAGCAGAACGATCCGGAGCATGTTGCCCCATTCCAGGACCGGGAGAAACTTGCGGAGGTCTTAAATGAGACGGAGGACTGGGGAAGACAGCTTGAGGTGCCGACCGTCGGCGCGCTCGACGATGTCATCTGCCAGGGCAAGATCAGCGACCTGATCCTGATGCAGGAGGCGCTGATGGAGAAAAAGATCGGTGACATTGCCGAGCAGATCGCAAGCCGCCCGGATAAAAAGATCGTGATGATCGCGGGCCCGTCCTCCTCCGGCAAGACCACCTTTTCCCACCGCTTGTCGATCCAGTTAAAGGCGAAAGGCTTAAAGCCGCATCCGATCGCGGTCGATAACTATTTTGTGAACCGGGTGGACAGCCCGCGTGATGAGAACGGCAACTACAACTATGAAGTGCTGGAGTGCCTGGATGTGGCGCTGTTTAACCAGAATATGGCAGACCTTCTGGCTGGGAAGACGGTGGAGATGCCGGTGTACAATTTCGTGAAGGGTGAGCGCGAGTACCACGGCGATTACCTGACGCTTGGCGCGGACGATGTCCTTGTCATTGAGGGAATCCACTGCCTGAACGAGAAACTTTCCTACGCGCTGCCGAGAAAGAATAAGTTTAAAATCTACATCAGCGCGCTGACCCAGCTGAATATCGATGAGCACAACCGGATTCCGACCACGGATGGCAGGCTGATCCGCCGTATTGTACGCGATGCGCGCACAAGAGGATCCTCCGCGCAGGATACCATCCGCATGTGGCCGTCTGTGCGAAAAGGAGAGGAAGAGAATATCTTCCCGTACCAGGAGGATGCCGATGTAATGTTTAACTCTGCCCTGGTCTACGAGCTGGCAGTGTTAAAGCAGTACGCGGAGCCAGTGCTGTTCTCTGTTCCGAGAGACAGCGCGGAGTATGTGGAGGCGAAGCGCCTGTTAAAATTCCTGGATTATTTCCTGGGTGTCAGCAGCGAGGAGATCCCGCACAATTCCCTGATCCGGGAGTTTATCGGAGGAAGCTGTTTTAAAGTCTAAGCAAGTCTGCGCTTGACACCGCAAAAAAGTGGTGATAGAATAGGGAACATTGAGTAAGACAAATGGTCGCTGCCGCAGGACCGAAAGGCTGTGGGAGAGGAAAGTCCGGGCTTCACAGGGCAGGGTGCCAGATAACGTCTGGCGGAGGTGACTCCAGGGACAGTGCAACAGAAATAAACCGCCGGCTATGCCGGTAAGGGTGGAAAGGCAGTGTAAGAGACTACCGCCCGGCTGGTAACAGACGGGGCACATGTAAACCCCACTCGAAGCAAGACCGAACAGAAAGCATAAGGCGGCCCGTCTGCTTTCGGGTAGGTCGCTCGAACCAGGTGGCGACATCTGGTCTAGATAGATGACCATTCAACGACATAACCCGGCTTATCGTCTTGCTCATAACCCGATTATAATAAGAGGATGCACCGTTTTGGCGCATCCTCTTTTTTCTGTTTATGTGGGAAAAGGCAGGTTATTCTGCCAGCTCCTCCCAGGTTTCGTAGAGCTCTTCCAGTTTTTTCTGGAGAGCTTCTTTTTCGTTATTCAGTTCCACGAGGCGGGCCACATCGGTGTAAACTTCCTCCTGAGAGAGCAGTTCGTCAATCTCGCCGTCGCGGGTCTCTAATTTGTGGATCTCATCCTCCACCTTCTTTAAGTCGTTCTGGCGTTTGCGGATGCGCGCCTGTTCCTCTTTCTGCGCTTTCCAGTCCAGCTTTACTTCTGTTTCGACAGCAGATTTTGCCATGCCCGGAACTCCGGTTGCCTTTAAGTTTCCGTTTGCGGCAGCTGTGCCGATGGCGCGGTCCCGCTCGGTGTGCTCGGAATCGACATACAGCTCCTTCATAAGATCTTTCTTTTCCAGGTAGTAGTCGTAGTTTCCGATATAATTTAAGAAGGTCTGGCCGGTCAGCTCCAGGATGCGGGTCGCGGTCTGGTTGATGAAGTAACGGTCATGGGAAACGTAGAGCACGGTTCCGGTGTAGTTTTTGAGCGCGTTTTCCAGAATCTCCTTGGAGGTGATGTCCAGATGGTTGGTCGGCTCATCGAGGATCAGGAAGTTTGCCTCGGAGAGCATGAGCTTTGCCAGGGAAACACGTCCGCGCTCGCCGCCGCTTAAGTCGGAGATGCGCTTAAATACATCGTCTCCGGTGAACAGGAATGCCGCGAGGATGTTGCGCACCTGGGTGTTGGTTAAATTCGGGTAGGCATCCTGCACTTCCTCAAATACGGTCTTTTCCATATGAAGAACATGGTGCTCCTGGTCGTAGTAGCCAATGTGGACTTTGGATCCTAAGGTGATGGTGCCTGAGTCCGCCGGAAGCATGCCGTTGATGATCTTTAAGATGGTTGTTTTTCCGGTTCCGTTGTTTCCGATGATGGCAACACGCTCGCCGCGTTTTACCTCCATGTCCACATGGGAGAAGAGGTGCGTGGTGTCGAAGGACTTGCTTAAGTCTTTGATGGTGAGCACATCGTTGCCGCTCACAATGTTCGGTTCCAGGCTGATGCGCATTTCGTCCTGAATCTCAGCCGGCTTGTCCAGTACCTGGATCTTGGAAAGCATTTTTTCACGGCTCTCCGCGCGCTTAATGGATTTCTCACGGTTAAAAGACTTTAACTTGGTGATGACTTCTTCCTGGTGTTTGATTTCCTGCTGCTGGTTTAACCACGCCTTCATCTGCGCGGCGCGGATCATGGCTTTTTTCTCGCTGTAGGCGGTGTAGTTGCCAAGGTACACGGAGGCATGTCCCTGTTCCAGTTCGACCACTTTGGTGACCACGCGGTTTAAGAAGTACCGGTCGTGCGCTACGATGATGACAGCGCCGTTGTAGTTTAATAAGTAAGTTTCCAGCCATGCGATGGATTCCATGTCCAGATGGTTGGTCGGCTCGTCGAGAAGGATGATGTCCGGGCGGGAGAGCAGGAGCTTACCAAGGGACACACGGGTCTTCTGGCCGCCGGAAAGGGTGGATACCGTCTTGTCAAATTCATCCTCCGTAAAACCAAGGCCCTTTAACACGCCGGTGAGTTCACTCTTCCAGGCGTAGCCGTTTTCCAGCTCGAATGTGTGGCTTAAACGGCTGTAGGTGGAGAGCATCTGCTCCAGTTCCTCGCCGGAGGCGTGCTGCATGCTTACTTCCAGCTCACGGATCTGCTGCTCCATGTCGATGATGGGCTGTTTGACTTCTTTTAATTCCTCATAGATGGTGCGGCTGCTGTCGAGGTCCTGATGCTGTGCCAGGTAGCCGAGGGTTTTGCCCTTTGCCAGGACAACCTCACCGGAATCGGCGGCAAGTTCGCCGACAATGATCTTTAACAGAGTGGACTTTCCGGCTCCGTTGATGCCGACGATCGCGGCCTTTTCCTGATCTTCTATATGAAAGGAAACTTCGGACAAAATCTCATCTGTTCCGAATGCTTTGCTGATGTGATTGCATGATAAAATCATAAATAACTCCATTTCGTTACGTTTTCTACTATAAGACTTATCAAGTATAATATAGGCTTTTGGCACTTGTAAAGAGCTTTCTGTGTAATTTTTGTTCGGAAATTGTTTGAACATTGACATAGATTTCGCAAGCGGTTATAATAGGGTACATAGTTTACGTATAGGAGATGTGCATCATGGAAAACAGAGAGATATCCAAAGCAGTTATTACAAGGCTTCCGCGGTATTACCGTTACCTCGGAGAGCTTTTGGAATCGGGCGTAGAGCGTATCTCATCCAATGAACTGAGTACCCGGATGAAGGTGACTGCCTCCCAGATTCGCCAGGATTTAAATAATTTCGGAGGGTTTGGCCAGCAGGGTTACGGATATAATGTAAAATACCTGTATACTGAGATTGGCAAGATTTTAGGCATCGACCGCCAGCATAACCTCATCATCATCGGTGCCGGAAACCTCGGACAGGCCATTGCGAACTACGCGAATTTTGAAAAACGCGGCTTCATCATCAAGGGCATGTTCGATATCAATCCGCGCCTCATCGGCCTGGTTGTGCGGGGCATCGAGATCCGCGGCGTGGACGACCTGGAGCAGTTCATCAAAGACAACGATGTGCAGATGGCAGCGCTTACCATCCCGAAGACCAAAGCTCCGGAGATCGCGGACCGTCTGGTTAATGCCGGTATCAAGGCAATCTGGAACTTCGCCCATGTGGATCTTAATGTTCCGGACGATGTTGTGGTTGAGAATGTGCACCTTTCCGAGAGCCTTATGCGCCTGTCCTACCGGGTGTGCAGCATGCAGGACCGGAAAGAGCAGGAGAAGAAGGAACAGAGTGAATCATAGCAAAATCCGGTTACTGTTTCGCACAGCGTGTGAGCGGTAACGTAAAAGCCGACGGGCGGGGAACAGCAACTTCCTGCCTGCCGGTTTTTTGCGTCATAAAAGTATAGTACAGATCCGGACAGAGGAGGCAGAAGATTGAATTACGCGGTAACAGCACAGCAGATGAAGGCAATCGATCAGAATACCATAAATACAATCGGCATTCCATCCATGGTCCTTATGGAGCGGGCGGCGCTTGCCGTGGCAGAGGCCGCGCAGCAGATGGCAGCAGAGCGGGGCACAGGAAAAAAGACCCGCATCCTTTCCGTATGCGGAACCGGAAACAATGGAGCCGACGGCGTGGCAGCGGCGCGCATTCTGCAGGGACGCGGCTATGAGGTCAGTCTGCTGTTTGTCGGAAATCCCGAACATGACTCGGAGGAGATGAAAGCGCAGAAGCGGATTGCGGAGCATTTAAACATTCCGCAGAGCAGGGCATCGGAGTACCGGGACGCGCCATGCGGTATCATCCTGGATGCGGTGTTCGGCATTGGCCTTGGCCGCGAGATCGGCGGGGAATACCGGAGTGTTCTGGAAAAGCTGGAGTCCGTGCGAGGACAGTACGGAGCGGGCATCATTGCGGTGGACACGCCATCCGGCATTCATGGAACAACCGGCGAGGTGATGGGAATTGCCCTGGAGGCCGATGTCACGGTGACCTTTGGCTACCCGAAGACTGGCCTGCTCTTATATCCCGGAAAACGCTATGCCGGACGCCTAGTGGTGGCGGATATCGGCTTTCCCGATGCCAGCCTGTTAAAGAGCGGCTGGGACGCAAAGGTGCTTACGCCGGAAGATCTGTCCTGGCTGCCGAAGCGCCGCCCGGATGGCAATAAGGGGACTTTTGGAAAGGTTCTGGTCATCGCGGGCAGCCGCGGCATGAGCGGGGCTGCTTATTTTTCCGCGCTTGGCGCGTACCGGACCGGAGCCGGTCTTGTGAAGATCCTTACAGTACCGGAAAACCGGCAGATTTTACAGACACAGCTTCCTGAGGCCATCATCAGCTGTTACGATCCGGAACAGGAAGAAACCATGCAGAACATCCTTGAGAAAGAGTGCGCCTGGGCGGATGTTATTGTTGCCGGGCCGGGGCTTGGCCAGGAAGCGTACACGGAATACCTTCTGGAAACGGTGCTTTCCGACGCGTATGTGCCGGTCGTACTGGACGCGGACGGGTTAAACTGCGTGGCATCGCACCCGTACCTGACCCGCTATTTTACGGAGAACATCATCATCACCCCGCATATGGGGGAGATGAGCCGGCTGACCTGCGTGCCGGTCGCGGACTTAAAGAAAGACCCGCTCGGCGAGGCAAGAGCCTACAGCGCCCGCTACGGCACAGTATGTGTCTTAAAGGATGCCGTGACGGTGGTTGCCGATAAAGATGGCGGCGCGTGGATCAACCGGAGCGGATGCAGTGCCCTGGCAAAGGGCGGATCGGGCGATGTGCTGACTGGTGTCATTGCCGGACTTCTGGCGCGCGGCATGGAGTGCACGGAGGCGGCCGCGTTTGGTGTGTATGTGCACGGGCTGGCGGGAGAGCATGCGGCAGCCGTGTTTGGGGAAAACAGTGTGCTGGCAGCTGATCTGGCGAACAGTATCTTAAAAGAACAGGAAAGATAAGGCTGAGGTCTGTACGGTGTGCAGGCTGCGGCAGAATAAGAGCCGGAAAACGGCAAAACAGACAGAAATGAGGAACAAAACAAGATTATGAATCACATGCAGTATACACGGGTTTACGCCCCGGTAGATCTGGACGCCATTGCGTTTAACATGGAGTCCATGCGCAGAAATATAGACCGGAAAACAGGAATGATCGGAGTTATCAAGACCGATGCCTACGGGCACGGGTCCGTGCCGGTGGCGGAAGCCATCGCGGATTATGTGGATGGCTACGCGGTAGCCACGGTGGACGAAGCTATGCTGCTTCGCCGCAACGGCATCACAAAGATGATCCTCATCCTGGGCGTGACTCATCCTTCCCGTTATCAGGACCTGATCGAGGAAGACATCCGTCCTGCTATTTTTACCATGGAACAGGCAAAACCGCTGTCAGATCTGGCAGTGAGCATGGGGAAAAAAGCAAAGATCCATTTCGCGCTTGATACCGGCATGCGCCGCATTGGCATGGAGGCAGATGAGGCAGGGGCAGATCTGGCAGCAGCCATCGCAGCGCTTCCCGGCATTGAGGCAGAGGGCATGTTTACCCATTTTTCCCGCGCGGATGAGGGAGAAAAGGCTTCTTCCATGGCACAGTTAAACCGCTACCTGCACTTTACAGAACTTTTAAAAGAGCGCGGCGTGGAGATCCCAATGAAGCACTGCGCCAACAGCGCGGGCATCATCGACCTGCCGGAGGCAAACTTAAACTACGTGCGTGCTGGCATTACCATTTACGGTATGTATCCGTCGGAAGAAGTCAAAAAAGACCTTGTGCCGCTGAAACCGGCCCTTGGCTTAAAATCGTTTGTCACCTATGTAAAGGAGATTGGACCGGGGGAGGAGATCAGCTACGGCGGAACCTACGTTACGGAGCACACCATGCGTGTTGCCACCATTCCGGTAGGCTACGGCGACGGCTATCCGAGAAGCCTGTCCAACTGCGGTTATGTGCTGATCTGCGGAAAACGCGCGCCGATCCTGGGCCGTGTCTGCATGGATCAGTTCATGGTCGATGTGACCGATATCCCGGGAGTTGGCGTGGATACGCCGGTTACCCTCATCGGAAAAGACGGCAATGAGGAGATTACCATGGAGCGTCTGGCAGAACTCTGCGGAGGCTTTCATTATGAGATGGTCTGCGACATCGGAAAACGTGTACCGCGCGTTTACTACCGCGGCGGCAGAGTTGTGGGAACGATGGACTGTTTCGCGGAATAAAATAATCACAGAAGGGTATACGCCGCCTGGCAGAGGGCAATAATACCTTTGAAAACCAGTGACGGAGTGTGAAACTGTGATTATCAGACGAGGAGATATTTATTACGCGGATCTGCGGCCGGTAGTTGGCTCAGAGCAGGGAGGGGTGCGGCCGGTACTCATCATCCAGAACGATGTGGGAAACCGCCACAGTCCTACGGTTATCTGCGCGGCCATCACGTCCCGCATGAATAAGGCAAAGCTCCCGACTCATGTGGAGCTGTCAGCGAAAAAGAGCGACATGATCAAAGATTCCGTGATTTTATTAGAGCAGCTGAGAACCATCGACAAGCAGAGGCTCAAAGAGCGGATCTGCCATATCGACGATGAACTGTTAGAACAGGTGAACCAGGCGCTTCGGGTGAGTCTGGAGCTTGTTACATAGTTCGCTGTGGTTATATACAAAGAGAAAAAAGAAGGGGAGAATAAGATCAGTATGGATGATGGCTATTCGCGCCTGCTTGTTTTGGCTGGCGTGGTTTTACTTTTCCTGGCAGCAGCCTTTGCAATCTGGAGATATGTGAAGTCCAGGCAGGAAAATGTAACAGAAGAAGATATTATGGATATGGTGCATGAGGGCCATGAGCAGGGCGTGCTGGAATCCAGCGAAGCCAAAATGATCACCAATATCTTTGAATTCGATGATAAAGAGGCCGGCGATATCATGACCCACCGCAAGAACATTGTCGCGTTGGATGGTTCCATGTCTTTACGGGAAGCGGCGCACTTTGTTTTGAAGGAGGCGAAAAACTCCAGATATCCGGTTTACGGAAAAGATCTGGACGATATCATCGGTACCGTACATATGCGGGATGTGCTGTTCCATGCGGAAAACCTGCAGGAATCCCGGATGGAGATCGCCAATGTACCGGGCGTTCTGCGGCCGGCGCATTTTATTCCGGAGACGCGCAACATCAATTCCCTGTTCAAGGAGATGCAGTCCCAGAAGATCCATATGGAGATCGTCATCGATGAGTACGGACAGACCTCCGGCATCGTCACCATGGAGGATATTCTGGAGGAAATCGTGGGCAATATCCTCGACGAGTACGATGTGGATGAGCAGTATATTGTCCGCGGCGAGGGCGACGCGCTCATTATGAGCGGCATGACACCGCTTGAGGAGGCGCAGGAAGAGCTTGGCATTACCTTCCCGGAGGAGGATCTTGAAAATTACGATACCGTGAATGGGCTTCTCATCTCACGCCTCGACCGTATTCCGGGGGAGGACGAGCAGCCGGAAGTCCAGTATCTGGGTTATCGTTTCTGCGTATTGAAGGTGGAAAACAAAATGATTCATTCGGTACGGGTTACAAAATTGCCACAGGCTCTTGCAAGCGAAGAAAAATAGTGTTAAAATAGAAAAGATGTTTTTTCTGGACGAAAAGAGAAAGTATAAAGTAAGGAGCGTTATTTTATGTCAGGACATTCTAAATTTGCCAATATCAAGCACAAAAAAGAGAAAAACGATGCAGCTAAGGGAAAAATCTTTACCGTAATCGGCCGTGAGCTTGCCGTAGCAGTAAAAGAGGGCGGCCCGGATCCGGCAAACAACAGTAAACTTCGCGATGTTATCGCAAAAGCGAAAGCAAACAACATGCCGAACGATACCATCGACCGCGGTATCAAAAAAGCAGCCGGTGACGCAAACTCCGTAAACTACGAAGTACTGACCTACGAGGGTTATGGTCCGAGCGGTGTTGCAGTCATCGTTGACACCTTAACCGACAACAAGAACCGTACCGCTGCAAATGTAAGAAGCGCATTCACCAAGGGCAACGGAAACATCGGAACCCAGGGCAGCGTATCCTTCATGTTCGACAAGAAGGGCCAGATCATCATCGACAAGGAAGAGTGCGAGCTCGATGCCGATGAGTTAATGATGATGGCATTAGACGCAGGTGCAGAGGACTTCTCCGAGGAGGAGGACAGCTTCGAGATCATCACCGATCCGGACGATTTCAGTGCCGTTCGTGAGACCCTGGAGAAAGAGGGCATCCCGATGATGGAAGCTGACGTTACCATGATTCCGCAGACCTGGGTTGAGCTGACCGACGAGAACGACATCAAGTACATGAACCGTCTGTTAGACCTTCTGGACGACGATGACGACGTACAGGCTGTATACCACAACTGGGATACTGACGAGAGATAATGGAATAATAAGTGAAAAGGGCTGGAGCGTAAAAATTGCTCCGGCCCTTTTTCTGTACAAAAATGGGGCGCGCCGGGAAAGACGTGCCCCTTAAGTCTTACTGATAAATCAGATTTACATTTTTGAAAGTTACGTCCGCGCTGCGTGCCACGAACATGCCGACATATACACGGTCGGAGTCCACTGCGGTGAGCGGGAAATCGAAGCCTGCGGATACCGGCGCATTATCACCGAATACACAGGTGTATCCGTCTGGTCCTTTGCGGATCTCTACGTGAACGGTCTCACCCGGTTTGTATACACGGGAAGCAGTTCCGCCGGAGATAAGCTGTCCGTTCTTTCTCGCGAAGCAGTTCCACGGGGAAGAAGTGGAGATCTGAAGCTGTCCGGCTGCCACGTAGTCGCCGAGGGTATCGTTGATCACGGTGTCAAGATAAATGTCATCGCGTACCATCAGTCCGAAGGCGTTCAGGACGGAGGCGTTGTATGCGTTGATGGTAACATCTGCAGAGAGGGTGAAGTTTGCGGAAGCCGGAATCTCGCGGTAGAACATGGCAATGCCGTCGCTTCCCTGCTCAATGCCGCCGACCTGCTGTGCGCGGGTCGCGCCGGAGTTTGTGCCGACTGCCATATGGAGGGAATTGTCACCGTTTCCCTGCAGGCAGAAATACATGCTGTTTAAGTACTCATAGCCGTCAATGTTGCCAAACACGGTTGGCTTCCAGTCACCGGCGGTGGAGAAGATGCTGCTGACTCCGGCCGGAGCGCTGAAGCTCTGCGCATGGTAGTTCGCGTTTAAGGAGTTGTTGTCGTACTGCGGGACCTGTGGGTTTGCCACCACATAATTTTTCAGCCCGGAGTTTGATTTTAACAGCTCGTCCGCGATGAACCAGGCATTGCACTGAGCGCCGTAGAGGTTGGTGTGGGTGTTGTCGATGCTGACATCACGGTTGGAGGTCTGTGCGTGGCGGTTCTTCACGCCATCTGCGCCAAGCTGCTCGTAAACGGCTTTGGTGCGGGCGGTCAGATCCAGAACCGGAACGCTTTTGCCGACACCTAACTGGCGGATGGCCTTGGCGTAGTCACCACCCTGGAATGTGCCTTCCTCGTTCTTTCTTGTGTTGGTGATGTGTCCGTCTTCCCCGGTGTAGTTGTTGGCTGTGTTGCGGCGCACGATCGGGGTTACCAGGATCGGGTTGGCCTGTTTGTTTTTGACCGGTTTGACGTAGTTCTCGTAGAGGTTATACTGGAAGGAACCGCTTGTGGAGACGGAACCGGTCGGATCGGAGTAACGGCCCTGCTCGGTGCGCTCATCGTTGTGGCCGAAGCCAATCAGCACATAGTCGCCTGCCTGGACACTCTGCAGCAGGGTCTGGTACTGGTCGGTGTCGGAGTAGGATTTGGAGCTGGTGCCGGAGATGGCAAGGTTGCGGATGTTCACGCCCTGCAGATAAAGGCCAAGCTGTGTGCCCCAGCCGTAACGCGGAGAGTAGTAAGTGGTGTCGCTGAAGGCAGCGGCGGTGGAGTCACCTACCACCCAGACTGTCGGCGGTGCAGCCGGTTTGTCTACGGAAACGCCGTCGCCCTGGGAACCCGGTGCTGAAGTCTCGCCTGCAGAAGAGGTGTCGCCCGGAGCGGATGTGAGCGAAGCATTGTTTGAGGATGAGGAAGCTCCTGCAACCACGGTGGCGGCAGAGGCAGGAACGGCAGACAGGGCTGTCGTCACGGCACAGATGCAGCCAAGGAGCAGGGCTTTCATGCGTGATGCGTTCTTTTTCATGAGTCTGATTCTCCTAAGTTAAAAATTTGAGGGGCTTTCTGAACAGTAGAAAAAAACCCGATGGTGTCCATTATAGACGATTGGGGGAGGGTTGCCAAGAACTTTTAAAAGGTTGTAAGAGAATCTTAAAAAAGAAAAGGGATGGCGAAAGGTACGCTAAAAAATTCTCCCGGCAATCTTATATGCCGGGAGAATTAGGGTTAGTGAGCCAGATTTTCTAAGTCTTGGTAAAAGTTCGGGTAGGAGATGTTGACGCATTCGGCGCCGAGGATCTCGGTTTCGCCTTCAGCCATAGCGGCGGTGATGGCGAAGGTCATGGCGATGCGGTGGTCTAAGTGGCTGTCGATGACGGCACCATGAAGCGGTTTTCCGCCGTGGATGATCATACCGTCCCCAGTCTCTTCCACATCGGCCCCCATAGCGCTTAAGCTCTCGACCATAACGGCGATGCGGTTGGATTCTTTGACCTTCAACTCGGCCGCGTCGCGGATGATGGTGTCGCCCTCGGCGAAGCATGCCATGGCTGCGATCATCGGGAGTTCATCGATGAGGGTCGGGATGATCTCGCCGTGAACATCCGTGCCGTGCAGGCTGCTTGTGCGCACCAGAATATCGGCAACCGGCTCACCGGTCTCGCGGACATTCAGCATGGTGAGGTCGCCGCCCATAGCCTGGCATACGCGGATCATGCCATCGCGGGTTGGGTTGATGCCGGCATTTTTAATAAGAATCTCGGAGTTCGGGATCATGAGGCCGGCTGCCAGGAAGAAGGCAGCGGAGGAGATATCACCCGGAACCGCGATTTCTTTCGCAAACAGTTCCTCTGCCGGTTTGATGATAGCCGTGGTGCCCTCTGTGCGCACATCCGCGCCAAACTCACGTAACATGAGCTCGGTGTGGTTGCGGGAGAGGGATGGCTCGGTCACGCGGGTCTCGCCTTCTGCGTAAAGGCCTGCAAGCAGAATCGAGGATTTGACCTGTGCGGAGGCAACCGGGGACTGGTAGTGAATGCCGTGCAGCTTCCGTCCGTTGATGGCAAGCGGCGCGCAGCCGTTTCCATTTATACTTATGATATCCGCGCCCATCTGGCTTAACGGATCCATGATGCGCTTCATCGGGCGTTTCTGGATCGAAGCGTCGCCAGTCAGTGTCACGGAGAAATCCTGTGCGGAGAGGATGCCGGAGATGAGGCGTGTGGTGGTTCCGCTGTTTCCGCAGTCCAGAACGTGTTCCGGCTTTTTTAAGCCATGCAGACCGTTTCCATGAACCAGAACGGTATCCCCCAGGTTCTCAATGGAAACGCCCATGCTCTGGAAGCAGGAGATGGTGGAGAGGCAGTCTGCCCCCTGTAAAAATCCGGTGATTTTTGTGGTGCCCTTTGCGAGAGAACCGAACATGACACTGCGGTGGGAGATGGATTTGTCTCCCGGAATGGTGACTTCGCCGCGCAGGCCGTTCATTTTATTAAACTTCATAAGATTCAGACTCCATTTCCCTGATCGTCAGTTTAATGCTTCGGGATCAGTTCGTAATTGTATTTTTTGAGCTGTGCCCATGCCTGTTCCATGGACTCTTTGTTATAGAAAACAATCTTTAAGGCACCTTCGCCCTGCTCGCGGTTGTGGTTGATGCCGATATTTCCGATACTGATGCCGCGCGCACTTAAGATACAGGACAACGTGGAGATCGCACCAGGCTCGTCCACGATATCGACGGTGAAGGAGTACTCCGGAGCGACAGAACCCTTGCGGCTTTCCGAAATGGAATTGCGGTAAGCGCGGGAGGTATCAAAGAGCTGGTAGATATCCTGGCTCTTTCGTTCTTTTAAGGATTCCAGAATCTGGTTTAAGGAGGCAATATAGCCTTCCATCATATCAATGATGTTGCCGGTGTTTGTCATGCAGATCTGTTCCCACATTTCCGGGGAAGAGGAAGCAATGCGGGTGATGTCCTTAAAGCCGCCTGCTGCAAGCCGTTTCATGAGTTCGTCTTTGTTGTCGGAATCCTTTACCAGGTTTACCAGACTGGAGGCGATGAGGTGCGGCAGATGGCTGATGGCAGCTACGATCCGGTCATGCTCATGGTAGTCTAACACGATGGGAATGGAGCCGATGGCTTTTGCCACATCGACCAGCCGGTCGGCATCTTCCTGTGAGGTCTTTGCGGTTGGTGTCACAATGTAATAGGCGTTTTCCAGAAGATGGTCTGTGGAGTTTTCATAGCCGGTCTTTTCGGAGCCGGCCATCGGGTGGCCGCCAACGAAAATATCTTCCATGCCAAGTTCCGTTACAACCTTATGGATGCCTTCTTTTGTGCTCCCTACATCGGTGATGATGGCGCCCGGTTTTAAGAACGGGCGGATCTGGGTGAGGTACTGTGCGTTGTATTCCACGGGGGTGCAGAGGAAAATCATGTCGCACTCCTTAAGCGGCTCGTCGATGCCGTCCAGAATGATATCCACAATGCCGTCTTCTTTTGCCTGCTCCAGTTTCGCGCGGGTGCGCATATATGCCATGATTCTGCTTTCCGGGCATGCGCGTTTGATGCCCCTGGCGATGGAACCGCCAATGAGTCCCAGGCCGATAAATCCAAATGTCTTGTCGTTCATTTGCAGATCTCCTGTCATTTGTTTGCTTTTCAATACTAAATGCTATTCTATGATAATCTCAAAAGACTGTCAATACTTTATTGCTTTAAACTGCAATAGTAAAAAGGGAGGATTCAGAGACGGAAAAACAGAATGTAAAAATAATTTGTGCAAATCGTATATTCTGCTTGAAATTTTCACACTTCTTTAGTAGAATATCATCATAGACTTAAATTTGATGTACAGGAGGGAATTATATGAACGTTTATGGTACAAAACAGATCCGAAACGTCGTTTTACTTGGTCACGGCGGGGCCGGCAAGACGACGGTTGCAGAAGCACTTGCCCTGGTAACCGGAGTCACCAAGCGCATGGGCAAAGTTGTCGATGGTAACACCATCAGCGACTACGACAAAGAAGAGATCAAACGTCAGTTTTCCATCTCCACGTCTCTGATCCCGCTTGAGTATCAGGGCGATGAAGGCATGATGAAGATCAACATCCTGGATACGCCAGGTTACTTTGACTTCGTCGGCGAAGTAGAAGAGGCAGTCAGTGTGGCGGATGCGGCGATCATCGTTGTAAACTGCAAGGCAGGCATCGAGGTCGGCACGGAAAAGGCATGGGAGCTGTGCGATAA
>CAKRRJ010000041.1 GCA_934394615.1 uncultured Lachnospiraceae bacterium
TTAAACCGTTCTACTGTTGTTTGGTTTGTTTTTGTTCTGAAATCTCATTTCAAAGATGTCCAACCAGGACTCTTTTTATTAGAATTTTCAGGGTTTTAAACACTGTTCAATCTTTCATTTTTCAAGGTTCATATTGTTGCTGTTCTCAGCGGCAACGTTCAATATCTTATCACATCGCGTTTGATTTGTCAACAACTTTTTTAAATTTCTTTTTGAATCTTTTCAGATTCGCTTTGCTGTTTTCAGCAGCGTGTTATATCTTACCAGATGTCCACGCGTTTGTCAACAACTTTTTTTATTTTCTTTTTTCGCAACCCGTTGTTTCTCACGGGTGAGTCATAGTATACTACCTCTATATACCTTTTGTCAACAGGTTTTTCTAATTTTTGTATTTTTTTCCACAAAAGACTGCCGCCAGACGCCGAATATCGACAGCGGCAGTCCAATCCCGCCTTATTTTAACCTATTGAAACCCATTCAGGATCCGTATAAACAGCCAGTTAAATAAGTTGTTCTGGTACAACAGCTTTAGCCACCAGCTTTCCCCGATCTGAACCAGCACCGGCTGGGTCCACATCATACCAGAGCAGGCTTTCAAAATAAGCGCAGCAAGCCACAGAATCAGCAGCCCTGCAACACCACCAAGCAGTGCGCCCGCAAGCTGATCCAGTTCCGATATAACCGGCAGTCTTGCGATCTGCCGAAGCCAGTGCGCGCCCATACGGAAAAACAGAAACACAACACCAAACAGGATTGCGGAACCAAATGTCCGAATTACCATATTGGCAAGATAAAGTCCCAGGTAATCAAAAAAACGGTTCACACCAAGCAGATGATAAATCTCGCTGTTGTTGTTTTCGATCAGGACGTCCTTCATCTGCTCCGGCAATTTCAGATTTTCAATCAGCGCCCTCTGATAGGATGGCATCGTTTCTTCTGCTCCCGTATCCGCATCTTCCTTCTCGCCCGGTATACCAGCCATATGTAAAAGCCCCTGGCCAATCGTCTGGTGAATCGCCGTATTGCTGTCCAGCCAGGCCGTCACACCAGGCATCGCAACCCTTGTCACAAGAATGCTTACAATCAACGCTGACATTGTCACCGCAATGCGCACAAGCCCCCTGTAATGCCCATATAGCACCATAGAGAGCCAGAATACGCCAACGCCGACAGCCAGCCAGTGTTCTGTCAAAAAATTCATAATACGCCCCGTCAGCCCAGTACCAGCTTTTCAATGGCATCCGCAACACCGTCTTCATCGTTTGTTACGGTCACATAATCTGCAGATGCCTTGAGCGCTTCCACTGCATTTCCCATAGCAACACCAATTCCAGCCATGCGAATCATGGTCATATCGTTTTCGCCATCTCCAAATCCCATCGTCTGTTCATGGTTCAATCCAAGATGCTTTGCCAGACGCAGTATGGCTTCTCCTTTTGTTGCTCCCTGGGCGTTAATCTCCAGGTTACAGTCAAGAGAAGAACTCACAATTACATCTCCCCGGTCTGAAAGCGCCCGCCTTGCGTGGCTGCGCTCCTGCTGATCCGCAAAAAAGTAATTGATCTTTTCTACCGGAAGATTCAGCCCGCGTACGGTTTCGATAACACTTGGCACCGGCTGTCTTGTCTGTCGCATCATGGTCTGAATTGTATCCGGAATTCCGAACTCATCCATACGATCCAGAAAACGTTTCTCACCATAAGCCTTTCCATCCACATATGCGTCATACATGGTATGAAACTGGCCGCCAAGTTCCAGAAGGCTCAGCGCCTGGCTGCAGGACAGTTTGCGCTCATCCAGAACTTTGTGCTCTTTTACATCTTCCACAAGCGCTCCATTTGTCGTGATCGCATAGTGGATTCCGGGCATAGAGCGCAAAAATTCCGGTACCCCGCCCCAGATTCTTCCAGTACAGGGTACAATATAAATACCGCGCTCCATACATTCGCGCAGTACCTTTTCATTTCTGGCAGAAAGACGCTTCTGGCTGTCCAGAAGCGTCCCGTCCAGATCTAATGCAATTAATCTGATATCTGCTCTCATTATATAAAATGTTCTTCCTTTAAAATAAGCATGCCGTCTTTATCGTATTTGGATGAAAACAGTCCCTTGATCGCTTTGCCGAGAGACGGCTTCTCCGCACGGTCAGCTGCCTCCTCAATCAGAGTTTCAGCCTCTTTGCGAACCAGCGGGATTCCATCTTCTTCCATGATTTCAATGCGCTCATACAGTGCAAGCATACTCTTTCCGGTGATGCTGCAGTCGATCTCTGATGCATATTTGCAGCAATACTGCGCAAATTCATCGATATCCATCTCTTCTTCATCCGAATCTTCTGGCTCTTCCGGTTCTTCCTCAAACTCCGGCTCAGGAGCACGCATTGCTTCATCATTTACCGGAACAACACGGCGAACCGGACGTTCATCCGGAATCTGTGCCTCTTCCTCCTGCGGTTCTGCCTGCTGCGGCTGTTCTTCCACGATTTCAGCCTGCACCGGCGGATAATCGCATCCAATGCACTCAAATTTATCCGCAAGCATCGGATTCTGCGCATGCAGCATCTCCATCTGCTTCGGATTATCAATCAGAATGATGCGCATTCCACTGGTATCCTGATTCATCAGCGTTACCAGCTCACGGATCATCTGAGGAGTCAGATCTCCCGCTTCCTCAATTATAAGATCTTTTCCGCTCAGTTTATCTGCGCATGCAAGGATACCACGCTTATTCAATTTGGAACCTGTGATCTTTGCCACTGGATTTTTAATGCCAGTCTCTCTCTGAATCTGCTTTAAGGACTGGATGGCAATCTCCATGCCCTTTTCCGGAGAACGTGCTTCGATCATAAGATGATTGACCATACGCGGAAGCTCCGGTTCCTCATCCAGCTCCTCGATCTGCGGCTCTTCTTCCGGCTCCGGAATTTCTTCCATGACCGGCTCGGCCGCCGGCATACGGCGAATTGAAGTCAGAACCCTGGTCTTTCCAAGATCGCTTTCGTCTTCCTTCACACTATCATTTCCAATCCGGGATACTTCCTCTGCAAGCTTTGCTTCCGTTTCCGCCTGCTTCATCTGCGCGGCAATCACTTCTTTTCCGTAAGACAAATCCGGGGTGATGCTCATTTCCTCCTCCGGTTCTTCTTCTACGAATTCTTCTGTAATTTGCGTCTCCTGCGGTTCTGCAGCAGGTTCCTCAGCCAGTTCTTCCGGCTCAGACTCCACCAGATCCTGCTCCGGTTCCTCATCGGTCTCCAGGCTCTCATCTGCCGCATCCTCTTCCTCAAATGCCTGCTCTACCGCCCTCAGTTTTGCCTCATATTTATCACGGTTTTCCACGAGATCCATCTGATACTTGTTTAACTGCGCGTACTGAACTTTTAACTCCATAGCCTTATCAACGTACTTGCCAAGACCAAACATCAGCATGATCTTGTCGCAGGTTGCCACACAGCGCTCAATCTCTCCAACTCGGTGATACAGGTCCGCCAGCTCGTAAAGCCACTTTTCATCCAGTTCTTCCTCTGTATAGCTCTCCAGAGAATGGATCTGCTGCTCAAGCGGTGCATCCATGGCTTTTAAAAGCTTATAGCGAAGCAGATGCTGGCGCGGATCATCTCCTGCCAGATCGCAGAACTCGCGGTAGTAAGCATTCGCCTCTTCCACATTTCCTTCTTTTAACGCAAGATCAGTCAGCTTGTAGAGAAGGCGCTTGCCGATCGGCGCGCGCTCAAAGACCATTAACAGAATGTCTTTTGCATCCTGATATTCCTTATTTTTTTCATAGACATTGGCAACCATAGACAGCAGGTTCGCGTTGCGGACCTTTTTCCAGTCGATCGTGTCCGCGATCTTCATGGCCGTCTCAAAATCGCCTTTATTGCTCAGTTTTCTAATCTGTTCTACTTTTATGTTGAACTCGTACTTATCCATCTTCTGCACTCCTTTGCTGTTGCTGCTATTCCCTATAGTTCCACACGTCCCTCCAGGGCCCTCAGCAGGGTTACTTCATCAATATATTCCAGATCGCCGCCTACCGGCACACCGCTTGCAATCCGGCTCACGCGGATTCCCGTGGGCTTGATCAGCTTGCTGATGTACATGGCCGTGGTCTCTCCTTCGAGGCTGGAATTTGTAGCGATGATCACTTCCTTGATATCCCCCTGAAGCCGCTGCATCAGCTCCTTCAGCCTGATGTCGTTGGGTCCTATACCCAGCATCGGAGAAATAGCTCCGTGCAGTACATGGTATACACCTTCATATTTTCCGGTCTTTTCGTACGCCGCCAGGTCTCTGGTATTCTCTACCACCATGATCGTTTTGTGATCGCGTTTGTCGCTGCTGCAAATCGGGCAAAGTTCCTGATCGGTCAGCGTGCAGCATTCTTTGCAGTAGCGGATATTCGCTTTTGCCTGTGTGATCGCTCCGGTCAGGCTTTGCACCTGTTCTTTGGGCATATTGATGATATGGAATGCCAGACGCTGTGCGGATTTGCTTCCAATACCAGGAAGCTTCGATAATTCCTCGATCAGCGTTGTGATCTGTTTGCTGTAGTAATCCATTTTAGAATGGGAAGCCTCCACCCAGACCGCCTAAGCCGCCGGTCAGTTTTGACATTGCTGCCTGAGACTCCTCTTCCATTTTGCGCAGTGCTTCATTGGTTGCTGCCACGATCAGGTCCTGCAGCATTTCGATGTCATCCGGATCTACTACCTCTTCGGAAAGCTTTACGGAAAGCACTTCCTTTTTACCGGAAACCGTTACGGTCACAGCTCCGCCGCCTGCGGATGCGCTGTACTCTTTCTCTTCCAGTTCCTTGGTCGTCTCCTCCATCTGACGCTGCATTCTCTGCGCCTGTTTCATTAAATTATTCATATTTCCCGGCATTCCGCCCGGGAATCCACCACGTTTTGCCATGATATTCCTCCAGATTTTCTATATAATATGATTTTGTCAGTCTTCAATCGTAATGTCCATATGGATCGCATTCTTCAATTCTTCGTCACTGACGTATATTGTATTCAGACGTTCGCCCGCATTGCGCATACGCGCCTTGAAATACATGGTCTTGCCATAGCGCTCTTCCACATACTTCTCTAATGCCCCAATGACCGTTGGCCTGCTGCCAATGGCATAATTGTCACCACTTGAAAAAACGATGCACAGACAACTGTCGCCGCTTGGCTCCAGCACCGTGTCGCGAAAGCTTGGCCGGATAGCTCCGCCGAGCTCCCGGATAATTTTCCCCCAGTCCTGGCGAATAAGATTTAAGTCTTCTAACTGCGCTTTTGGAATCGTCACCTGCTGCGGTGCTGCTTCCGGTTCTGCCGCGGGCACTCCCGCTGCACTGACCGGCTGTCCCATCTGGGCTGCCATCTGCTGCATCATCTGGGCATTAACCGGAACCCCTTCATCCATTCGGTCTTCCAATTCTTCCAGGCGCTGCAAAATAGAATCCAGATTTGGTTCCATCTGCGGTTTGGTCAGCTTAATGAGCGCCAGCTCAATAAGCACCCGTTTCTGACTCGCATAGCGGATCTGATTGGAAAGTTCGGAAAAAATACGGATGAAACGCATGAGCGTCTCCCCGCTGATCATCTCCGCTTCCTCGCGAAGGAGCTTTAAGTTGTCTTCCGACATGTCCAGCATATTTTCCGCGTCGTCCGCCGTTTTCAGCACCAGAAGATTTCGCAGATACCAGATAAAGTCTGTAACAAACTGTCCAAGCTCCCGGCCCTGAATGACCATTTCTTCCAGCTTTTTCATGCACTCCGTGGTATCTTTCGCAATTACGGCGCGGAGCAGTTCACTGAACACACTGGAATCCACGGCGCCGAGAACCTCCAGCACATTATCGTAGGTCAGAAGCGTGCCGTAATGAAATGCCACACACTGGTCAAGAAGGCTCAATGCGTCTCGCATGGAACCATCTGCCGCCTTCGCCACATAGCGAAGGGCTTTCTCCTCTACCTGGATTGATTCTGCATCCGCCAGTTCACGCAGCCTTGCGGCAATCGTGTCAATGGTGATACGCCGGAAATCGTAACGCTGACAGCGCGAAAGCACCGTGACCGGAATCTTATGCACCTCCGTTGTTGCCAGAATGAAGATGACATAGGACGGCGGTTCCTCCAGCGTTTTTAACAAGGCGTTAAACGCACCGGTAGAAAGCATATGCACCTCATCGATGATGTAGACCCGGTATGCTCCCTCCGTAGGCGGATACTGAACCTGTTCCCGGATCTCGCGGATGTTTTCTACGCCATTGTTGGATGCCGCATCGATCTCGACCACATTCATGGAACTGCCCGTTGCAATGGCGCGGCAGGCAGCACACTCGTTGCAGGGGCTTCCATCTACCGGATGTTCGCAGTTTACCGCTTTCGCGAAGATCTTTGCAATGGTCGTCTTACCTGTTCCGCGTGTTCCGCAAAACAGATAGGCGTGTCCAATACGGCCGCTGGTAATCTGATTTTTTAAAGTCTGTACGATATGATCCTGTCCTTTGACATCATCAAACTGGGCCGGACGCCATTTGCGGTACAGTGCTGTATATGACATATTCCTAAACTCCTTGCTGACCGGGAACTGGCAGGATCTGCCTGTCAGCCGCCGTTATTCGTCGCCAAAGCTGATTCCAACCATTTTGGCTTCCTGGATCATGGAGCAGTTCGGATCTACTGTCTTTAATCTTCCTGCCACCTCTTCCAGCGGCACTTCCGTGATCTCGCCATTCTCTACTGCTACCATATATCCATATTTCTTTTCCTGGATCAGTTTTGCTGCTGCCGCACCAAGACGTGTGGAGAGCACACGGTCGTATGGACACGGCTCACCGCCTCGCTGGGTATGACCCGGAACCGTAACGCGGACTTCCTGTCCTGTTTTCTCGGTAATCTGTGCGCCAAGCGCGTAAGCAACCGATGGATATACCACCTGATTCTTTTTCTTTTCCTTTAACTCCTTCTTGCTGAGGCCTGCATCTTCTTTTGAAATTGCGCCCTCTGCAACAGCCAGGATAGAAAATCGTTTTCCCTGTCTGCTTCGTTCTTTGATTGCTGCAACAATCACATTAATGTCGTACGGGATTTCCGGAAGCAGGATAATATCTGCTCCGCCGGCAATTCCTGCATACAGCGTCAGCCAGCCAACTTTATGTCCCATAACCTCTACAATGAACACACGTCCATGAGAAGCTGCAGTTGTATGAATACAGTCAATGGCATTGGTCGCCACATTGATGGCACTCTGGAAACCAAACGTTACATCGGTTCCCCAGAGATCGTTATCTATTGTTTTTGGAAGGGATACCACATTCAGACCCTCTTCACGCAGAAGGTTTGCTGTTTTCTGGCTTCCATTTCCACCCAGCACCACCAGGCATTCCAGTTTTAATTTCCGGTATGTGTGCTTCATGGCCTCTACCTTGTCCAGACCGTTCTCGTCCGGAACACGCATCAGCTTGAACGGCTGTCTTGACGTTCCAAGGATAGTTCCGCCCTTTGTCAGGATTCCGGAAAAATCCGAAGGTTTCATGATCTGGTAATCCGCATACATCAGGCCTTTATATCCATCTTCAAAACCAATGATCTCTACATCTTCAAACATCTTATACAGCGCCTTTGCCACACCGCGCATGGTTGCGTTTAAGCTCTGACAGTCGCCGCCGCTGGTTAACATTCCAACTCTCATCGAAGACACACCCTTCTTTCTTTACATTTTATAAATAAGGCATACAACCCTCATTCTGCTACTCGTTTGCCTCGCCGTTGGCCACACCTGTGCAGGCACGTTTTCGGCTCACTTTCGCTCGTTACATTATAATACACCGCTTTCTCGTTTGTCCATCTTTTATTAGGAAAAGATAGGTAAAGAAAAACAGGCATATCTTCATTGTCTGAAGATACACCTGTTATTATTCTTTTTAAATCCGCGCACCCCGCTTTGTATACGGCTCACAGGCGTTACCCTGACAGCCAGCTCGGCCCAGGCTCCCTTGCGGCACACAGAATGACCCACTTAGTGCTGCTGCATTCCTGCCCTGACACGGTTCATGAGGTTCTGTTGCGCAAGACCCAAACGTCAACGCCGCTTACCAGGGGCAGCCCTGCAAGTTCGCATCCGAGGCGGGATATCACCTCTGCTGGAGCGGATTGCAGATACAGGGCACCGCTATCTCCCCGGCTGCGCGGAAGCTTTATGACTTGTTCTTGTGCGCATCTGCGTATTCTATCGCAAATGCCTGTTTAGTATACCCCAGAAACAGGGGATTTGTCAAGGCTTCGCCTCTGCTTTCTCTTTCGCCCGCTTTTTTCTGAGATCCTTAAAAAACTGCGACAGCATCGAGGAGCATTCCTCCCGGCATACATTGATGTCAGTCTGTACCTGGTGATTAAACCCTTCTTCATGAAGCATGTCCAGAACAGAACCTGCACAGCCGGCTTTCGGGTTCATGCACCCAATGACCACTCTCGGAATGCGCGCCTGCACGATCGCACCCGCGCACATGGGACATGGTTCCAGCGTCACATACATGGTGCAGTCTTCCAGCCGCCAGTCTCCCATCTTTTTACAGGCCTTGCGCATGGCAAGAATCTCTGCATGCGCCAGAACCGTCTTATCTGCCATGCGCCGGTTATAGCCGCGGCCGATGATCTTATCCTGATAAACGATAACGCAGCCAATCGGGACATCGCCGAGCGCGGCAGCCTTCTTCGCCTGACGGATGGCTTCTTTCATATAGCGGACGTCCTCCGGCGATGCAGAACACTCTATGTTCTCTTCCAGTTTCTTTTCTTCGGTTATTTTTTCTGTTTCCACATCAAGTTCCTTTCCGATATTACATTTTGTTGGGCCGATCGTTTCGTTAGGCTCCCAACAGTTTTCTGCTACCAGTATAGCGGAAATCGTCCGATTGCGGAAGAGAAATCTATTTTATAATGGTTCTATAGCCGGATATCGGTGTACCAGTACCCAAACCGCCCATCTCCCTGCGGCTGTTTGCGCGCCAGTACGAAATGTGGAAACCCGAACATGGATGCCATATATTTTTCGTTGCTGAAATAATGACCTGGCACGCCAAGCAGGTAACGCGGCGGCTTTTGCGGATCCTGAAGCTTTGCCAGAATCAGATGACGGTAGTTATAATATCCGTGAAGCAAAAAGCTGTTGTTGCCATACACCCAGGTTTCCCGCGGAAGAAGACCAATATCCTGCGGTTTAATTGAGAGAATCTCGCAGCTGTTATCGTAATCGAACGCAAGCACTTTGGTGTACTGGCCGCTCATTTTCTGCCAGATATTGATGTCGGCAAGCTCTTCATTTTCCTCCCGGTCCAGTTCGGCAAGACGTGCTGCGTCTTCCGGCCCCCGGGTCTTTTCCGGATCGTCTGACTGAAAAATTTCGGAAACGGTTTTCTCTGTTTTCGTGGGATCCTCCTCTGTTTTCTGCTTCGAAACATCTGCGAACTTCCCATCTGGTTCTGCTGCTTTCTGAAAAATGGCCGGTACAACGGGCTGCCTGTCCTGCTGCTGCACAATCTCCATTACTTCGTCTTTGATCTTTGTTTCAGCCTCATCGTCCCCCCAGGGAGCGATGCTCTCCTGCTTTTGTTCCTCCCGTTCCAGTTCCCGCTCAATCTCTGCTGAAATCGGAAGTTCCACCGCCATCGACTTTGTTTCCTGGCTGTTTTCCGCTTCTGCCATTTCCGACACTGTTTCCTCTGGAACCATGTTCTGCTCCGGCACACGCCCCTGTTCCTGTTTTTCCCGATCTTCCTGCTGCAGTCTTATATTTTCCGCTGTGATTTCCGCCAGCTGCAGCTCTGCAGTCTGCGCCACGGCATCTTCCCAGATTGTGGTATAACTCTGCCAGGCATTCTCCACATCGTGGATCGTAAGCCCATAACAGTCCTCCATACGGACCCCCGAATCATCCACATTTTCTGACTGTACCTGAGTACGAAATTCTCCCGCGCCGCCGCGAATGAAAATGCGGCCGAGCAGCAGTTCCCCTCCTGTATACAAAAGGTACACACCAATGTCGCTGCTCCCCACATAAACCTTCTTGACATTGACCTGGATCCGGCACTGGGGACCGCGCATATCAATCTTGGCAAAACCGATATTTTTCCCTTTTACCCCACCCTCATAAGCATATATGTACGAAATCAGTCTCCGATAATCAGACATAGCTCTCATCCCTCCGCGATTGTTGCTCCCCCGGAAACTCCGAGAGTACATTACTATATATGCGGAAACAATAAGAGCTATGTCCAAAACATTATTTACAATTTTCGGTAAAATAATTTGCCAGCTGCGCAAACTGCCGTAAGTCGAGCGCCTCGCCGCGAATGGTCGCCGGTACACCAAGGCTCTCGATGGCTGCCACGATCTGCTCCTTGGTAAAAGAAACATCCGGCGCATTGTTTAAGCCATTCTGAAGGGTCTTTCTGCGCTGGTTAAAGGACGCGCGGATGAGACGGAACATCAGCTTCGGGTCTGCCACCTGAACCGGCATCTCTTTATGGCGTGTCAGACGAATGACTGCGGAACCTACGTTCGGCCGCGGAATGAAGCAGTTCGGAGGAACATTTGCCACAATATACGGCTCTGCGTAATACTGCACAGCCAGAGACAGCGCGCCGTAATCCTTGGAACCCGGTCCAACCTGCATACGGTCTGCCACCTCTTTCTGCACCATGACTGTAATGTTGTCGATCGGCACATTGCTTTCAAACAGTCCCATGATGATCGGCGTGGTAATGTAATACGGCAGATTGGCCACAACCTTGATTGGACGGCCACCGTTGTGTTCTTCTGCCAGTTTCTTAATATCAACCTTTAAAATATCCTCATTGATAACCGTAACATTGTCATACTCGGCCAAGGTCTCTTTTAAAATCGGGATGAGATTGGTATCGATTTCTACCGCAACTACCTCTCTGGCTGCCTCTGCCAGATACTGGGTCATGGTTCCGATACCCGGTCCGATTTCGAGGACCATATCCTCTTTTGTTACGCCCGCCGCCCCGATGATCTTGTCCAGCACATGGGGATCAATGAGGAAATTCTGTCCGAACTTCTTCTGGAACGCAAACTGATATTTCTGGATCACCTCGATGGTATTTTTCGGGTTGCCAAGTTTATTTTGCATATAGGTTTCCTTTCTTTTTCTGTGTTGGTTTTTGCTATGGGTTTTCGGCGTGCGCGAAGCGCACGCCCGCCATTTTTATCCGAAACGATACAGTTTCTTTGCATTCTCCTCGGTCACTGCAATAATCTGCTCAACCGACACTTCCTTGATCCGGCTGATTTCATCCACTACATAAGGCAGATTCAGAGAGGAATTACGTTTTCCTCGGTTCGGTACCGGAGAAAGATAAGGACAATCCGTTTCTAACACAATCCGGTCGAGCGGCATATATGCAACAACCTCTTTCAATTTCTTTGCATTATTGAAAGTCAGCACGCCTCCGATTCCCAGATAAAATCCCATATTCAGATACTCTTTCGCCATCTCCAGGCTGTAAGAAAAACAATGGATGACACCACCGATCTCTTCTGCTTTTTCCGCTTTCATGATGTCTAATGTATCTTTTGCCGCATCACGGCTGTGAATAATGACTGGGAGTTTTTTCTCACGCGCCAGTCCAAGCTGACGCACAAACCACTTTTTCTGAAGTTCCGGCCCTGGTTCATCCCAGTGATAATCCAAACCGATCTCACCAATAGCAACTACTTTCTCCTCTCCGGATACATGACTCAGCCAGTCAAAGAGATGATCATTCAGCTCTGCCGTCTCACTCGGATGCACGCCTACCGCACCATATACAAACGGATATTTTTTCATCAGTTCCAGTGTGTTTTTGGTCGTCTGGATGCTGGAGCCTACGTTTACCACAGCCTCAATGCCATGTTCCGCAAGGCTCTTTAAGACCGCATCCCGGTCTTCATGAAATGCCTCATCATCATAATGGGCATGGGTATCAAAAATCATTACAATCTCCTTTATTTCTTCATAAGATTCACATTATCCGAACACCAGCCGTGAAATCCCGTACAGCACAAGCAGATGCACCGGGTATACCAGATAGAAAAACCATTTTCCTTTCCACTTCCCGCGTGTTCCGTTATAGCAGCGAATCAGAAAAAACGATGCCGCAATCCCCGGAATATAGACCGGGCGGAATTCTGCTGCTGCCATAAGGATAAAGCCAGCCAGGCATGCCATTTCCGGTGTCAGGCGAAACCAGAACAAAACAGCGGTTAACATAACGCCAGTTGCGTCATAATCCGTTTTTAAAACCCAGGCTATAAAAGCTGCTCCCGCAATGACTGCCATCTGACGGTACTGCACCAGGGCTGCATCCGTATTTCTCCCAATCCAGTCCACTGCTATAAGCATGAGCACACCCAGAAACAAGGTGAAAAATACATTCTGGCTCTGCGGAGCCCACAGTTTTCCATATACCAGAAGGTCAAAAGGAACCTCCGACAGCAGCGCAAACATACCAAGACGCAGCGCATAGCGCCTGCGGTTTCTGGTATGACAGAACCCTTCCGTCAGAAGAAACACATAAATAGGGAATGCCATGCGTCCCACCGACCGCAGAATCCAGAATACCTGGTTCCACCGCGCTGCCGCCGCATCCGCTCCTGCCGCATATAATGCTGGTATGAAACCATATCCCAGAAGGCGAACCGCTGCATGATCACACAGCATACTGACAACGGCAATCAGCTTTAGCTGATTGCCGTTTAATCCATGTCTTAAAATCTGTTTTTCCGCCATCCGTTTTAACAAATCTCAGCGCCGGACGGCATCTTCTTCTCCGGAACCATTAAGGACAGGTTTCCATCTGCGTCTTCCGCACACAGGAGCATACCCTCAGACAGAACACCAGCCAGTTTTGCAGGCTTTAAGTTTACAACTACCATAACTTTCTTGCCCACCATCTCTTCCGGTGAATAGTGTGCCTTAATTCCGCTCACGATCTGTTTTACCTGGCTGCCAATCTTAACCTGGGAGCACAGAAGTTTCTTGGACTTCTTGACTGCCTCGCAGGCAATGATCTCGCCAACCTGGAACTGAAGTTTTGCAAAGTCATCGTACTCGATCTCGGCCTTCGGCTCAATGTCGATGACCGGCTCTTCTTCCTTTGCTTCCTCAGCAGCCGGCTGTGCTGCCTTGTCTGCTGCACGCATAGCCTCTACCTTCTCCATAACTTCTTTGAGATCCATTCTTGCAAACAGGATCTCCGGAGCATCGGTTACATGCTCACCAGACGGATACAGACCAAACTGATCCATCTCGGAAAGAGCGCGCTTCTGTGCGTGGAGCTGTGCCAGGATCTTCTTGGAGGTATCCGGCATGAAGGACTCCAGTAAGGATGCGCCGATGGTGATCGCCTCTACCAGATTGTAAAGAACCGTTGCCAGACGGTCTTTCTGAGCTTCGTCTTTTGCAAGTGCCCACGGCATGGTCTCATCGATATATTTATTGCAGCGACGGAAAATATTGAAGATCTCGGTAATGGCATCTGCCACACGAAGCTCGTTCATCTTGCCCTCTGCCTTCTTTACAGATGCCAGAACAATGTTCTTTAAGTCCTCATCGACTGCGTCGAAAACGCCGCCGTTTCTTACCTCTCCGCCAAAGTATTTGTTGGACATGGAAATGGTACGGTTTACCAGGTTTCCAAGGATGTTTGCCAGGTCAGAGTTCATGCGCTCTACCATCAGCTCCCAGGAAATGACACCATCATTCTCGAACGGCATCTCGTGCAGAACGAAGTAACGGACTGCATCTACACCGAAGAAGTCTACCAGAGTATCTGCATAGAGCACGTTGCCCTTGGACTTACTCATCTTTCCATCGCCCTGCAGCAGCCACGGGTGGCCAAATACCTGCTTCGGAAGCGGCAGGCCCAGAGCCATTAAGAAGATCGGCCAGTAAATGGTATGGAAGCGGATGATATCCTTACCGATCAGATGAAGATCTGCCGGCCAGTATTTGTCAAACAGTTCCCCGTTGTTGCCATCGCAGTCATAACCAAGGCCGGTAATGTAGTTGGTCAGTGCATCCAGCCATACATAGGTAACGTGCTTTGGATCGAATGTAACCGGAATGCCCCAGGTAAAGGAAGTTCTGGATACGCACAGATCCTGCAGTCCCGGAAGCAGGAAGTTGTTCATCATCTCATTCTTTCTGGATACCGGCTGAATGAACTCCGGATGCTCGTTGATATACGCGATTAAACGGTCTGCGTATTTGCTCATTCTGAAAAAGTAAGCCTCTTCCTTTGCCGGCTGTACTTCACGTCCGCAGTCCGGGCACTTGCCGTCTACTAACTGGGACTCGGTAAAGAAGGACTCACACGGAGTGCAGTAAAGGCCCTCGTAGTAACCTTTGTAGATATCGCCCTGATCATACAGTTTCTTGAAAATCTTCTGTACCTGAGCCTCGTGATCTGCATCAGTGGTACGAATAAATTTGTCGTAGGAAGTATTCATCAGATCCCAGATCGTCTTGATCTGTCCTGCTACATCATCTACAAACTGCTTCGGGGTTACGCCTGCTGCCTCCGCCTTTAACTCGATCTTCTGACCGTGCTCGTCGGTACCGGTCTGGAAACGGACATCGTAGCCCTGCTCTCTCTTAAAACGCGCGATACTGTCTGCCAGTACGATCTCGTAGGTGTTGCCGATGTGCGGCTTACCGGATGTATAGGCGATCGCGGTGGTGATATAATACGGTTTCTTACAATTACAATTTTCATTCTGACACATGAGCCAAATTCCTCCTAAACTTTCGCTGCCGGATCTGCCTGTCAAATGTGACGTTTCATATTTTTCGCACAACCGGCGCAGCAACTGCGCAGACCTGTTTCCTGCTGCGCCAATTAAGTCAACTATAGCATAAAGTCCGCGAAAACTCAATAGAATGGGCACTCCGCATAAGTTGTATTTCCAGCGAGTATATTATATAATTAGGTACACTTAAGACTACTTTGGAGGATTGCTTCATGCATAAAGACCGAATCAGTGGACGCGCCGAAGGCGCGTCCGCGATATGCACAGCAAAAAAGAGAGGCCTTCTGGCCGCGCTGTGCGCCATGCTTCTTTGTTCCTGTTCCCCCGTCTCCCGCACGCCGGAACCGACTACCGCCGCTCCTTACGAGGATGAGAACACGGCTGATTATGAACAGCTCACAGAGGAAAGCGCCAGAGAACAGCAGCGTTTTTCCAAGCTTGAGACATCCCTGTTTCAGGATGAGCTTTCTTCTGCCCGGCTTGATCTGCATTTTCTGCTGAAAAATCCGGAAAGCCGCGGCATCACACAGACAGATGCACCCATCGCCCCGGTTTCCGCGGAAGCATTCCGGCAGACCAGAAAAGACCAGGAAGACCTGCGCAGCGAACTCTCTTCTTTCCAGACTGCACTTTTGACCGAAGACCAGAAACTTACACTCCGTATCCTGGAAAGCCTCATGAAAACAGAGGCCAAAAGCAATGGACTGGAGCTCTACAGCCAGCCGCTTGCACCCACGATTGGAACCCAGGCGCAGCTTCCCATGCTGCTGTGCGAGTACACGTTCTATACCCGACAGGATGTAGAAGATTACTTAAACATCGTGGAATACCTGGATACCTTTTACAGACAGATCCTTTCGTTTGAACAGGAGAAAGCTGCAGCCGGCCTTATGATGAGCGATACCTCCTTAGACCATGTCATTGAATCCTGTAAAAGTTATCTGCTGGTTCCCGGAAACAACTTTATGATCGACTCCTTCAAAGAGCGTCTAAACACACTTCCCGACCTGACAGATGATGCCAGAAAAGAACTCTGCGCCCGCAATGAGGCCGCTTTGGAAGAACATTTTGTGCCGGCCTACAAGCTTCTGATCGATGGATTGGAAAAGCTCAAGGGTACCGGCACCAACGAGAAGGGCATGTGCGGTTATCCGGATGGGAAAGCCTATTATGAGTATCTTGTATACACAGAAACAGGAACATCCTACCACTCCATCGATGAACTGCTGGATGCCACAGAGCAGGAAATCTCCGATAACCTCAAGATTACCTCAAAGCTCCTCTCCGATCACCCGGAGCTGGAATCCATGCTGGAGGATTATCACTATCGGCAGACTGAGCCATCCGCTATCATGGAAGAATTAAAAGAGCAGACTCTGCAGGATTTTCCGCAGCTTCCGGAATGCAGCTACACCTTAAAGGATGTGCCGAAAGCACTGGAGCTCTCCCTGAGCCCCGCCTTTTATTTAACCTCACCAATTGATGACAGCTCTCAGAATGTCATCTATATCAACCGGAATCCGATCTACGACAACCAGCCGCTCTACAACACGATTGCCCATGAGGGCTATCCCGGGCATTTGTATCAGACGGTATGGTTCCACACGCACTGCGATTCCGACCTGCGAAAGATCCTGAACTTTTCCGGATATTCCGAGGGATGGGCCGCTTATGTGGAAGCACTTTCCTACGAACTCGACAACGGGCTGGACCCACTGCTTGGCGAACTGCTTTCAGCAAATTCCAAGGCAACTCTCGGCATTCACGCCTACCTTGACCTTGCGGTAAATTATCTTGGCTGGGAACAGGACGATGTACAGAAATATCTCTCTTCCTATTTCAGCGATCCGCAGTCCATTGCCGGTTCCATGTTTGAGACTATGGTAGATAATCCCGCCAACTATCTCTCCTATTTCATCGGATCCCTCGAGATCCGCAATATGCGAAAGACCGCCGAGATGCAGCTTGGGGATGCCTTCAACGCAAAGCAGTTCCACACCTTCCTTCTGGATATGGGAAATGCTCCGTTCGATGTCATCCAGGCCTATTTCACCACCTGGCTCATGAACCAGAAGATGGGAAACTAAAACGTCTATATGCAGACAAAAAATCCGCCCAGAACCCTTACGGGTTCCGGACGGATTTTCTTTGTCTGTTTTTATTTCATAAAGAACTTCTGCAGGTCTGCCTCAGTGGTATCCTCACCAATGGTGATGAGCTCTGTACCGGTCAGACGTGCAAACATTGCGATATCGTCTCTGGTCAGTGCGGTGGATACAACAGAGTGATGAGCGCCGCCTGCGTAGCACCATGCTGCGGTACCGATCTGGAAGTTCGGTTTGTGGCGGTACATGATTCTTGCTACCGGAAGGTTCGGCATCGGTTTCGGCTGTTTTACAAGCTCAATGTCTGCGCAGATCAGACGGAAGTGGTCGCCCATGTCAACCATGGTTACCTGGATACCGTCACCGGTTACACCGTCGAAGATCAGTCTTGCCGGATCTTCTTTACCGCCAATACCAAGCGGCAGTACGTCGATTTCCGGTTTGGTTGCTGCGAATGCCGGCGGAACCTCCAGCATATGGGAAGCCAGCTCAAGCTCCTGACCCGGAGTTAAGTCGTAGGTGTAGTCCTCGATAAATCCGGTTGCGCCGTCTCTGCCCTCAGACATCTTCATGAGCACTGCGGATAAAGCAGAGATCTTGTAATCACCCTCCGGACCAAAGCCAATGCCCTTAGCCATTAAGTTCTGTGCTGCAATACCCGGAAGCTGCTTTAATCCGTGCAGATCCTGGAAGGTATCTGCGAATGCGCCAATACCGTTTGCTGCCAGGAATTTCTCCAGGCCAACCTCGTATTTCGCCTGCTCGCGAACAGAGTCGATGCGGTCGGTCTTCATGGTGTACTTGTCGGTGTACTCCTTCATCTTTGCGTCAACCTCTTCCTCGGTCACTGCATTGATGGTGTCAACCACATCGCCCAGTGCGAAGTAGTTGCACTCCCAGCCGTATTTGATCTGGCTCTCTACACGGTCGCCATCGGTTACTGCTACTTCACGCATGTTGTTGCCGAAGGAAGCAACTTTTAAGGACTTGGAGTAGGAAATTGCCTTTGCAACCTCTGCGAACTGACGGATCTTTGCAACAACATTATCATGCTTGTAGTAGCCTGCAACAACCTCGTGCGGGATACCAAGTCTTGCTACGATGAAGCCATACTCACGGTCGCCGTGTGCTGCCTGGTTTAAGTTCATGAAATCCATATCGATGGTGTCGTACGGAAGCTTCTCGTTTGCCTGGGTATGTAAGTGAAGAAGCGGTTTTCTCAGCTCCTGAAGGCCCTTAATCCACATCTTAGCCGGGGAGAAGGTATGCATCCAGGTGATCACGCCTACGCAGTCATCGTCGCAGGATGCCTGACGCATGGTTTTGATGCAGCTCTCAGAGTTGATGATGGTCGGAACCAGCTCCACCTCTACTACACCACTTAATTTCTCGTTCAGGAACTCTGCCATCTGGCGGCTGTCCTCAGCCACCTGTCTTAAGCACTCATCTCCGTACAGATCCTGGGAGCCTACTGCAAAGTATAACTTTTTCATGTCAATCTACCTCCTTGATAATTATGAATGCATTTTAAATTAAATCAGCGAATGTCGCGGACCGAATTTCCACTGTTGAATGTGACCGGAAACTGGTGCGAATAATTCTTCTTCTGCCAGTCCGGATTCTCCATCATGCGAAGCAGGTTCCGCGCTGTGATGCGCCCGAGATTGTATTTCGGATGGATCACCGATAAGATTTTCAGTTCCGCTTCCTGCTCCGGTCCAGCATCGTCAAACGACACCAGGGAGAGATCCTCCGGGACCCGCAGTCCGCGTTCCTTTAAAAACTCCATGTAGAAACCAGCCACCTCATCGTTGTAGAGAATCATGGCCGTGCAGTCCTTCGTCCGGCGGTACATCCGCTGCAGACTCTTCCTGCTTAATTTCTCTTCCATATCTTTGGTGGAATACCACCGGATACAGTCGTCATCAAAATTGATCCCGTAGTCTGACAGACATTCGATAAAGCCGCGATAGCGCTCAATGCCCTGTATGTCATCGTACTTGAAGATGCCGCCGATACGGCGGTGTCCGTTCTGGATCAGCAGCCGGGTCAGTTCATAACCAGCCCGGGCATCCGACATCTCCACACTGTCAAACTGCTCATTCTGATAATGATTGTGAATAAACAGTGTTGGGATATTCCGTTTCCGGATTTCCTTGTAGAGACGCAGGTTCGGATTCGGGAATGTGGAACGGGTTCCCTCTATAATGAGGCCCGCCACATTCCGGTTTAAGAATCCTTTTAAGTACATTTCCTCGTCATTCAGACGGTTTCGGGTCACGGCTACATCAATCTCAAACCCCTTTTCCTGGAGTACCGATTCAATTCCCGCATAGACCTGCGGAAACAGGTAATCCGAAAAGTAGCTTAAGATCAGCCCCACATGAGGGCGCTCGCCGTCCGCGTCACTGTTTTCGTAAGATACGTAGGTGCCGCTTCCCTTCACCCGGACGATCAGTCCGTCTTTCTCCAGACGGTCCAGCGCATTGCGCACGGTCTGTCTGGAATATCCGAACTTTTTCTGAAGGATATGCTCAGACGGGAACTTGTCCTGATTCTTGATCACGCCGCTGGTGATCAGGGTACGGCCCCAGTTGTAAAGCTTCTGGTATTTCAGATTCTCCTGATTCTGGTTTCCCGCTGTTCTTGGCATATCCTCAAACCTCCGATGCAATTCCTGATGATGTCATTCCCAGTCTGTTTATTTGATTACCTGCAGGGACTGACGGTCTGCGAATACTGCTACGAATACCAGGAATACCACGCCCTGGATGAGCTGCATGAGCTGTGTGGAGAAGCCCATCATGGTAAGTCCGCTGTTCAATACGATATAAAGCAGGGAACCTACAATGATATTTTCAAAGCGTACCTTTGCGCCGCCGGAGATCGGCATTCCGCCAAGTACCAGCGCGATCAGGATCTGGGTCTCTAACTGGTTACCACCGGAAGAAGTAACGGAACCAACTTTGATAACGTTGATAAATGCTGCAAATCCGGTAATAGCGCCTGCTAAAACGTAAATCCAGAATTTCATACGGTCGGTGCGGATACCAGAGAACATAGCTGCCTTCTCACCTGCGCCGATTGCCTTTAAGTAGGTACCGAACTTGGTAAAGCGGAACAGTACAAATCCGATTACCAGAATCAGTACCGTGCATGCGATCTTTAACTCGGTGCTGTCGAAGTTGATCAGCTTTGCGGATCCGGCTACCGGTGCGTTGGTAGTCAGGTATTTGATGAATCCGCGGAACAGGAACATGGTACAGATCGTAACGATGAAGGATTTAATCTTACGGTATACATAGAAGTAACCGTTGATTGCTCCGATCGCTGCGCCTGCCACAATACCGCCGACGATCGCAAGCGGGATGCTGGTCTTGGAAAGCATACATACCACGATGGATGCGATACCCAGGATAGAACCCTGGGAGAAATCCAGGCCGCCCATGGTCATGATGAAAAATACGCCCGTCGCTGCGATCATTGTTACATAAACCTGTGACAGAACCAGCGGAAGGTTTTTCATCATTCTGAAGTTCGTCAGCACGTTAAACAGTAAGAAAATGATAATCAGTCCCGCGATTGGAAGCAGGGAACGGATCAGCGACATTTTTGATAATTTCTTGAGCTGCTGCTCTTTCTGGTCTGTGTTTGTCTTAACTTGATT
>CAKRRJ010000042.1 GCA_934394615.1 uncultured Lachnospiraceae bacterium
GACGACGAGGTAGATAGGGCAGAGGTGGAAGCATGGTAACATGTGCAGCTGACTGTCACTAATAGGTCGAGGGCTTATCCAATATGGTTTAGGGAGCGGTTCGGACAAGACAGAAAAGGACGTTGGAAGTTTACTTCCATAAGGACTTGGATGGATTGGACGAAACATTGGCGAAGCTAATGTTATGAAATAGGTCGAAGACCTATGAATAACCGCGAAAACGAAGAAAAACGGATGAAATTCAATATGTGCTTTTGAGGGTACATGCCTCAAAAATTTAATACGGCCTCGTGGTCAAGCGGTTAAGACGACGCCCTCTCACGGCGTAAACCCGGGTTCGATTCCCGGCGAGGTCATATTGGTCCAGACAGAGATGTCTGGATTTTTTATTTCACAGGATAGTGCGTCCTAATGAAAAATTATGGTGTTGACAAATTCCTACAAGTTTGGTATGCTATTCGACATTGGTTAGCGAAAGCTAATTACAGAGAGGGGCATAGAACCCAAAGCGTGAAACAAAGACAACACAGGAAGACAGCAAGGGGAGAATCATTTGACGTATTTATGGATCAATCCGGTATCGGAGTGCATGGTATCGGAACAGAATTTGAAACGAATTTTAGCAGAACATCAGCTGACGCAGGTGCGCTGCCGGGAAGACTGGGGCGGTATCGTGTTAAAACAGTATGCGGAGCTGATGGAGCATGCGGACGGAACGGTGGCGGATGCCAGGTGTCCGGAGGCTGTGAATCTGATTGAACATTACAATGAGGAAAAGAACCTTTCTATTCAGGTGGCAGACATTGAACCGATCCTGATCCACTGTGCCAGGGAACTCAGTGAACGGGCGGATCTGGCAAATGGAGAGAAGATCATCACCACGCCCTGCCGGATTCTGGCGGAGCAGGGAAATGCGCTGGAGCTGCCGCGGACACGCTTTATAAGCTGGAAGGATTTTCTTTCGAAACTCGGAGAAAAACTGGAACCGGCGCCGGAGGCCAGCCCGATCCCGCCGGGATTTTTTACGGGCTTGTCTGTGCCGGTGGTAAGTTTAAGTGGCCGGGAGGAGATTGAGAGTTACCTGGAGAAGCAAAGCAAAGCGTTAGAGACAGAAGCAGAAAGTCTTGAAACGGAGACCGCAATGCTGACTGGAACTGCAGAGGCAGGAGACCGGAACATGAAGAAAGATGCAGTCAGGGCCAAGCACAGTCCGCTTCTTCTGGAACTTCTTTACTGCAGACAGGGCTGCCATATGGGGGATGGAGTACGATGAATAAGAAAATAAAATCCTGGGCGCAGCCCCTGGCCGGTGCGGTGATTGTGTTTGTGATCTGGTATCTGGTCTGCAAAGCAGAAATCCTGAGTGCCTACGTGCTTCCACCGCCGGAAAAAGTGTTTCGCAGCTTTCTGAAAATGCTTCAGAACGGCGAACTGGCGCGGGATATCGGCATCAGCTTTCTGCGCGTCATCAAGGGCTTTGCTATCGCCTTTGTGCTGGCATTCGTGCTTGGCATGTTCCGGGCATTGTTTCCGGGAACTTCCGGTTATTATGAGCATGCGGTGCAGTTTTTCCGCAACGTGCCGCCGCTCAGCATGATTCCGCTGCTGATTTTATGGTGCGGCATTGGCGAGACTACCAAGACTGTCATTATTGTGCTGGCATCGTTCTTTCCGATGTATCTGAACATTGTAAAAGGTTTTACCGGCTGCGATAAAAAGCTTCTGGAGGTCGGCACCATGTTCGGATATTCTGAACGGCAGAAATTTTTCCGCATCGTGCTTCCTTACGCGATGGCGGATATTCTGGTGGGTATGCGCATTGGCCTGGGTTACAGCTGGCGAGCCATCATTGGAGCCGAGATGGTGGCGGCATCCACCGGACTGGGTCACATGATCCTCTTCGCCCAGCAGATGTCCCGGACCGACAAGGTTATCGTGGGTATTCTGGTGATCGGAATCGTGGGCTATGTGACGGACCGGATCTTCGGTGCGCTCATCAATATCTTCTTGAAAGGATCCGGGGAAAATGGCTGGAATTAAATTAAATCAGATAAGAAAATCCTATCAGGTAGAAGGGCGTAAGGTTCCGGTATTAAATGGCATTGATCTGGACATTCCGCAGGGGCAGATCACCGTGATTCTGGGACAGAGCGGATGCGGCAAGACCACACTCCTGCGCCTGACTGGCGGCCTGGAAGCGGCTGATTCCGGCGAAGTTCTGTGGGAAGGCAATCACAAGACGGCTTTTGTGTTTCAGGAGCCGCGGCTGATGCCCTGGCTGACAGTCTGGGATAATGTCGTGTTCGGCCTGAAAAAATCAGAGCAGGATAAAGAAAAAATCCAGAGCCTGATCGGGACCGTGGGGCTTTCCGGGTTTGAAAAAGCATATCCGTCCCAGCTCTCCGGCGGCATGAAGCAGCGTGCGGCCATTGCACGGGCGCTGGCGTACGAGCCGGACTTTATCATGATGGATGAGCCCTTTGCGGCTCTTGACTATTTCACCAGAGAACAGATGCAGAAAGAGCTTCTTCGTGTGCAGAAGGTAAAGCGAAGCAGCATCCTGTTTGTGACCCACAGCATCGATGAGGCACTGATCCTGGGTGACCGGATCGTGGTCATTGAAAAGGGACTGGTGAAGAAGGTTTACCCGGTGGAGACACCGGCTGAGGAGCGGAAGCTCCTGGACGACGGTTTTATTTCCCTGAAACGGGATATTATAAACAACTTAAATTTTATCAACTAGAGGAGGAAACAATTATGAAGAAATGGATCGCACTGGGTCTTGCAGCATGCATGACCGTATCATCCCTGACCGGATGCGGCAGCTCCAAGAAAGAGACTGAGGCAGAGACTACGGCTGCTGAAAGCGTGGCAGAGGAGACATCCGCAGAAGAAACCACCGCAGAAGAGAGCGAGGCAGCAAAATCCGATCTGGACAAACTGGTATTCACCTACGTTACTTCTCCGTTAAACGTACCGACCATCATTGAGAAGAACCAGGGCATCTTCGCAAAAGATTTCGGTGAGATGGGCATTGAGACCGAGTACGCAGAGCTGACTTCCGGCGCAGACCAGACCCAGGCTCTGGCATCCGGCGATGTACAGGTTCTGTACGCTGTTGGCGCAACTTCCGTGATCCTGTCCGCAGCAAACGGCGCAGACATTAAGGTATTAAATATGTACAGCCGTTCTCCGAAGGCATTCTGCATGTACTCCAAGGATGCCACCTTAACCAGCCCGGAGAGCTTAAAGGGCAAGACCATCGCCGGACCGACCGGAACCAACCTGCATGAGCTGTTAGTGTCTTACCTGGCACAGGCTGACATGACCCTGGATGATGTCAACTATGTGAACATGAGCATTCCGGACGCAAAAGCTGGTCTGGATGGCGGCAGCGTAGATGTAGCTTTACTGGCAGGCGCAGCTGCTTACAACGCAGAGAAGCAGGGCTGCCACAAGGTAACCGACGGTGAGGGCCTCATCAAAGCCATCATCGCAGTAGCAACCACCCAGAAGTTCTATGATGAACATCCGGAAGTGATCGCACAGCTGGAGAAATCCCAGGAGGAGATCGCGGATTTCATGAACGAGAATCCGGACGAGACCATAAGCATTGTGGCAAACGAACTGGATCTGGATGAGGATGCAGTTAAAGAGATGTACGACTACTACGATTTCTCCCTGGACATCACCGACGATGACAAAGAAGGCTTCCAGAAGACCGCAGACTTCATGCTGGAGTCCGGCATGATCGACGAGGCACTGGATGTCAATACACTGTTTATTCAGTAAATGATTTAAAATCGAAAGCAGAAAAGCAGGCAGCCTTAGTGTAGTGAGCTATGGTACGCCTGCTTTTTTGTGCAATTTCCGGGAAACCTTCTTGCAGTTTTGGATAGAATAGGCTAATATAAATACAAATAAATATAAATAAATATGAAAACAAAAAATAAATATAAATAAATATATTTAAATAAGGAGGTATTTATGAGGGGAGAGAATCCATTCACTCTGACCTTTGGACAGAAGCCAACGGAATTCATATCCAGAACGGATCAGATCGGGAAAATTATCCAGACCTTTGATATGGAGATCCCGTCAAGCAAGGTCTATATGATTGCCGGTGTGCGGGGGTCTGGGAAGACGGTTTCCCTTGCGGAAATTTCAGAACATTATGCGTCTAAGGATGACTGGGTTGTTTTGAATCTGAGTGCAGATACCGATATCATAGCAGGAGCAGTCTCGGAGATTAACCGGACATCCGGACTGCAGAATCTGAATCTGGAATGGAATGTCAATTTTGGAATTGCAGGGATTGCGGTAAATCAGAATAAAGAAACACTGGAAAAAGAAGCCATGCTTCGCAGCATTCTTGAAAAGCTGAAAGAAAAAGGAAAAAAGGTTTTATTTATCCTTGATGAGATCGTAAATAACGAATATGTAAAGCTGTTTGCCAGCAATTTTCAGATTTACATCACGAAAAATTATCCGGTGTATCTTGTCATGGCCGGGCTTTATGATAATATCAGCAATCTGCAGAACGAGAAGAGCCTGACCTTCCTTTACCGGGCACCAAAAATCTTTCTGGAACCACTGAGTATTCCGGCTATGACGACCAGTTACCGCACGGTGTTTCAGATACCGGCAGAAGAAGCGGTAGCTATGGCCCGGCTGACAAAGGGGTATCCGTTTGCGTTCCAGATTCTGGGATATTTAAAATGGGAGATGAATACAGAACTGGAGGATCTGCTTCCGAAATTCGATGAGGAGCTGACCATATACGCCTATGAGAAAATTTGGAGCGAGCTTTCCGAACTGGACCGGAAAATTGTATATGTGATATCGCTGGGATTTCATAAGACCTGCGATATCCGTGAGCGGCTTTCCATTTCACCGCAGCTTCTGAATCTTTACCGGAAGCGCCTGATGGAGCGAGGCGTCGTTGATGGATCCAAACGTGGGGAATTAACGCTGGCGCTGCCGCGCTTTGAGGAATATATTGGAATGTATTGTGAAGTTACAGTGGACTAGCTAAGAGTACCTTAGAGAAAGTGTGATCCCATGAACCGAACCTCCATCCCGCCCGCAGCGGCGCGTTCTTCCATCCGCAGCTCCATCCGCAAAAAGATCCTGATGCTTTCTGCGGCGATTGTTACGCCGTTTCTGATCCTGGCGGCGGTGCTTTTAGTCTGCATGAGCAGTTACCGCAGGGAGTACGCGGAGATCGTCAGCAACATTGCGGTGGCGAACGATTACAACTTAAATTTTAAGGAAGAGATGGACGAGAGTCTCTACAAACTTGTGGTGGGCTACATTGAATATGAGCACATCGGGGAGGATCCATCCCTGAAAGACCCTTATCTTATGATCCGGGAACTGAAAACGGAGTTTACGAAGCTGAAGGATGTGACCACGGAGCCGGAGAGCCGCTGGTGGCTGGAGAGCCTTCTGCGCAACATCGACACGCTGGAAAAGCGGGTGGATGATATTCTTGTAAATATCCGGATTGGCGGCCGGTACGATGAAAATATCCGCGAGCTGGACAACAACATTTATATTCTGACAGAGCTGATCCAGGATAACATCCAGTATTACATTTACTACCAGATCCGGGCCATGGAAACGGTGACGGGGACATTAAACCAGCAGATCCAGCAGTTTATCCTGGTCTGCTCGGCGCTGGCGCTGGCTCTGATCGTGGTGACTGTGGCCATGACATACCTTATCACAGCCAATATCCTGCGGCCGCTCCGGGCCCTGCACGATACCATGCAGAAAATTTCCGCAGGGGATTTCAGTGCCCGGGCGCAGGTGAGCTCCGGTGATGAACTGGAAGTTCTGGCAGACGGCTTTAACACCATGACCGGGGATATGCAGGGTATGATCGCCAAGATCAAGGAAGATGAGCAGAAGATGCGCCGCCTGGACCTGCGGCTTTTGCAGGAGCAGATCAACCCGCATTTCCTCTATAATACACTGGACACCATTGTATGGCTGATCGAGGGCAACAAGCCGGATGACGCGGTGAGCATGGTGGTGACGCTTTCGGATTTCTTCCGTCTGGTACTCAGCAAGGGAAAAGAATTTATCTCGATCCGGGAAGAAGAACGCCATATCCGCAGTTATCTGGAAATCCAGGAGATGCGCTACCGCGACATTCTGGAATACGAGATCTGCCTGGATCCGGCGCTCTGTCATTATGAAATTCCGAAACTGACGCTGCAGCCTTTGGTGGAAAATGCGCTTTACCATGGCATCAAGTACAAGCGGGAAAAGGGATGCATCTGCGTGAGCGGGCATCAGGAAGACGAAAAACTGGTTCTGGTGGTAGAAGATGACGGAACCGGCATGACACCGGAGGAGCTTTCCCAGCTTCGGGAGGAGATTAAAAAGCCCTGCCGTGAGACGGAAAAAGGGTTTGGCCTGGCCAATGTCAATGAGCGGATCCGTATGTATTTCGGGGCAGAGTACGGCATGGAAATCTGGTCAGAAAAAGGAAAGGGAACCCGTGTCACCATCACGATCCCGGCAAGGAGGGAGAAGCAGCATGTGGAAATGGAAAAAAAGGAGAGCTGACGGGGCTCCGGGCGTGGCGGCGCTGCGCTGGAACAGAAGCCTGCTGGGAGCAGCGGCGGCCCTTTTTCTGGTCTGTGGCAGTCTGGCCGGCTGCAGCCGGATGCCGGGAAATACCAGAAACGCGGAGGAAGAGGCAAGGCGCACAGACTCTGCGTTCGGGGAGGATCCTGCGGCGGAAAACGGAAACGGCGGCCTGGCTGCGGCGGAAAACCTGATTGCAGTCGGCGTATCGCAGGTGGGAAGCGAGTCGGTATTCCGCACGGCAAACACGGAGTCTTTGCAGCGGACTTTTACCCGGGATAACGGCTATTTCCTGATTTTTGACAATGCCAGGCAGAAGCAGGAAAATCAGATGAAAGCCCTGCGAAACTTCATTTCCCAGCGGGTGGACTACATTGTGCTGTCGCCGTTGACGGAGGATGGCTGGGACACGGTGCTTCTGGAGGCGAAGGAAGCGGGCATTCCGGTGATCCTGATTGACCGCCGGGTCAATGTGAAAGATGAATCGCTGTATACCGCGTGGGTCGGCTCGGACTTTTATCAGGAAGGAAGAGAGGCAGGGCGGATCCTGGAAGAAACGCTGTCACGGGAGAACAGAGACGAAGAGACCATCCGCATTGTGGTGCTTCGCGGCACAGACGGTTCCACGGCGGAGATCGGGCGCTCCAGAGGGTTTGAGGAGATTGCGGAGCAGCATGAAAACTGGCTGGTTTTAGAGAGCGCCGACGCGGAATTTACTACGGCGAAGGGAAAGGAAGTCATGGCGCGGATGTTAAAACAGTACAGTGACATTAACGTAGTGATCAGCCAGAATGACGATATGACGTTTGGTGCCCTGGAAGCCATGCAGGAGGCCGGGGTGACGGCGGGGGAAAAGGGCGATATCCGCGTGATTTCTTTCGATGCCACCCGCAGTGCGCTGGAGCTGGTAAAAGAGGGTGTTCTGACGGCAGACATTGAGTGTAATCCGGATCAGGGGGTATATGTGGATGAACTCATCCGCAAGATGCGGAACGGAAAACCGGCGCCGAAGCTGACCTTTGTGCCGGAAACCGTGTATACAAAGAAAAATGTGGCGGAGGCGCTGGAAAACCGGGCCTATTGATGATACTGTACACGGGTAGGCATTTTCTGAACTGAAAATGCCGTATGATGCAGTGGTGGAAGCAGATTTTGCCGATTTGGAATGCGAAGCATCGGCAAAACCCGTTGCTGTTTGCGCAACGCGTGAACAGTAACAAAAAGAAAAAACGGGGGGATAAGGATGCTGAAAGTATTTCTGGTAGAGGATGAGAGTGTGATAAGGGAAGGCTTCCGGGATAAGATTCCCTGGGAGCAGTATGGATTTGAGCTGGTGGGCGAAGCCGGGGACGGGGAGATGGCGCTTCCCATGATCCGGAAGCTGAAACCGGATCTTCTGATCACGGATATTAAGATGCCGTTCATGGACGGGCTTTCTCTGAGCGAAATTGTAAAAGAGGAGTTCCCGAAGACGCGGATCATCATCATCAGCGGGTACGATGATTTTGAGTACGCCAGACAGGCGATTAAGATCGGGGTGGACCAGTATCTGCTAAAACCGGTTACCCGTCTGGCACTGCGCGGTGTTTTAATGGAATTAAAGGAAAAGATCGAGCAGGAGTCAGAGCAGAAGGATTACCAGAACCAGTACCGGGAAGAGGTGCGGGAGTTTGAACAGTTCCCGCTGCGCCGCTTCTTTGAGCGGCTGCTGGATGGGCGGCTTTCTGCCAAGGAAATTTATGAGGAGGAAGCGGCACTGTCGCTGGACCTCTCCGCGGCATGCTATAATCTGTTGTTATTTACGGTTTACGGGCGGAAGGAAGCCGACGCGGCGAGGACCGAGCAGAGCCAGGAGGAGCTGTTTCACTTCTTCCTGCGTCATCCCCAGTATACGCTGTTTCGATTAAACGTTAACAGCTACGGGGTGCTGATCCGGGGTGAGAAGCCGCATATGGAGATGCTGACGGAGCAGGCATTCCGCTGTTTTGAGGAGGTGTGCGGCCACACCGAAAAGCGGCTGTTCTGGTACGCGGCGGTGGGAACTCCGGTGGAGCGTTTAAGCCTTCTGCCGGAATGCTACCGGGAGGCGAATCACTTGTTTGCTTACCGCTTTATCCTGCCAGACCAGCATATTCTGTCGAAGGAGACACTTGGAGGACAGTCCGGGGAAGATGAGGAGGCTACCATGAAGTCGGTGGACTTTATGCAGATGGATCCGGATATCATCCGGGATTTTCTGGCAAGGGGAGAGGAAAAGGAAATTCACGATTTTGTGGAGTCTTATCTGGACCGGATCCGACGCCCGCTGCAGTCTACCATGTTTCGCAGTTATGTGGTGTTAAACATCCGGTTTGCCGTGGTCTCTTTCCTGGAATCCATTGGAGCGGAAAAGGAAACCTATCAGGAGCAGATCGAGCTTGCGGTGCAGTCTGTGCGGGATGATACCGAAGAGGTGTTTCCGTATTTTGCGGACATGCTGAAAACGGCCATGGAGATCCGGGACGAGATCAACCAGTACCAGGGTGGAAAGCAGCTGAAAAAAGCGCTCGAATACATCGATGAGAACTATGGAAATGAGGAGCTGTCTTTAGGCCAGGTGGCGGAGGTGGTTGGCATGAGTTCCAACTATTTCAGTGCCATTTTCAGCCAGAACATGGAGAAGACTTTTGTGGAATATGTGACGGAAAAGCGGATCGAAAAGGCGAAGAAGCTGCTTCGCCAGACCGATCACGCTTCCGGGGAGATTGCGAAAATGGTGGGCTACCGCGATGCCCATTATTTCGGCTTTGTCTTTAAAAAGCTGCAGGGCTTAAGCCCAAGAGAGTACCGGAATGAAAACCGGTGATAAAACTGCAGATTAAGAGAGTTTCCAGGGGATTTCCCGCGACTGCGTGGGAAGTCCCTTTATGCTGTCCAAAAGAGTCTGCGCTGCCAGATTTCCGAACGTTTCCGGATCGGAATGCAGAAGGATGGTATGGGTGCGTTTCTGGCGTTCAGAGAGATGGCCCTGCAAAAAGCCGCCGAAGGAGATGCATTCGGACAGGATGGCCTTGGCGGCAGTGTTTCCTGTGGATTCGGAAAGGGAGGCTTTTGCGGAAGCAGTCTGAGGCGCGGCAAGTTCCTGCTGCAGCTTCCAGAGGATCCCGTCGTGGTCACAGATCAGGGCTGTGCAGTCAGAAAAACCATCGGGGATCAGGCGGGAAAACAGGCCGCTTTCCGGCCTGCGGCTGCAGATGCGCTCCGCAAGAGCCGAATTGTACCAGGAAACATGGCGGTCCGGAACAGACATGCCGGCTTCCTGCATAGTCTCCATAAAGGCGAGGTAGCGCTCCTGGGAAGCGCGGTCGTCGGACTGGAAGAGGGCGCCGATGCGCATGTGGCCCTGGGCGAGCAGTTTTTGAACGAGCGTGCTGCATCCGTAGTAATCGTCGTAGCGGAGGCAGGGAATTTCCGGAAAATCCGGGCAGGAGGAAAAAAGAAAGACAATATGGCAGCCCTTTTTCATGAGAATGCGGTACAGATCGCGGTTTGGATTTGGAAGCGCGCTTTTTACAGGCTGGATGAACAGGCCTCTGGGCGGCTCATTCAAGAGCGCGGTGAGAAGTTCCCGCTCGGCCCAGGCGCTGTTGCGGCTGGCTTTGCAGAGGAGGGAAAAACCGCTTTCCGCAAGGGCAAGGGAGAGGGTCTGGCAGAGCCTGGAAGAGAAAAATTCCGGTTCTTCGTGAAGAATCAGCAAAATCTGGTTTTTGGCAGGGTCACTCAGCTTTCCGGTTAAGTAGGTGCCGCTTCCCTGTACTTTTTTGATGATGCCCTTTTCTTCCAGAAGCTTTAAAGCCGACCGGACGGTCTGACGGCTTACATGGTAGCGCATGGCAAGGACCCGCTCTGTGGGAAACTTGTCCTGGGCGGGAGCTGGTGCCTGCCCGTTTTTCTGCTGCTTTGCGTACAGCTGTTCCAGCTGATCCGCCAGCCATTTGTATTTGATTGCCATAAAAATACCTCCCATCTTTCCGGTGGAATCCGTAAAATTTCCTGTTGCGTCATAAAAAATCCCCCATTTTTTCAAAAAAGAAAAAATTGCACAATCCATTTTCTGACAACTGGATGAACTGGAATGCGCGAAAAAGCCGGAACTTTGCCGGGTTTTGCAGGGGAAAAGCCGGAAATCGTAAAAATTCCACTGCATATCATAAAAAATCCACACTCTGTAAAAATTTGTATTTAATTTAGATTATACAGAAAGAAATTGGTATTGTAAAGAACCAACAAACCGCATAAATACAGGAAAAATGAAATTGAAAGAAATGGTTTGGTTTTGTACAATACAGACATAGGAGCAAGAAACGAAATAAAAAACAAAACTATATAAGAAGTGGAGGAAACAACATGAAAAAAAGAGTATGGGCAAGCGTAATGGTAGCAACGATGGCAGCGGCATCCTTAGCAGGATGTGGCGGATCCAAACCGGCAGAGACCGCAGCAGCTCCGGCAGCAACCGAGGCAGCAACTGAGGCAGCAGCAGAAGAGTCCAAGGCAGAGGAAGCAAAACCGGCAGCAGACGGCGAGCTGATCCGTGTGGGCATCATCAACAACGACCCGAACGAGTCTGGTTACCGTACCGCAAACGACGCAGACTTAAAGGCTATGTTTACCGAGGAGAACGGTTATGACGCATCCTTCGCATACAGCTTAAAGAATGATGAGCAGATCACCGCAGCTCAGAAGTTCATCCAGGATGAGGTTGATTACCTGCTTCTTTCCGCAGCAGATACCTCCGGATGGGACAGTGTATTAAAAGACGCACAGGATGCCGGAATCGGTGTCATCCTCTTTGACCGTACCATCGACGCAAGTGAAGACCTGTATCTGGCTTCCATCGTTTCCGATATGAACAAGGAAGGCGAGACCGCAGTGAACTGGCTGGCAGATCAGGGACTGGACAGCTACAACATCATCCACATTCAGGGTGTTATGGGTTCCGCAGCACAGCAGGGACGTACCGGCGCTCTGGACGACAAGGTAGCGGCAGAAGACAGCTGGAACCTGGTAACCCAGCAGACCGCAGAGTGGAACTCCGAGAAAGCACAGCAGATCGTTCAGTCTGTCATTGATGCAGGTACCGAGTTCAACGTTATCTACGCTGAGAACGACGATATGGCGAAAGGCGCTGTAGCAGCTCTGGATAAGGCAAACATCTCCCACGGTGTTGGCAAAGATGTCATCGTTATGGGCTTTGACTGCAACAAGTGGGCATTACAGGAACTGTTGGATCAGAACTGGAACTACGATGGACAGTGCAACCCGTTCCAGGCTTCCTACATCGATGAGATCATCAAGAAGGTAGAGGCTGGCGAGGAGATCACCGAAAAGACCATCATCATGGATGAGAAGGGCTTTGATGCTTCCACCATCACCGCAGACGACGTTGAGAAATACGGCATCTAATTATGAAAAACAGGCCGGAAACGGCCAGAATGAAACAGTAATATAATCCAATAGAAAGAGCGCGTGCGGCATAATCATATATGTACGCTTCGTGCTCTTTCTTAATAAAGAGCAGAAAGGGTGGGCAGCCAGTGAAAGAACATGCTGTATTGGAAATGAGAAACATCCACAAAAGCTTTCCGGGCGTGAAGGCGCTGCAGGGAGTGGATTTTAACCTGGGTGAGGGCGAGATCCATGCGCTGATGGGAGAAAATGGTGCCGGAAAATCGACCCTGATCAAGGTTCTGACCGGTGTGTATGAAAAGGATGAAGGCGAGATTTATTTAAAGGGACACGACAAGCCGGTAAATATCCGGGCACCGCACGACGCGCAGAATCTGGGCATCAGTACCGTGTACCAGGAAATTACCCTGTGTCCGAACCTGACGGTAGCAGAAAACATGTACATTGGCCGCGGCAAAGGAAATCTGACCAACTGGAAAAAGATGAACGCGGACGCGGACAAGATCTTGCAGAACCTTGGCATTCCGGCAAGAGCGAACCAGCAGCTTTCCGACTGTTCCATCGCGATCCAGCAGATGGTAGCCATCGCTAGAGCGGTGGATATGGACTGTAAGGTTCTGATCCTGGATGAGCCGACCTCCTCTCTGGATGAGTCTGAGGTAGAAAAGCTCTTCGGCCTGATGCGGGACTTAAAGGCAAGAGGCGTGGGCATTATCTTTGTTACCCATTTCCTGGATCAGGTGTATGAAGTCTGCGATAAGATCACGGTGCTCCGTGACGGCCAGCTGGTGGGTGAGTATGTCATTGAAGACCTGCCGCGTGTAAAGCTGGTAGCGAAGATGCTTGGTAAGGAAATGGACGATATGGCCGATATCAAGAGCGAAGCGAAGCCGTATGAGGGTGCCGATGAATATGTCATCCAGGCAGAGGGACTGCAGAGTGATGCCGGCATTAAGCCGTTTGATTTCTATATTAAGAAAGGCGAGGTTAACGGTTTTACCGGACTGCTTGGTTCCGGCCGAAGCGAGTGTGTGCGTGCATTGTTCTCCGCCGATCATGTGATTGCGGGAACCATGAAGAAGAACGGCAAACCGGTGAAGATCACCAAGCCGCTTGACGCCATGAAGAACGGCATTGCCTATTTGCCGGAGGACAGAAAGAATGATGGAATCGTGGGCGATCTGTCCGTAAGGGATAACATCATCCTGGCAGCCCAGGTGCTGCGCGGTTTCTTCCGTCCGTTCTCCAAGGCGGAGGCAAACAAGTTTGCGGATGAGTACATTAAGATGCTGGAGATCAAGACGGCATCTGCCGATACACCGATCAAGTCCTTATCCGGAGGCAACCAGCAGAAGGTGATCCTGGCCCGCTGGCTGTTAACCCATCCGGACTACCTGATCCTGGACGAGCCGACCCGTGGTATCGATATCGGTACCAAGGTTGAGATCCAGAAGCTGGTACTGAAACTGGCTTCCGAGGGCATGAGCGTGACCTTTATCTCCTCGGAGACCGATGAGATGATCCGTACCTGTTCCCGCCTGATCGTCATGCGTGACCGCAAAGTGGTAGGCGAGCTGTCCGGAGATGAATTGAAACAGACGAAGATTATGGAGACCATTGCCGGAGGTGACATGTAATGACAGAGAACAAGAATAATACAAAAGCTGCATGGACAGACATCTTCCGCAGGCAGATCTTCATTCCGATTGCGGCGCTTCTGATCCTGGCGGTATTCAACCTGATTGTGGATCCGTCCTTCTTTAAGATTACCCTGGGACATAACAGTGCCGGAGACCCGGTTCTGACCGGATACTTAATGACCATTCTGGACTATGGCTCCGAGGTTGCCATCCTTGCCATCGGCATGACGTTAGTAACCGCGGCATCCGGCGGACAGGATATCAGCGTGGGCGCGGCGGTGGCGATTGCCGGTTCCGTGATCCTGCGTGTGCTGGTGGGCCGCGGCGGTGACGGAAGCCTGCAGGCTCCGATCATCGTGGCATTTCTCATTGCCTGTGTGGCAGGCATGCTGTGCGGCGCGTTCAACGGTGTGCTGGTATCCGTCTTTAAGATCCAGCCCATGGTAGCGACCCTGATCCTCTATACGGCAGGCCGTTCCATCGCGGCATGGATCAACAACAATGAGCTGCCGATCGTAACCGATAAGAGCTTCACCTACTTTGGCGGATTTATCCCGGGTGTTCCAATCCCGACTCCGTTCTTCCTGGCTGTGATCTGTGTGCTGATCACCATGCTGGTGCTGAAATTCACCAACCTGGGCCTGTACACCCAGGCAGTCGGCATCAATGCCAGTTCCTCCAGACTGAACGGTTTAAACCCGACTTTTATCAAGTGGCTGACTTTCGTGATCCTGGGTCTGTGCGTAGCAGTGGTAGCGCTCATTAAGACCAGCCGTCTTTCCACCATCAACTACTCTGTGATCGCAAAAGATATCGAGATGGATGCGATTCTGGCGGTAGCTCTGGGCGGCAACGTGTTAAGCGGCGGTAAGTTTAACATCATGGCTTCCATCCTGGGTGCCTATGTGATTCAGTTCTTAACCACGACGCTTTACAAATTCAATGTTTCTTCCGATGCGCTCCCGGCTTACAAGGCAGTAGTCGTTATCGCTCTGGTAGTCATCAGTGCTCCGGCGGTCAAAGCAAAGATTACCGCATGGGGAAAGAAAGCAAAAGCACAGAAGGGGGTTGCCTGATATGACAAAGACCAATACAGCAAACGGCGCTCCGGCCGCACAGAAGGCAAAAGCAAAAATGACCGATACCAACCTGCTTCTCATCATCACGGTGACGGTATTCCTGGTGATGTACATTGGAGCGATGGTATTCCTGAAAAAAGGCTTCTTAAAGCCCCAGACCTTTTTTAACATCCTAAACGCGAACGCGGCTCTGATCATCACAGCCTGCGGCATGAGCCTGGTTATGATCACCGGCGGCATCGATATTTCCGTGGGCGGCGTGGTGGCCTTAGTCAGCATGAGCTGTGCGGTATATCTGGATTACCAGGGTGGAAACGTATTTGTGTCCTTCCTCATCGCCCTTGGCATTGGCCTGGCATTCGGCGCGGTACAGGGATTTCTGGTAGCTTACCTGGATATTCAGCCTTTCATTGTATCCCTTGCAGGCATGTTCTTCGCGAGAGGCATGACTACCATTGTACATACGGCTCCGTTCAACGTAGCCAATGAGTCTTTCGTAGCCCTGAAAGATACCCGTATCAATATCCCGGGTCTGGGAACCGTAAACAAGCTTGGCAAATATGTTCCGGCTTATGTGGAGATTGGTGTGGTGATCGCACTTTTGATCGTAGTGATTTTCTTCTGCGTGCTGCGCTGGACGAAACTGGGCCGCAGCTTCTACGCAGTCGGCGGCAACCGCCAGAGTGCCCTGATGCTGGGTATTGACGTGAAAAAGACCCGCTTCCTGTCCCAGCTGCTCTGCGGCGTGCTGGCCGGTATCGGCGGTTATGTGTACTTCCTGCATGTAGGATCCGGTTCCGCTTCCCATGCAATGGGCATGGAGATGAACGCCATCGCTTCCTCTATCATCGGCGGAACGCTTCTGACCGGCGGCGTGGGCAACATCTTCGGAACCTTCGTGGGCGTGCTGTCCTTAAGTACCATTCAGAACATTGTATCTTCCATCGGTCTGGACCAGGCATGGTGGACCGGCATCACCGTAGCTGGTATGCTCTGCGTCTTCCTGGTAGTTCAGAGTATCCTGCTGGCAAGAAAGAAATAGGCGTGGGTTTCTGTGAAAACGGGCTGTGTGGATGCGCTGGAAAACAGGGCGCGGAGCCGTGCAGGTTCCACAGAAACGCTTGGCAAATTTCGACAAAATCCTGTCAAAAAGACATGACAGGATTTTGCCATTTCTGGAAAGAAAGTACAACATTGTGACAGAAATACAAAAAGCGGACGAAAAGTACAAGACAATTTTGTGAAAAAGTAGTAAAATGAAACCATAAAAAGGGAAAAGCAAGGAGGATCATACGCATGAGTGCAAATAAAGAAACCATCGCACAGTGGATCCGGGAAAAGAAGACCGCCCTCGGCATCGAGTTCGGTTCTACCCGTATCAAGGCTGTTTTAGTGGGAGAGGACCATACGCCGATCGCGTCTGGCGCGCATGACTGGGAGAACCGTCTGACCGACGGCATCTGGACTTATACGCTGGAAGATATCTGGACCGGCATCCAGGACGCTTACGCAAAGCTGGCGGAGGATGTAAAGGCGCAGTACGGCGAGACCCTGCACGCAGTCGGCGGCATCGGCATCAGCGCCATGATGCACGGCTACATGGTATTTGACAAGGCAGGAGAACTTCTGGTTCCGTTCCGCACCTGGAGAAATACCATCACCGCAGAGGCATCCGAAAAACTGACGGAGCTGTTTGCGTATCCGATCCCGCAGCGCTGGAGCATCGCGCATCTGTATCAGGCAATCTTAAACGGCGAAGAGCATGTGCCGGATATTGATTATATGATCACGTTAGAGGGTTATGTGCACTGGAAACTGACCGGAGAGAAAGTTCTCGGCATTGGCGACGTTGCCGGTATGTTCCCGGTAGACATCCACAACCACGACTTTGACCAGAAGATGGTGGAGAAGTTCGACGCGCTGGTAGCAGACAAGGGTTACTCCTGGAAGCTGCGCGACATCCTGCCGAAGGCTCTGGTGGCAGGCGAGGACGCAGGCACTTTAACCGCAGAGGGCGCAAAGCTGCTTGATGTGAGCGGCAATCTGGAGGCAGGCATTCCGATGTGTCCGCCGGAGGGCGACGCAGGAACCGGCATGACCGCAACCAACAGCGTAAAGGTCCGCACCGGCAACGTATCCGCAGGAACCAGCGTATTTGCTATGGTAGTCCTGGAGAAAGAATTAAAGAAGGTACACCCGGAGATTGATCTGGTTACCACACCGGCAGGCGATCTGGTCGGTATGGTACACTGCAACAACTGTACTTCCGATTTAAACGCATGGGTCGGCCTGTTTAAAGAGTTTATGGAGAGCATGGGCATGGAGGTTGACATGAACCGCCTGTTTGGTGTTCTTTACAACAAGGCATTAGAGGGAGACAAAGACTGCGGCGGCCTGCTGGCATACAACTACTTCTCCGGCGAGCATATCACCGGTTTTGAAGAGGGACGTCCGCTGTTTGTACGCCGCCCGGATGATAAATTCAACCTGGCAAACTTTATGAGAACCCATCTTTACACCTCTCTCGGCGCGTTAAAGACCGGTCTGGATATTCTGTTCCGCGATGAGCAGGTAAAACTGGATGTTCTGCTTGGACATGGCGGCCTGTTTAAGACCAAAGGCGTAGGCCAGAAGATCATGGCAGCCGCAGCAGGTGTTCCGGTTGAGGTTATGGAGACCGCAGGCGAGGGCGGCGCATGGGGCGCAGCACTCCTGGCAGCTTACCGCGTATGGAAAGAAGAAGGCGAGACCCTGGACGCTTACCTGGAGAAGAAGGTATTCGGCGGCCAGCACGGAACCGTCATGGAGCCGGACGCAGACGATGTGAAGGGCTTCGACGAGTTTATGGTGCGCTACCACGCAGGCCTGCCGATCGAGCGGGCGGCTGTAGAGACGATGCCGGAGAACGCTTGAAAAACATGCACGCTGCGGTTGGGAGTGCAGGTAACAAAGCCGTCCGCGGCGCTGCTGAAATAAAACAGATGTATTCCCGGAATCTCGTCCGCAGGGCAGATACCGGAGAGTACATGCAGAATAAGGGAGGAATAGCAGTATGCTGGAAGCATTAAAACAGCAGGTATATGAAGCAAATATGGAGCTGCCGAAGCGCGGCCTCATCACTTACACCTGGGGCAATGTCAGCGGAATTGACCGTGAGAGCGGCCTGTTTGTCATCAAGCCGAGCGGTGTCGATTACGATCTGTTAAAGCCGGAAGATATGGTGGTTATGGATTTAAACGGAAACCGGGTAGAGGGAACCATGAACCCGTCCTCCGATACCCCGACTCATGTGGAGCTTTATAAGGCATTCCCGGAGATCGGAGGCATTGTTCATACCCATTCTCCGCACGCAACCGCATGGGCACAGGCAGGCAGAGGCCTTCCGTGCTACGGAACCACCCACGCCGATTACTTCTACGGCGAGATTCCGTGTGCGAGAAACTTAACTGCAGAGGAGATTGAGGAAGGTTATGAGAAGAATACCGGTCTGGTTATCGTAGAGACCTTCCAGGGTAAAAACCCGATGTATGTTCCGGCTGTGCTCTGCAAGAACCACGGCCCGTTCACCTGGGGCAAGAATGCGGCAGAAGCAGTTCATAACGCAGTTGTTCTGGAAGAGATCGCAAAGATGAACTTTATGACCGAGCTCATCAATCCGAACGCAGACAATCGCACACCGCAGTGCATGCAGGACAAGCATTTCTTAAGAAAGCATGGCCCGAACGCTTACTACGGCCAGAAGAAATAAAAAGTTATATGAATGACAAATTTGTATGAAATAGGTAAAATCTGTTGCAATTCATGCAAATAGAGGTTACTATTTCCATAGAAAAATTAATCCAAGGGGGAATTTTGAATCATGAAATTTTTCGTAGATACCGCAAATGTAGATGAGATCCGCAAAGCAAACGATATGGGCATTATCTGTGGTGTAACCACCAACCCGTCCCTGATCGCAAAAGAGGGCCGTGACTTTAACCAGGTTATCGCAGAGATCGCTTCCATCGTAGACGGACCGATCAGCGGTGAGGTAAAGGCTACTACCACCGACGCAGAAGGCATGATCAAAGAAGGCCGTGAGATCGCAGCAATCCATCCGAATATGGTAGTTAAGATCCCGATGACCGTCGAGGGCTTAAAGGCTGTTAAGGTTCTGCACGCAGAGGGCATCAAGACCAACGTAACCCTGATCTTCTCCGCAGCACAGGCTCTGTTAGCTGCAAGAGCAGGCGCAACCTATGTTTCCCCGTTCCTGGGCAGACTGGACGACATTTCCATGCCGGGCATCGACTTAATCAACGAGATCACTGAGATCTTCATGATGCACGACATCCAGACCGAGATCATCGCAGCAAGCATCCGCAACCCGATCCATGTGATCGACTGCGCAAAGGCTGGCGCTGACATCGCAACCGTTCCGTACAAAGTACTGGAGCAGATGACCAAACATCCGTTAACCGATCAGGGTATCGCAAAATTCCAGGCAGACTACAAGGCTGTATTTGGAGAGTAAAGTTTACCGGTGTGTATTCCGATATTCCTTTGGCGTCATGCCGTAATGCTTTTTCCATGTCCGGCAAAAATAACCGGAATCAGAAAAACCTGTTTCTTCCGCAATGGAGGAAATGGGTTTTTCTGTTTCTGAGAGCAGAAAAGCCGCGCGCTGCAGCCGGTAGGAGATCAGATAGGCAATGGGAGAAACCTGAATATTATCCTGAAAAATCTGAAGTGCTCTGCTTTTGCTTACGGAAGCTGACGCGGCTATCTCGTCCAGGGAGAGGGGGTCACGAAAGCGATCCTGTATGTACTGCATCATGAGCTGCAGTTTTGTCTGTGCCATATCTGTGCGTCTGACAGAAGTTCCGGATATATCCTGTAAATGTTCAAACAGAGTATTCCATAAATGAAAAAGAAGGCTAATGGTCAGAAGCCTGGATGAAGACGGCTGTTTCTGAAGTTCAAAAACAGAATCCAGATTGTCCAGTATGTTCTTTTGCCATGAAACTTCCGGAGAAAATATCTGAAAAGGAATTGCAGCATTTACAAGAGGGTGAATGAAATCCTGATAAATCCCAGTCTGCTCGGCGGCGAGAAAAACAGGAGAAAACACAATGTTGGGGATAATGGCATGATTGTCTGCTTCAAACCGGTGAAGAACACTGCGATTGATAAACAGGCCATATCCCTGTTCCAGATCAAATTGCCGGATTCCGACTGAACAGTGAACGGTGCCTTCCTGAACCATAAGAAACTCAAGTTCCGGATGCCAGTGCCAGTCCATCCGGTGAAAGTCAAAATCCCAGATATCTTCGAGATAGAAGGCAAAAGGATACCTTGGATTTCCGTGCAGGCTGGTTTCACGGAAGGATTCGTCGGTCTGGATTACTGTTTTGCATGAAGATATCATAAATGGCTCCTTCCATAGGGCATTAATTATGGATGCTCTCATTGACTTACTGGCTTACATATATTTACTGTGTGATATTATACAATAAATATATGATTTTATCCAATGAATATTTTAAATATTACGATATAATCCAATATAGAACATGAAAAGGAGAAACGGAATATGAAATATTCTTATGACAGCACCATGCGG
>CAKRRJ010000043.1 GCA_934394615.1 uncultured Lachnospiraceae bacterium
AAAAAGCTGCCCCGGCACGTGCAGATGCACAGGCCAGAAACAGCTTTTCAAGTCTTATTCTTTTAATCCGCTAAATGCAGCATCTCGATCAAAAAGATCCAGGTGAGACCATAATAGGAAATAACCGCTACCAGGTCGTTTACGGTGGTGATAAGCGGACCGGACGCAACCGCCGGGTCTACGCCGAATTTCTTAAACAGGATCGGGATCACGGTACCGGAAACACTGGAGATCATCATGGCCAGAAGCAGGGCCACACCGATGCAGGCAGAAACCGCGAATCCAAAGCCCGGTGTCATGCCCTTTGCAAAGATCACATAAAGTCCGATAAATACAAAGGAAAGAACACCAAGGATCAGACCGTTGCACATTCCGACTCTGGCCTCTTTGAATACCAGGCCAAGCTTCTGCTTGCCGTCCAGGTTTTCATCCATCAGCACACGGATGGTAACTGCCAGGGACTGGGTACCAACGTTTCCGGCCATGTCCAGGATCAGGGACTGGAAGCAGATCACGATGGTCAGCTGGGCTACTACGCCCTCGAAGAGTCCTACGACACTGGAAACCACCAGGCCAAGGCCCAACAGGATGATCAGCCACGGAAGACGCTTATGCACACTCTGGCGGATCGGCTCGTTTAATTCCTCCTCGGAAGCAAGACCTGCTAACTTTGCGTAGTCATCGCCCATTTCATCATCTACAACCTGAACAATATCCTGGGCAGTGATAACACCGATAATCTTGTTGTTCTCATCCAGTACCGGGATGGAATCCTCGGAATAATCCTTCATCCGCTCGATACAGTCCTCGATCATCTCACGGGCATACACATATGGATAAGATTCCATGATGATGTCGTCCAGCTTGCTGCCCTCCCGGGCAATGATCAGGTCTTTTAAGTCAATGGCACCGCAGAAGGTATGATCGTCATCGGTCACATACAGCGTGGAGATGTTGTCATTCTCCGCTGCCTGATTGATCAGCTCCCGCATGGCTTCGCGGATGCTGATGCCAGCCTTGATTTCAATAAAGTTCATGCTCATGCGGCTTCCGATCTCGTCTTCATCAAAGGACTCCAGCATGGCAATGTCGCGTTTGGATTCGTTATCAATGAGGTCGATGAGCATGTTGCGCTCCGGCTTGGCCAGACGCTTCAGCAGCGCTGCTGCCTGGTCAACCTCCATACAGGAAAGGACCTCAACCTTTTTTCTTGCATTCAGTTCCTCAAAATAAATCTCTGCGTTATCCAGGTATTCGAAAATATCGGAAAGCTGCTCCGCATCCAGAATGCGGTACAGCCGCTCCCTCTCATCTCTTGTCAGCACCTCAAAGGAGGATGCGATATCATTCTCATGGTAATCGGAAATGCGATCCTTTAAGACACGCGGGGATACATTGCTCCGCATGATCTGCTCCAGTTCAGTCTGATAGTCACGAACCTGAACTGCGGTATCTTTTCCGTCATTTTCCTTCATCTTTTCCATGTCTGCCCCTTTCTCTGCCTGCGATCCGGTTTTCACCTTCCCGCGGCGGTATGTTCTCACGGCTGTCACCCGTGGACTGGGCATTTTTGATCTGCGCAAACCTGCTGCCTGCAGTTTTTGCCTTCTTTTCAATCTTTGCAGATTCTTAACGCATGGCACAGCATATCAGCTGACCAGAATCTCAAAAAGCAAAATCTATGCAGCAAAACATCTGTCTGAAACTGTCTTTTCCGTTTCCGCAAATAAAAAATGCCATCACCGGTTTCACTGTAAACGGGCAATGGCAGACACACAGAGAAATAACACTGCAATCCTGACAACACAGAAACACAGCAAATCAGCCTGATTCGGACACCATCTGTTTCCAGCATCACCAATCAGACATTCTTTCTCTTTCCTGATTCTATCGTGTGAGATGACAGACAGCGGACCCAGACAGGCTGCCGGTCATCGTCTCTCTTCCATTGCCGCTCATTCGCTTATAACTGTCCGCGCCGTCCATCATCTCACCTCCTTATATATGCACAATCAATAATTCCTTTACAACTATACTACATGGATTTTTTGCCGTCAACCACCCAATTTCCCTAACTGATAAATTTTTCACCACTTTTACTTCTATTTTTCCCAGAATTTGCTTTTATAACAAACAAAAACCCCAGAGATTTTTCACATCTCTGAGGTTCCCGTTTCCTGTTCGCAAGAAACATCTGATTCTTTTTATGAAACACCTTTTACCGTCCAGTTATACGTCTCCCACGCCTGATTCAGATTCACCACCGCGGTCTCCCTCGCATCCAGCGCGCTGTAGTAATCCGCCACGCCCTGCAGGTAATCGCTCTGGCTCAGCATTCCGGCCTGCTGCTTTTTCTGCAGGGAAGAATAGGTAATGGACGCACTCTGGTAAGCATCCTCGGCTCCTTCATATTGCAGCTTTGCAGCCTTTAACTGGTCGTAGAGGCTCTGCATCTGGGAACGGACATTTCCTTCTGCCTGGGTTTCCTGGTTGGATTTCACGGAAATCTCGGTTGCGGTTCCCGCACTCTGGCGGCGGGTATTCTGCACACTGGCGCTGTTGCCGACAGCCTGTTCCACATCCGCATCAAAATCGACTCCACCGATTGCCGCAAGGTCCGGAAGCGGCACGCCGCCAATACTGATCTCCGCGCTGGTATCCAGTCCCAGGGCGGAAAGCAGGTTGAAGCGGGCGTTGGATGCCTGCTGCCGATAGGATTCATATCGGTTCTTCGCACTGTTCATGGTGTCGGCTGCCGCCATCACATCGGCTGCCGTAGCCATGCCCGCGCTCTGCTTTTTCAACGCTGCCTGATAACTGCTCTGGGCTGCCTGATAGTTTTTCTCCTCGGCCTGGGCCTTGGTATTCATCTGATTATAGGTGCGCATCAGGCTCTGGGCCGTCAGCACATAGCTGTCGATCGTTTTCTGGCGGCTGGTGGTCTGGGTTTTGGATTCCTGGGATTCCAGCTGTTTGGTGATCTGGGAAATAGACATATTCAGCATGGAAGCGTTCATTTTGTAGGTCGCCTTTGCCTCTGCGTCATCCTCATACTTTTCCTGCATGAACTTCATGTAGTCCCGCTCATCCTCCAGAGTCTTCAGCATGTTCTCATAGATTTCCTTATTGTTGGTGTAATTGTCCAGGGCATTTTTTAAATTCCGGTTATTCTGCACCAGCTGTTCCAGATTGTTATAATCCACAGATATCACAGAAGCATCCGCAGCAGTTTCCGCCATCACCGGAAACGCAGCGGACGGCAGCGTCAGAGCACCTGCTGCAAGAGAAAGCACCAGTGCTGCCCTGACACAGGCTGAACCAAATATGTCAATACCATACTCTGCCTTTTTTCGCAAACTCCGCAGGCACATACGCTTCTGCGGCACTTTCCTGTTTGCCTGTTTTCTCATCACACTGCCCACCTTTCCTTACTCTGCGGATGCCAGTCCGTTCACGGCCCAGTCATAATCATTCATGGCCTGTAACAGAGACAGTTTCTGGGTTCTGGCAGTCACCTGGGCGGTGGTATAAGAAGCTTTCTGGCTCTCATAGGTATTTTTTGTAATGGTTCCCGCTGCCAGCTTTGCATCGGCAGACTTCATGGAAACCTCCTGCAGCGCCAGAGCGGACTGGGCCTGCTCGTAACCGGACTGAGCCAGAAGCAGGGAATCATAAGCAGATTTCACACTGTTGGAGATGGTCTCCCTCTGATTCTTTTCCGTCTCGGTCAGCTTCTCCTTTACGCTGTCTGTTCTGGCGTTAGTGAGTTGCTTTTTCGTCAGGCGGTAGGCGTAGCTGTTCTCCAGAGCTGTCTGGATATCTGCGTTCACATCAATGGCCGCGATCTTACTCTGGTCCGGCTCTGCAAGCTCCGCGATCTCCACATCCGCGCCGTAGCCCCAGCCTAACATCAGACACAGGCTCTCCTTTGTGGAGGCCAAATTGCTCTCGGCAGTCACTAGCGCTGCCTCCGCATTGGAGACGGACTCATTTGCGCTTAAAACCTTGGACTGGGTAGACATACCCGCTGCCAGGCGGTTCTGCTCAGACTGGTACGAAAGCTTCGCCTGCTCAACGCGGGCCTTCTGGCCATCCAGGTTATAATACTGGGTCCAGTAGGTAATCATAAGCCCTTCGGCCTGTTTGGCAAGTCTTGCCTCCGCCTGGTCGTACTGAATGCGCATGGTAGCCTGGTCATCGGTGTTTTCATCGCCCTGCTCCATCAGGCTCTTGGCCTGCTGCTCGTTTCGCAGAGCCGCTGCCACGCCGCTTCCGTAGTTGGCGTCATCCGAATCCGGATACTCAATATTGGAATAGATCTCATTTGCCTTGTCGTAATACTGTTGGGCAATATCATCACTGTTTTTATTCAAATAATCTTTATAGCTGATCGCGTTCTGGATCACGGTCGGATTGTACTCATGAACCAGATCCTTAATCTCATCAAACTCCAGCTTATTGTCCCGGAGTGTTGCCCATTTCTCCGCTGAATAAGCGAATTCCGGGCTCTGCTGGGCAAATGCCTGAAACGGCATTGCCGTGATGGCACCGGCGGCCAGTGTCACAGCCGCCAGTTTTCTTACATGTTTCCGGATCATTTTCTATCTCCTCCTGCTTTAAATATCCAGAACCTTTCGCTCTTTCTTACCATTCATCAGCGCATAGTAAACCGGAAGGATGAACAGCGCAACTGCCACGCCAACGGTCAGGCCGCCGATGTTTACCACCGCAAGACCCTGGGTGGTGGAACCGCTGCTGCCGAAGGCCATCGCCATCGGCAGCATGGAAAGAATGGTGGTTAAACTCGTCATCATGATCGGGCGCATACGGGTGGCGCCGGCCTCGATCAGGGCTTTCTGAAGCGGCATCTCCAGGCGGTACTGGTTCACCGTATCCACATACAAAATACCATTGTTTACGACCGTACCAACCAGGATCAGGAATCCCAGGATGGAGGTCATGGACATGCTGACTCCGGTGAGTTTTAAAAGTCCGAAGGAACCAACCAGACTGAACGGGATGGTAGTCATGACCATGAAGGAGAACTTCGGGGACTCGAACTGCGCAGCCATGACCACAAAGATCAGGAATACTGCCACCGCAATCGCGTTGTACAGTCCGGAGAACTCCTCCTGCATCATACGGTCTCTGGAGTTGGTGCCGCGGGTAATGGTCCCGGTCAGGTTCGGGCTGATAACTTCGTTATCAATCTGAGTCTTCACAGCCGCGCTGGAGCTGCTGTCCACATAATCTGCGGAAATCGTGATCTGGTAGGACTTATCCTCCTTCTCGATAGAAGACGGGCTGTCCTTGTAGTAAATTTCTGCCACATCGGACAGCGCCACATAGCCGCCGGACGGTTTCTTTAAGATGATGCGCTCCAGCTGCGGCACAGTCTTGTACTGGTCTTCCGGATACTCTGCCTTGACGCTGATCTCCTGGCCATCCACTTTTAAGGTGGTGACCTCCTCACCGTCTAACATCTGCTTCACCATGGTTCCGATCTGGGCTGCCGTCAGTCCTTCCGCGGAAGCGGCAACCGGATCCACCTTGATGGCTACAACCGGCGCAGTGTTCTCGATACTGGAATGTACATTCTTCACATCATCTCTTGCAATCAGCTCACTGACAATCTCGTTGCTGGTTTCCTGCAGTTCATCGTACTGGGTTCCCTTTAAGATAGCCTCGTAGCCGCGGCTCCGTCCCATCATGCTCATGGAGGTGGAAGCCTCTACCGTAACGGTACAGTTCTCCAGATCCGCCATCTCGTCCTCCCACTGGCTTACCACCTCATCGGTGGACATCTTTCGGTCATCCTTTAAGTAAGCCGTGATGGTACCTTCATCGTTATTGTAACGAAGCATGTAGGATTCTACATCCTCATGGGCCGCCACAATGGATTCCGCCTCTGCCAGGATCGCGTCTGCCTGCTCGGTGATCAGGCCCGGGCGGGTCTCGATGCTGACACTGACGGTACCAGTATCATCGGCCGTCATTAACTCTGTCTGCATGCCGCTTGCCAGGAATACGGTAGCCACAATAATGCCGACGGATGCCAGCAAGACGATGGCTTTGTGTTTCAGCAGAGCCGGCATGATCTTCCGGTAACCGTTCTGTAAGAAAGCCAGCGGTCTGGTTGCCGGTGCGGAGGTCCGCTCCTTCGGCTTATACATCATGTAGCACAGCGGTACAATGGCGATCGCGGAAAGCAGGGACGCACACATGCAGAAGACGATGGTGTAGCCCATGGAACCGAACATCTGGCCGCTCATACCATTTAAGAATACCAGCGGGATAAATACAACACAGGTGGTAACCGTGGAACCAACAATGGAAGCGACCACGATGTTGGTTCCTTCCAGAGCCGCTTTCGCATAGCCCAAGGCACCCTTATCCTGCTGCTTATCCATAGCGCGGAAACAGCTCTCCAGCACAACGATGGAGTTATCGACCATCATGCCGACACCGAGGACCAGGCCGCTCATGGTAATGATGTTCAGCGTAAATCCCGCCCGCGTCATAACGATCAGGGACATGAGAATCGAGGTCGGGATGGAGCTTCCGACGATCAGGGATGCCTTGAAATCTCCAAAAAACAGGAAAATGATGATCATGGAAATAACGACCGCCATCACCATGGTCTCTGCCACATCCTTTAAGGAATCCAGGATGGAGTCTGCCTCATCCCTGGCTACGGTGATGGTCAGGTCATCATCATCATTCTGCAGGCTTTTGATGACCTGCTGCACCTGCTTGGACAAATCCATGGCGGTGCTGCTCTGCTGCTTGGTCAGGGAAATGGAGATGGTCTCCTCACCATTGTAACGGGAGACGCCTCCCTTCTGCTCCTCCGCGTAGGAAACCACAGCGATATCTTCCAGATAAACGATCTTGTTTCCGGATACCGTGATCGGCATTTCCAGCAGCTCATCCAGGGTGTCATGCTGCGTTAACGTAGAAACGGATAAGTCCAGGTTGCCGGACTCTGCGCTTCCGGACGGATAGGACAGGTTGGCTGCCGACATGGCGGACTTGATATCACTGATGCTCACGTTGTACTGATCCATCATATCGGACATCAGTTCAATTTTGATATACTCAGAGGAACCGCCCATCGTGGATACCTCTGCCACGGTGCTGAGCTTTTCCAGCTCCGGCACAATCTTCTGGTCTACATAGTCATAGAGATTTTCCTGGGACGGATTCGCAATGGTAAGCATCATGCTGGCCTGGGCGTTGTTGTTCATCTCCATGACCGTCGGCTCTACAGCATCCGGCAGATCCCGGATGCTGTTTAAGCTCTTGGTTAAGTCGCTGTAGGCTTCATCCATGTCGGTGTCGTAATCATACTCCAGCATGATCATGGAACGGCCCTCACTGGTGCTGGAGCTCATACTCTTCACACCCTCCAGTGTGCTGACCTGATCCTCGATCAGCTGCGTTACCAGCTCATCCATGTCCTCCGGGCTGGCGCCGGAATAGTTTGCCATAATGATCATCATCGGCTGATCCATATCCGGCATCTGCTCCAGTGTTGCGTTAAACACCGAAGAAATACCGAACACGATCAGGCACAACAGCGCCATCAGCACAGTGACCGGACGCTTCAGTACAAATTTAGTAACTCCCATTTACATCTGCCTCCTTACTGTGCTTTCGGTGCTGCGCCACCATCTGCCGGTGCGCCCTGCGGTGCCTGGCCATCTGCGCCCTGTGCGTCACCCGCTGGTGCCTGGCCATCTGCACCATGACCTTCACCTGCCGGTGCGCCCTTCTGAGCCTGGCCATCGTCTGCCGCGTTCGCTGCCTCCACATCAGATTTCAGGCGGATGTCCGCGCCCTCATACAGGTTGGAACTCCAGGTGCTGACTACCATATCATCAGCATTCAGACCAGAAAGGATCTGCGCGTTCTCAGAATCATAAAGACCAACCTCCACGGAAGCCATTTTTGCCTTGCCGTCTTCATATAAGTAGACATAGCCCTTGCCGCCGCTGTAATAGATGGCATCCACCGGAACCAGCATTGCGTTCTCGGCCCGCTCGGTTACCAGGCTGATCTTTACGGTACTTCCGATGGCAATCTCATCGCTGCTCTCCATATCGCCCTTTACCTTAAACAGGCCGCTGGTTTCATCGACCATGTTGCTGATCTCGGTAATATTTCCGCTGTAGGTCTTGCCGTTTTTGGAAATCTCCAGTTCATCACCAGTCTTTAAATTCTGCACCATGCGCTGGGTTGCGTAGAAGGTGATGCTGTTCTGGCCCTCGCCTGCAATGACACAAAGCTGTGCCGACTGGTTCACACGGTCATACACATCCACATCCACGCTCTCCACGCGGCCTGCGATCGGAGCGGTGATGGTGCTGTACTCCACCTGCTTGTCGTACTGAAGCTTTGCGGATTCATACTGGAGCTGGGCGGATTTCAGATTGTTCTGGTACTGCTCATACTCCTGGTCAGACAGATCGCCGCTGTCGTAAAGGATCTGCATTCTGCTTAAGTTACTCTGGGCCTGGGACAGATTGACCTGGGCGGAATCCATGTTGTTCCTTGCGGATTCTACCTGCTCGGTGTTGATCTCCATCAGCACCTGGCCCTGATTTACCATGTCGCCTGCCTTGACATTTACAGCAGTCACATCACCGCCGGCTTTGGCGTACACATATACCACATCGGCTGCCTCTACCGTGCCGGTCAGGCTGGATGTAACCTCTACATCTCCGGTAGTCGGGTTCTCCGCATTGACCACGGTCACTGTGGATTCCTGCACCATTCCGCCAGGACCTCCCATGCCTCCGGGGCCTCCCTGACCTCCATTTCCGCCTTTTCCTCCAAGGAAAAATGCTGCGCCCGCAAGAATGATCACTGCCGCGCCTGCTCCTGCCATGATTTTTTTCTTCTTATCCATGATGCACTCCTTCACCCTTCTATTTTCTGAAACACATATTATGTTGCTTTTCACTTTTTGCGGACCGGCATCCGGCTGCTGTCTCACAGCCTGCACATCCGCCCGTTACATCCGGCTGCCCCGCAGGATCACAACCAGTACGATCACTCCTGCCACCAGAAAGGTCCATCCGGCAATATAAACCAGATGCAGGTTTCCGGTGATGCGCGCCGTACCGATTCCTGTCCCCTCCAGAAAGGAGGCCGCCGCCAGGATCCATACTCCGGGATGATACAGCAGGTTAAAGGTCTTAAAAAACTCGGACCACTCTGCCTCCGGCCGGAACCAGAACATCCCGGCCGACATGCCAAGACCTCCTACGGCCAGATAACACAATGCACTGAGCACGCCTTTCACCGGGAAGGTACGGACCAGCATCCCGCCTGCTCCCAGAAGCAAAAGCAGTACCAGGCAGATGCCTGCGTATCCGAATACTTCTTTTTTTAATATTCCGTGATCCGGCGGTCTTCCCGAAGATTTCTGGTTCATAAGGCACTCCTTTCTGCACACGTTCTGACATGGTAGAAATCTTAAAAAACAAATGTGAGAAAAGTGTGAGAAAATCCGCATAATTTTGTGAGGAAAGTTTCAGAAGTACTGGAAAGATGTTATAATCGAGAAAAGAAACAGCAGAAAAAACAGGGCACAGCAACGCCTGTTCCGACATGCAGACAACACGCCGGGCAGACCTTGTGCCAGAAGACAGGAGGAATATCCATGCCGCACATCCTCATCACCGATGATGACATGCATCTGCGCCGCCTGGTGCGCACCTATGCGGAACTGGAAGGCTACGAATGCGCCGAGGCCGGAGACGGAGCCGCCGCAGTCACCGCTTTAAAACAAAGCATCTTTGACCTGGTGCTTCTGGATGTTATGATGCCTGGCCCGGACGGCTTTGAGACGCTGGAGGCCATCCGCAAATTCAGCCAGGTTCCCGTCATCATGCTGACGGCGCGCAATGAAGAGTACGATAAATTGAACGGCTTCCAGCTGGGAGTCGATGACTACGTTGCCAAGCCCTTCAGCCCGAAAGAACTGATGGCCCGAATCGGAGCCGTGCTGCGCCGCACCCAGGCCCGCACACCGGCATCGGTCACCAACGAACTGACCTTCGGCGGTCTTTCCATCTTCCCGGATTCCCGGATTGTCACACTGGATGGAAAGAAGGGCACCCTGCCGCCCAAGGAATTTGACCTGCTGTATAAGCTGGCCCAGAACGAGCACATTGTTTTAAGCCGCGACAAGCTTCTGGAAACCGTATGGGGCTATCAGTACTGCGGAGATGCCCGCACCGTGGACACACACATCAAATCCCTGCGGGAACACATTGGGCCTTACCGGAAGCTGATCCAGACCGTATGGGGAGTGGGGTATAAATTTGAAGAACCAGATGAAAACTAGACTATCCGCCCTGAGAAACCGGATGGTATTCCGGCTCTGGGCCTTTATGATGATCCCGGTCATGTTCGGGATCTGCTTTATGTGGGTGGTACAGATTTTCCTGTTCGAGCAGAACTACGCCAACGCTTCCGTCAATGAAGCGCTGGACCATCTCTCTCCCGTTATGGAAGATCTGCGAACCCGCGATATCGCAAACGATGAACGCCTGCTGTCTTTTGTCAGCCACATCAGCGGCGAACTGCTTCTGGTCTCAGAGGACGGGGAACTGATCAAAATGTATTCCTCCGGTCATCTGGTCCAGCCACAGGAGTGGGAACTGGAATTTGATTCCCCGGAAATGATCCGGGAAAGAACAGATTTTGACCAGCTGCTGGAGGGGCATCCCTACCAGCACATTGAGCGCTTCCATGGACAGATCATCGGATATGAATTGGCCTTCCCGGTCACCTACAACGGCGAATGCGATTACCTGATCCTGCGAAACGCCCTCATGACCCGGACCGTGTTAAACTTAAACCGGTCACAGCTCATTGTGTTAAGTATTCTCTTAACCGGCATTGCCTCCGCGCTCGCCGCGGTCCTCTCCAAACAGTTCACGAAACCGATTTTCCAGATCAAGGAATCGGTAGACAAGCTGACTCAGAATGACTTTTCCATCAGTCCGGACCTGGAGCGCCAGGATGAACTGGGCCAGCTCTCCCACTCGGTCGGCAAACTGCGCCAGGCGCTGCAGCGGCTGGATGTCCTGCGCCGGGAGGTCATTGCCAACGTCTCCCATGAGCTGCGCTCCCCGTTAGCCCTCATCACTGGCTATGCGGAGATGGTGCGGGACATTACCTGGAAAGATGAGGAAATGCGAAATGAAAACTTAAACCTCATCATCAGCGAATCCAACCGTATGAGCGAGATGGTAAATGACATTCTCGACTACTCTCAGTTTTCTGCAGGCTACAGCAAGCTGAAAAAAGACTGGTATGACCTGCGTGATATTGTAAATGCAGAGCTGACCCGCTGCCGCCAGGCCGCCGCCGAACACGGCATCACGCTGACGCTGCAGATTGCAGATGCACCGGTGCCAGACGCAAACAGCCAGGTTGCAGACCAGATGCAGTTCCAGGTAGATGACCTGAAAATGAGCCAGGTCATGCGAAACCTGTTAAACAACGCCATCAACCACACACCGGAAAACCAGCAGATTTTCATCCGCCTGACTCCAAAAGAAAATAACTGCCTCGTCGAAGTCGCAAACCCCGGCGATCCCATCCCGGAGGAGGACCGCGAAATCATCTGGGAGCGCTACCAGCGCAGCCAGCACCAGAGCGGCCGCCGCCTCGGCACCGGAATCGGACTCTCCATTGTCAGTACCATCTTAAAAGCGCATGACATGCCTTACGGTGTGGACTGTAAGGACGGATACAATATTTTCTGGTTTTTATGCCGGTAAAAAAGCACATGAAAATGCCCTGGAGCCTATCCATCCGCTCCAGGGCATTTTTATTCTGAAATCCTCAATATTTATTTCTCGTACCGCGCCATGATCTCTTTCATGAACTGGTCTGCCGCATCGACTGCCTCCGGGGTCCAGAACTCAGATCCGCCGTGGTCTGCGCCGTCTACCAGATAAAGTTTTGCCTCTTTTCCGCATTCCTTTAACTTCTTATATAAACGCACGCTCTGATACGGGCTGACGCTGCGGTCTTTGGTGCCATGCATGATGAACATCGGCGGAAGTTTCGTCTCCGGGCGGATGTAGGTAACAGCCGTTGCCTTTGCCGCAAGCTCCGGATGCTCTCTTAAGTTTGCGCCGACTTCCATGCCCTCCGGGCTGGTCTCCAGATGATGCTCCATGGTATCCGGATAATCATCCATCTCGCTCATGCTGACTGCGCCGTAGTAGTCCAGGATTCCCATAACATCAGCAGATACGCCCGGGTAAACGGAAGCATCCAGCCACGGCTCCTGATCTGCCAGTGCCGCAAACACTGCGGTATGTCCGCCTGAGGAACATCCGCCCAGGAAGAAGTTCTTTCCATCCAGATGATAGTCTGCCGCATGCAGGCGCATGAAGCGGACTGCATTTCGCGCATCCTGGATCGGTGCCGGAAAATGCGCAATTCCGGAATGGCGGTACTGTACCACGGCAACCACATAGCCGCGGGCAGCCAGTCTCGCATAATGCGGGCAGCTCTTATACACATCCTGCTCTCTCCATGCAGATCCCTGCACAAAGACAAAACACGGATGCAGCTTCTCCGGCTCATTTCTGGTGTACGGCTCCAGGATCTGAAGCACCAGCTTATGGCCATCTACTTCCGCATATGGGATGTCATGCCAGTGGTAAACGCCTGGCTCATCTCCGGTGGTCGGGATATGCACTGCTCCCTCCACCTCTTCGGTCAGTCCCGGATATTCCTCATAAGTCCATGGTTTTACTTCCATTGTTATGTCCTCCTTATTCTGTGTTATTTACGCTGCATTCGTAACTGTTCCGTTTCCTCACAGTTACCTGCGTTCCTGCTCCAGGCTTTATACCTGGGATTTGAGCATACCCATACTCGTCATTCTCAGGGAATGCTCTCTCGGAATCTGCTCTTCCTCCGGTGCCTCGGTGTCAACCAGTTTCAGCGCCCCGAACGGGCACGCCTTCACACAGGCCGGAAGCATTCCGTTGTGCACCCGCACATAACAGCCGTCACATTTGATCATCTTTCCATTCTCGCCAAACGAAGGAATGCCGTACGGACACGCCATGGCGCAGCTGTGGCAGCCAATGCAGTTTTTGGTATCGTAAACAGTAAAGTTCGTCTCCGGATCCTTTCGTAAGCAGGCACTCGGACAGCCCGTAATACAGGGCGCGTCTGAACAATGCATGCAGGCCAGAGACAGGCGGTGATAACTCACCTGGTCCTTTTTGTCCAGCTCCAGGTCAAACACATTCCGGTACGGACGCTGGCCTTCCTTTACCTCAAAGTCATTCTGATCCATGCAGGCAACTGCGCAGGCACCGCACGCCACGCACTTGCTCATATCCAGATCGATCGCGTATTTTTTCATGCCTGCACCTTCTTTCTCATACCGCAGCGGGTAGCATTGTATGCCGGGAATCCGGAGTACGGATCCACATGGGTTCCGGACATCAGGGAGTTGACATCTGCCTCAGAATAACCGTGATAGAAAAATACTACCGACTTCGGCACCTTGTGTGTCGGTTTTGCCTTCACGCAGATGCATCCGCGCTCGGTAAAGAGTTCCAGATCATCGCCTTCCTTTACACCCAGTTCTGCCGCATCCTCCACCGACAGTTCCGCCGTCGGGTCCGGGCGCAGGCTCCGCGCCCATTTTACCTTGTGCAGGCGGGAATGGATCGCGTTCGGGATACGTCCGCCGGAACATAAGCGGTACGGGTAAAGTTCCGGATCCGCGTCATCAAGCGGCTCACGGTAAGTCGGAAGCGGATCCAGATGCCACTCCGGGTGCAACGCGATCAGTTCGGAATAGAGCTCAAACTTTCCGGTCGGGGTATTCAGCCCCTTCTCCAGGCGTTCGCCCGGCGCTGCCTTCGGAACATTCGGGATCTTAACCGGCAGCTCGCTTGCCTTTAACTCCTCCACCGTAATGTCCAGATCCTGCAGCATATATTCCAGATTCTTCTCGTAACCAGCCTCAAGCTCGGCATCGCCAAGCTGCAGCTCTTTTGCCAGGTCGCAGATGATCTCGGCATCGGACTTGCTCTCGCCTACGCGGTTGATGGCCGGCCGGGTGTACCATGCGTAGCAGCCCGGATAGGTTTCCAGCTCCCCACGCTCATAGGAGGTACAGACCGGAAGCACAATATCCGCCAGCATCGCGGTATCGGTCATAAACAGATCCGTATCCACAAAGAAATCCAGGTTCAGAAGTGCCTCGCGCACATATTTGTCGTTCGGCAGCATGCGGTAGTTCATGCCCATGGCAAACAGCGCTTTCACCGGATACGGTGTTCCTTCCATGATCTGCCTTGCCAGGTCTACACACTGCATCTCCCGCTCGGTATAATACCACAGTGGGAATTTTTCCGCACCGACCGGAAGCTTCGCGTCTTTCGGAATAATCTCCTCCGAGAACTCCTCATCGCGCGTCACAAACCCTGCCATCTGGTGGGTAAAGCTGTGATGTCCCGGCATCTGGCCGCCCGCACGGTCGAAGTTTCCGGTCAGCGCGGACAGCGCCATAATGGCGCGGTAGTTCTGAAGCCCGTTCCGGTGATGCGGGATCGGCGCACTGTTTTCGTTGATGCACATGGAATGGCTCTCATGGATCATGCGGCACGCTTCCAGCACTTTCTCATACGGAACACCAGTCAGCGCCTCAATGTTTGTGCTGTTAAACTGCTTTACATATTCCTTATATTCCGCAAATCCGTGAACGTATTTGTCGATATATTCCTGATCGATCCATTCATTCTCAATTAAAATGTTTCCCATACAGAGTGCCAGCGCGCCATCGGTGCCCGGATACGGACGCAGATAGAGATCACAGAGGCGTTCCACCGCAGGGGTGATCTTCGGATCGATGATGATGACCTTCATGCCTGCCGCACGGCGCTTTTCCATGGCAGCAGCTTTGGAATGACCGGAAAAATAAGGGTTTAACGCAAAACCCAGATACAGATCCGCATGTGCCATGTCCGGCCTTGCCAGCTGGCCTGCCGCGATCTTCCACGCCATCCAGCCTGCCGTCATGCAGGTACTGGACTCTGTTCCATAGTTCATGGTTCCAAAGGAGTGTGCCAGACGGCGCAGCCACGGGCGGTACCATTTGTTGTATCCCCCGAAAAATGCCACGGCATCGGCGCCGTACTCTGCCTTGATGCCGTTTAAGCGGGAAGCAATCTCATGGTACGCCTCCTCCCAGGTGATCGGCTCAAACTTTCCCTCGCCGCGCTCTCCGGTACGCCGAAGCGGAGTGAGGATGCGGTCCTCCCGGTACGCGAACTGACGGCCGGAGAGACCTTTGACACACAGACGGCCCCTGCTTGCCGGATGCTCATCCATGCCTTCCAGCTTTATCATCTTTCCATCTTTTACATAGGCATTCACGCCGCAGTTGTTTGCCGGACTGCAGATGGCGCAGACCGTATGGCAGACTTTGATCCCGGTCTCCGGACATGGGATCTTCGCCTTGATCAAAGCTTCTAAACTATCCATGCAATCTCTCCTCGATCTCATCAATAAACGTTTCCGACAGCCCCGCCTTCACAAGCATGGCCCGCTGATAATCCGGAAGCGTAAACTCTTCTCCGGCAAACAGGCGGAGCATGTAGTTTTTGATAATGCCGCTGATGCGGTAATTATCCAGAATATTCGCGCCAACAATGCGTTTTCCGTCCAGAACCAGCCGCACATACAGGCTGCCTTCAAGGCTGCCATACTCCAGCACTTCGCCGGTCAGGCGGTTGTCGCCAAAACCGATAAAATCCATATTCATGAAATGGGTGATGTTGTGAAGGATGTTTCCTTTATAAGCAGCATCCTGTCCTGCCATGTTGGCACCTGCCGTCTCGCCCTGGTGATTCGCGTTCGCCCACAGGCCGATGATCTGGTTCTGCCCGCTCTCAATGTTATTGCCCTCACAGCAGTCACCCGCAGCATACACACCCGGAACCGAAGTCCGCATGTGGTCATCCACGATGATGCCGCGTCCGATTGCCACCTCATCCTGCACCGTCTCCGTAATGGCGCGGGTTCCGATGCAGAGTCCCACGATATCCACCGGAACACGGCTTCCATCAGTCAGCACCGCGGTCTTCTGCCCGTCTTCCACTTCCATGTGGTCGATGGTCGCGCCGAATTTCAGGTGCACGCCCTGTGCTTTCACGCGTTTTTCGATCTCCGCGGAAACTTCCGGATAGGCTGCCAGCGGGAAGATGTTCTTTGCAAGATCCAGAAGCCAGGTCTCAATACCGAATTTATGTAAGACTTCAACCACCTTAATGCCTGCCATGGACGCGCCGATCACAACCGCGTGTTTTACATCCTGTCTTTTTAACCGTTCCTTAAAGCGGATGGAATCCTCCACGGTACGCATGAGAAATGCGTCCTCCGGTTCCAGCCCTTTTACCGGCGGCGCAAACGCCCTTGCGCCGGTTGAGATGAGGATACGGTCGTAGGTCTCCATTCCGTTTTCCGTCTCCACTGTATGTTCCTGCGCATGAACCTTTTTTACGGTTTCTTTTCTCAGCTTGAACGAAATTTCTTTCTGAATCGTCTCCAGATCGCCAAACGGAAACAATCCGTCAAACTCCAGCTTTCCGAATGCGTAATACGTTGTCAGCATGGGATTATAGGGAGCCCGCTCCGTATTGCTGTATACATCGATCTCCCCATCCGCATCGTATTCACGGATGGTTTTTACCGCATGGTAACCGGCTGTTCCAAAGCCTACCACAGCATATCTCATACTTCTGTCTCCTTTCCCTGCCTGTTATTTTTTTCTGTGATCTGCCACAAACTGTGCCAGTTTTTCCATGCCCTGCTCCACCAGTGTTCTCGGGCATCCGAAGTTGAAGCGCAGGAAGTTCTCCCCGCCGCTTCCGTAAGCCGCGCCGCCGCCCACAGCAATTCCATAATGCTCTGCCAGACATTTCTGGATCTCATCGGAATGCATGCCGAGCGCGCTGCAGTCCAGCCACATCAGGTAGGTTCCCTCCGGTTTTACCGGTTTGATCTCCGGCGCATGCTCTGCCAGATACCGGATGATAAAGTCCGCCGTCTCCGTAAGGTAAATATTCTGCTCATCCACCCACTCATCTCCATAAGTGTAGCAGGCCTCCACAGCCGCGTTGGAAAGGCAGTTCGGACTCATAAGCCATGCTTCCCGAAGTGTATCGGACTGTTTTTTCTTGTATTCCGGATTCGGAATGATGCTGCAGGAAGATTCCAGTCCTGCCATGTTGAAGGTCTTGCTGATTGCCGTGTAAGCAATGATCTTATCGTACTCATCCGCGAAACATGCAGCGGAAGTATACTGATTTCCATACAGAACTACATCACCATGGATCTCGTCGGAGAACAGCCATACAGAATATTTTTTGCAAAGCTGTACAACCCGCTCTACTTCTTCTCTTGTCCAGACACGGCCCACCGGATTATGCGGGTTGCAGAAGATCATGGCCTTTACGCCGCCGGCGAGCTTCTTCTCAAAGTCCTCCCAGTCGATCTCATAGCGTCCGTCTTTATAGACAAGCGGGCAGTCTACCTCTTTGCGGTCCTGTGTGCGGATCGTGACAAAGAACGGATCGTAAACCGGAGTAAATACCAGAACCTCATCGCCCGGATTGGTGAATCCGCGAATGGAGAACCAGATGGAAGTTACCACGCCGCCGGACGGCAGAAACGCCTCGACCGGCAGATCCAGTCCATGACGGCGTTGATACCATGCGCGCACGGTTTCTGTGGTCTTCTTTCCGGTGGAAGTATATCCGAACAGCGGATGGTCCAGGCGCTCTTTTATGGCAGTAACCGCGTCCGGAAGCGTCGCGAAATCGGTATCGGCGATCCAGAATGGAAGCAGCCCGGTCGGCGTGCCAAATTTAAACTGTCGTTCCCATTTGATGGAATCGGTTCCCACACGGTCCCATACTTTGTCAAAATCATATTTCATCTCCGTACCTCCATATTCTGTATCCGCAGCGCCACACCATCTTCTTTTCCGCAGCGCTAACGGCAAAATTCTTCAAAATACTGTTTGTATGTCTGATAGATCCAGTCACAGTGCTGCAGCATATAAAAATATGCGTACTCCGCGTCGTGTTTTTTTACTGCCTCCAGAATATTCCTGTGCTGCTCCCGGATGATTTCTTTATAACTTTCCTGCCGGACCGGCACAATGAGCGGAAGCGCTGTGATGGCGTTGGACGGCGGGATCGTAGTATCCCAGATCTGTTCCATGAGCGGGTTTTTCAGGATATCCCAGAGACAGGCGTGAAACGACTGCAGGCCGCTTCCATTTGCGATATAGGCGCGGTCCTCACTGTCTTCTGCCGTCTCACTGTCGTGCTCAAACGCGTACTCCAGGCGTTTGATGTCTTCTTCTGTTGCCATGAGTGCCGCCTGTCTGGCAATGGCCGGCTCGATCACGCGTCTTGCCCTGGTGGAATTTTCAAACTGACTCCAGTACTCCTCTGCCTGGTTGCGAAGCTCGCCCGGATCCAGAAGGCCTTTCCAGTCAACCGCGACAATGCTTCCTTTCCCCTTTCGCGTCACGATGATACCGCTGTCGCTCAGCATTTTTAGTGCCTGCCGCACAGTCACGCGGCTTACCCCCATCAGCTCCATCAGCTCTTTTTCACTCGGAAGAAGATCTCCCTTCCTGTAAGTTCCATTCCGTACCGCATTTTTGATCTGTTCAAAGACCTGCTCATACAGTGGACTGCTGGATAATTTATTCACGATTTTCCCTCTCCTTCTCATCGCTGTATGTAGTTTCAGCATATAACATATATTATAATAAGTCAAGTTGCCATCCTCAGTTTCCGGCGTTTTTCCCCTTTTCCGATGGTATTTTGTCCTCACTTTTGCTGGTTCTGCACACAACTATGCTGTTTTTTTCAAAACTTGTATTAGATCCCGTTCCTTATCTTCGTGACTGCCTGTTTCATACAGCACAATTTCCTGTAAAACAAAAAAAGAACGCGGGAAAGGAACTTTTTTAGGCTGGTTCCTTCCATGCGCTCTTCCTTGTGCTGTATTGCCATCCTTCGCCGGCAAATACCTTTTATGCCTGCACCGCGCTGGCTGCGATATCTAACTGAGTCAGTTTCTCCACAATCTCGCGGCAGATTTCTTCCGGAGTCTTTCCATCCGTCGGAACTACCACATCGGCTGCGGTCTCGTACATAGCCCGTCTCTTCTCCTGAAGATTCGCGATGAACTCCACGTTCATGTTGTCATTTAAGATCGGGCGCTCTGTGCTGTCTTTTACGCGATTGTAAACCGTCTCCGGAGTCGCGGTCAAAAGCACGACTCTTCCGTGCTTTCTCATGTGGTCCTTGTTATCCTCACGGACAACCACGCCTCCGCCGCAGGATACGATCGTCTGTTTGCGCTTCTGAAGCTCAATGAGGGTGTTGCTCTCAAGGTTGCGGAAGTATACCTCGCCGTACTCCGCGAAGATCTCGGAAATGGACATGCCCTGCTTCTCCACAATAAGCTGGTCCATCTCCACATAGTTCATCTCGAGCTGGCGCTTCAGTTCTTTTGCAACCGTGCTCTTTCCCGCTCCCATGAAACCGATCAGGAAAATGTTGTAATCGAACAGTGCCTTCGCCTGGATCTTACGGCTGTTCTTTACAATGTACTTGAAGATGTTTAAGATCTCTTCCTCAAACGCGTTGTCGCCCAGCTTCTGTTTTAAGTTGTCTTCCTGCTTTTTCTCCTGTTCCGGCTGCAGGATCGGAATACCATTCTGCTTTTTGTAAGCGATGATCTCCTGGATACACTCCATACGGTCAACAAGCTGCTTGATGATGATATCGTCACACACTCCGATTTTCTTACGGATCTCCTCAATTCTGTCCATTGCACATTCTGCCACTCAAAATGTGTGTAAATACACGCACATCGAGATAATATAGGTTCTCACGAACTCTACTTACTGCTTCAT
>CAKRRJ010000044.1 GCA_934394615.1 uncultured Lachnospiraceae bacterium
CCAGCCCTTCCAGAATCTGAATCTGGTCTGCTCCGTATTCTGCACTCATGTTATTTCCTCCTAGTCAAAAAATAAAAATATATCGTCAGTTTTCGCTGGTCACCGTTCCGTTTACGACACGAAACAGCTTATCCATCTGAAAACGATTGTTTACAAAATCTTCCAGCCCCGTACAGGTGATCATGGTCTGAATATGGTCGATCGCCGACAGCAGATGGTTCTGCCGCTCCCCGTCCAGCTCCGAAAGCACGTCATCCAGAAGCAGGATCGGATAATCGCGCACCAGCTTCTTTACCAGCTCGATCTCCGCAAGCTTTAAGGAAAGCGCCGCGGTGCGCTGCTGGCCCTGGGAACCAAATTTCCGGATATCAATATCACCGATATAAAATCCAATGTCATCGCGGTGCGGCCCCACAAGGGTCGTTTTTTGTTTTACATCCTGGCTGCGGCTTTTTGCAATACCGGCCTCCAGTTCTTCTGCGCTGGAATTGGGATCGTACACAATTTTCAGTGTTTCCTTTCCACCGGATAGTTTCTGGTGGATCTCACAGATCAGTTCATTGAGCTGCCCGATAAATTCCTCCCGGAACCGGATGACCTCTTTTCCATACTGTACCAGCTGCATATCCCATACATCCAGAGTCTCTTCATATTCCGGATGAAAAAACAGTTCCTTGAGCAGCTTGTTGCGCTGCTGCAGAACCCGGTTATAGGACACCAGCGAATGTACATAGAGTTTATTTAATTGGCAGAGTTCCAAATCGATAAACTTGCGCCGGTCCGCCGGTCCATTTTTAATCAGGTTTAAGTCCTCCGGCGAAAAAAACACCACATTCACAATGCCAAACAGTTCGCTGGCCCTGCGGATCGGGATCCCGTTGATTGCCACGCCTTTTGCCTTATTCTTTTTTAAGTGCATATCAATGCGGTATGGCACATCACGCTTGCGCACGGTGAGTTTGATGTGGGATTCATCACTTTGAAATCGGATCATCTCCCGGTCTTTGCTGCCCCGATGGGATTTCGTGGTGCAGCAGACATAAACCGCCTCTAAAATATTGGTCTTTCCCTGGGCATTGTTCCCGTAAAGGATATTGGTACCCGGGCTGAACTCCATATGTAATTGGTCGTAATTCCGGTAATTCTGCAGTTCAATAGACTCTATTATCATAATTCGATCCGGATCGTCTCTCCCTGATAGGTTACTTCATCACCGGCACGGAGTTTTTTGCCGCGCTGATATTCTACATTTCCGTTTACTTTTACAAGACCGTCCTCGATGGCATATTTTGCATCAACTCCGGATTCACATAAGCCTGCTGCCTTCAAAGCCTGGCCAAGTTTGATATATTCGTCTCTCAGTTTAATGGTTTCCATAATTTTCCTTTCTAAACATTCTGGTTATGCTTCGTTGATGAAGTTTACCGGCAGAATGAGATAAATATAGGTTCCTTCCTCGTCTTTGATGAAGCACGGGGACTTCGGGTTCATCATGTAAAGCTCCACATCTTCATCATCGATAACACGAAGCGCATCCAGTAAAAACTTCGGGTTAAACGCAATCATGATGTCTTTTCCGGATTTGTGTGCCGGTACATTGGCATTCATGGAGCCAAAAGCAGATTTTACCTTCATGTTTACATTATTATCTTCTACATTCATGATGATCGGCTTGCGGTCGCTGTCGCGGATCAGGATCATGGCACGGTCGATATTGTCCATGAAATCTCTCTTATTTAATTTTACACGGGTCTCATAATCGCTGGAAAGCATGTGGTCAATCTTGAAATACTCACCATCGATCAGGCGGGAAACCACAACCGTATCATCAAACTCGAACAAAATGTGGTTTTTGCTGAAATAAATCAAAACTTCCTTCTCGTTATCGCCGTTCAGGATCTTGCTGATCTCGGAGAGAGTTTTTCCAGGAACTATAACCTTATGGTTATCATAATGTTCTTTCAGCTGGATGTTCCGGATAGAGATCCGGTGTCCGTCCAGGGAAACCACCTTGAGAAAATCATCTTTTACTTCCAGGAGTTCACCCGCCATCATCTTGTTGCTGTCATTCGGAGAGATGGAAAAAATGGTCTGGCGGATCGCCTCTTTTAGGGTGAACTGAGTCAGGCTGATATGCTGGTCGCGCTCAATATACGGAAGATAGGAAAATTCCTCACCATCGCGGCCTTGTATATTGAATACAGCATTTTCGCATTCAATCACCGTATTAAAACGATCATCCGAAGTAATCACAACCGGGGTCTCACCATCCGGAAGTTTTCTGATAATTTCGTAAAAAAGTTTTGCTTCCAGTGCAATTTTGCCGTGCTCCAGAATAGAACCTTCTACTTTTGTTTCAATTCCGAGTTCCATGTCATTACCAGTCAGTTTAATTTCACCGGAATTGGCATCAATCAGAACACATTCGAGAATGGACATGGTCGTTCTGGAAGGGATTGCTTTGGATACAATGTTGATTCCATTTAAAAGAATGTCTTTCTTGAATTCGAGCTTCATGTTGATAACTTCCTTTCTGTCGGTTCAAAGTCTTTATAAAGATATATATAATAAAATTTCGTCGTAATCGTAGTAGGGGATGTGGATTTGTGTAAAAGTCCTGTGCGCCCTGAAAATAAAAGGCTTTTGGGGCGTGAATAAGACTGTTGAAAACTCCTCTGAATCCTTTGGAATACTGGGAGGTTATCCACAAGGGCAAAATGGAAGAAAATCAGGCTGATAATTATTCACAGGGTACCCACATGCAATCCACGCGTTATCCACAGAAAAATGTGAATAACAGGAAAATGCGGATGCCACACGTTTTATGTCAACCAAATACTACTGAGGACTAATTTTTTTCTTTAGAATATCAATGGTGTTCTGGAGAGATGGATTCTTTTCCAGATCAGCGCTGATGGTTTTGATACCGTGCAGAATGGTGGTGTGGTCGCGGCCGCCTAAGGCCTTACCGATATTCTGCAGACCGGTGTCTGTCATGGTGCGGCACAGATACATGACGATCTGGCGCGGATAAACGATCTCTTTGCTGCGCTTGGCCGACATGATATCAAGCGGAGTAAGGTTAAAATGATCGGCAACGATCTGGATGATAAATTCCGGGGTGACTTCCTGTTTATCACCCGGCGCAATGATGTCTTTCAGTGCTTTTTCAGCCAGTTCAATGTCGATCTCACGATTTTTTTCCAGCTTGGAAAGGGCAACGATTTTGGTCAGGGCACCTTCCAGCTCACGGATATTGGACTTGATGTTGGTGGCGATGTATTTGATTACTTCGTTATCGATATTGTAACCTTCCATTTCCTCTTTTTTGCGGAGGATCGCCATTCGGGTTTCGTAATCCGGGGACTGAATATCCACGGTCAGACCCCATTCAAAGCGGGAACGCAGCCGTTCTTCTAATGTCTCAATCTCTTTCGGCGGTTTATCGGAGGAGATGATGATCTGTTTTTTGGCTTCGTGAAGCGCATTGAATGTGTGGAAAAATTCTTCCTGCGTACTTTCCTTACCGATGATGAACTGAATATCGTCGATCAGGAGTACATCGTTATTGCGGTATTTTTCGCGGAATTCCGTGGTGGAAATGTTGTTTTTATTACGGATCGCATCGATCAGCTCGTTGGTAAACTTCTCGGAAGTAACGTAAAGAATCTTGGCTTTCGGGTTGTTTTTTAAGATAAAGTTCGCAATGGAATGCATCAGATGTGTTTTGCCAAGACCTACACCGCCGTAGATAAACAGCGGGTTGTAAATTTCTCCCGGGGATTCGGCAACTGCCAGGGATGCGGCGTGTGCCAGGTTGTTGTTGGCTCCGACTACGAACGTATCGAAGGTATATTTCGGATTCAGGTTTGCGTTCTGTAAAGTAGCCGGGCTTACGGTATTTGCCGTATTCTGAATGAGCTGGCCTCCGGAAGCCGGTTCCGGGACAACATCTTCCTCTACAAGAAACTGGATCGTGTCGCATTTGATGCCGGTGACTTCTGCGATGGATACCATCAGCATGGTACTGTATTTCTTCTTAATATATCCAAGAAAATTGGCGTCCGGAACGATGATCTTTACGGTATTTCCAGGCTGCTCCAGAGCGTAGACCTCTAATGGAAGAAGCCAGGTATCAAAGGAGACATCGGAGATCTCGTATTCTTCTTTTAAATATTTCAGTATATCGTTCCATTTTTCTTTCAGTGTTTCTAACATTCTTTCTGTCTCCTGTTTTATCTATATACAATGGTATATCCACTGGACAGAACGGTATTCTATCCACAATCAATGTGGAAAAAAATGGACCTGTTTGTGGATATGCGAGAGCACCCAATCTAGAAACATTGTATACCAAAAACCGCTGTTTTTCAATGAAAACCGAAAAATCTTCGCCGTTTTGTGAAAATTATCAACAGACTTATCCACAACTTGTGGATAAGTTATTCACAATATCAACACCTGGTATGTGGGCAGTGTCCGGCAACGCCTGATTTTCTGTGGATTTTCCACGGATTCTTTTTTAAGAAAAGGCTTGACGAACCCGCATGTTTTCTATATAATTGAGAAGATGTTTAATTAAAATAGTCGTAATGTGTTCAATCAAATAAGCGATGTAAAGAAGGAGGTGCCGCAACATGAAGATGACTTTCCAGCCGAAGAACAGACAGAGATCCAAAGTTCATGGCTTCAGAGCTAGAATGAGTACTCCAGGTGGAAGAAAAGTATTAGCTGCAAGAAGAGCAAAAGGTAGAGCGAAATTATCCGCTTAATGAATGAAGGTCACAAGAAATTGTGGCCTTTTGTATTATGTATTACCAGGTATGCCGAAAAACGCGTCAATGACGCGTTTTTCGGGTTCTCGGAATAAAGTGGAACCAGGTAAACAAGTATCAGTATGGTGGTAGTGAAAGATGAAACGATTTCCGAGCATTAAGAAAAACTCAGATTTCCAGGCGGTTTACCGCACTGCGAAGTCTTATGCCAACAGACAGTTGGTGATGTATGTAAGGAAGACCGGTCAGGGTGGATCCCGGATCGGCATATCTGTCAGCAAGAAAGTGGGAAACAGTGTGGTGAGACATCATCTGGCCCGACTGGTGCGGGAGAGTTTCCGGCTGAACAGGAACACATTGGAAGAAGGATTAGACATCGTTGTGGTAGCGCGCGCTGCCGCGAAAGACTCAGATTATAAAACAATTGAGCGTGCATTTATGCACCTGTGCGGACTGCATAACATTATAAGAGAATCGAAGTGAGAATATGATTGGCAGAATTGCAGGATTGATCAGAAATCTTCTTATATTAATGATTCGCGGGTATCAGATTTTTTTGTCCCCGTTAAAAGTAAGAACTCACTGTATTTACACGCCTACGTGCTCCCAATACGCCATTGAGGCACTTACCAGGTACGGCGTGGTGAAAGGTTTATGGTTGTCCGTGAAGAGGATACTCCGGTGTCATCCATGGGCAGAAGGCGGTTATGATCCAGTTCCGTAACACATGAGGAGGTAACAGAGTGGACTATTTAGTATTAACAAAGGTTCATGGGGCGATCCTTGGTCCGATTTCCCAGATCCTGGGATGGATTCTGAATATACTGGTTACGTTCACCAATTCTTTTGGTGTGCTGAATATCGGTTTATCCATTATTTTATTTACCCTGGTTGTGAAAGTACTGATGTTCCCAATGACGATCAAGCAGCAGAAGGCGTCCAAGCTGATGGCAGTTATGCAGCCTGAGCTTCAGGCCATCCAGGCAAAGTACAAGGGTAAGACAGATAATGACTCCATGATGAAAATGAACGTGGAGACAAAAGCTGTCTATGAAAAATACGGCACATCCATGACTGGAGGATGTCTCCAGCTCGTGATCCAGATGCCGATCCTGTTCGCGCTGTACCGCGTGATCTATTGCATTCCGGCTTATGTAATGCCGGTAAAGGAACATTTTCTGAATGTGGTTTATGCACTGACCGGAAGCACTTCCGCGTCTGGCCTGACCGAAGGCGCTGCAGCGAATCTGCTTCAGTTTGCGACAGACCACAATATTTCTTTAACAGGTGTCAACCCGATCGGAGATCTGACCGGTGTGAGCGGTGAGGCTCTGGCAAACAAGATGGTAGATATTCTCTACAAGCTGAATCCGGCGCAGTGGGGCGACCTGGCTCAGGCATTCCCGAATGCGGCAGATGTGATTTCCAGCAATGCAGCTACCATCGAAAAGATGAATACTTTCCTTGGCATCAATCTGGCATCCAATCCGTTTAACGGAAGCTTTGTGCCGAACCTGGCATGGCTGATCCCGATCCTGGCAGGCCTGACCCAGTACGCGAGCACCAAGCTGATGATGGCAACACAGCCGAAGAAAGCAAACAGCGAGGAAGATATGAGTTCCCAGATGATGCAGAGCATGAACGTTACCATGCCGCTCATGTCTGTATTTTTCTGCTTTACCTTCCCGGCAGCAATTGGTATCTACTGGGTAGCCAGCAGTACCTTCCAGTTACTGCAGCAGCTGATCGTAAACTCTTACCTGAATAAGGTAGATATGGACGAGCTGATTCGCAGAAATGTGGAGAAGGCAAACAAGAAACGCGCAAAACAGGGTCTTCCGCCTCAGAAGGTAAACCAGAACGCAACTGCAAGCTTAAAGCATATGCAGGCTGTTGCAGAGCGTGAAGAGGCAGAGCGCACCGAGAAGATTGAGAAGACCAAAAAGCAGGTAGAGCAGTCCAATAGCTATTATAATAAGGACGCGAAGCCGGGCAGTCTGGCATCCAAGGCAAATATGGTAGCCAGATATAATGAAAAACACAATAATAAGTAAGGGGGTAACACCATGGATGGGAAGATTACAATCTCTGCCAGTACATTGGACGAGGCAATCACAAAAGCATTGATTGAACTGCAGACGACCAGTGAGCATCTTCAGTATGAAGTTGTACAGAAAGAGAGCGCTGGTCTGCTTGGCATCTTTGGTAAGAAACCCTGTATCATCCGTGCGCACGTTATGAGCGAGGCGGATGAGAAGGAACTGGCTGAGAAGAAAAAGCTGGAAGAGAAAAAAGCTGCGGAAGCCAAAAAGGCAGAAGAAGCAAAGAAAGTGGAAGAGGCCAGAAAAGCAGCCGAATCCGTGAAGCCTGCAGAGGCAAAACGGGCAGAGGCACCGAAGGCATCATTCCAGGCTGAAAAAGCATCCGCGCAGGACAGAACGTCCGGCAGACCGGTGCGAAAAGAAGCACCGGAAAAACGTGATGTTGTGAAGCGTGTACCGGCAATGCAGGAAGAACCTGCTGCTGAGGATGCGTCGAAGAAGGTTTCTAAGATCAACGAGGAAGCTGTGAAGAAGGCCGCAAAGGAATTTCTGGAGCAGGTATTCGGCGCAATGGGAATGCAGGTTTCCATTGAGACTGTATACAATGCCAGCGACCGGGAACTTCTGGTTTCCATGGAGGGTGACGATATGGGCATCCTCATCGGAAAACGCGGACAGACTCTGGATTCCTTACAGTACCTGGTAAGCCTTGTGGTAAACAAGGAAACAGAAGGCTACTTAAGAGTAAAACTTGATACGGAGAATTACCGCGAGAGAAGAAAAGAGACTCTGGAAACTCTTGCGAAGAACATTTCTTATAAGGTAAAGCGGACCAAACATCCGGTATCCTTAGAGCCGATGAATCCGTATGAGAGAAGAATCATCCATTCCGCGCTTCAGAACGACAAATATGTTATGACAAGAAGTGAGGGAGAAGATCCGTTCCGTCATGTTGTGATTTCCTTAAAGAAGGAAGCAGCAGGCAGCAATGGAAAAAGAGAGCGTTATGGTTCCCGCCGCGATAACCGCGGAAGAGGAAGAAACGCAGAGAATACAGCTCCAAAGACAGAGCAGGCTGCAGAGAAGAAGGCAGCAGCTCCGGAGACTGAGGCGTAACGTAATAAAAGTGCATCAGAACGGGACTGTCGCGAAATTGGATCCAGAACGTTCCACATATCAGGTTGTACGCATCTCGAACACGCATGTGCGAATGTGACGGATGAAATCCGACACAGGCGAACATGTGTAAGTGAGAGCAAGCGAACAACGATATGGGAACGTGTCGGAGACAATTTTGCGACAGCCCCGTTTTTGCTGTTTATTGAAATTAGAGGGATAACATGCTGAAAGACAGAAGTTCAGATACGATCGCGGCCATTGCAACGGCCATGAGCAGTTCCGGAATTGGAATCATCCGGGTGAGTGGAGACCAGGCGGTCTCCATTGTAAGCAGGATTTTTGAGAGTAAAAGAGAAAATTTTGATCTGAATACAGCACCATCTCATCGGATCTACTATGGTGTGATCCGGGACGGAGAGAATGTGCTGGATGAGGTTTTAGTGATGCTGATGCGAGGGCCGCACAGCTATACAGCAGAGGATACCGTGGAGATCGACTGTCATGGCGGTGTCCTGGTCATGAAAAAAATACTGGAAACAGTGATCCGGTATGGAGCGAGACCGGCAGAGCCCGGGGAATTTACGAAACGCGCATTTTTAAATGGACGAATTGATCTGTCCCAGGCAGAAGCCGTAATCGATGTGATCAATGCGCAGAACGATTATGCCGTAAAGAGTTCTGTGAGTCAGTTAAAGGGTTCCGTGTCAAAGAAGGTGAAGGATTTGCGGGAGCGTATCCTGTATCAAATTGCGTTTATTGAATCGGCTCTGGATGATCCAGAGCATATTTCCCTGGATGGCTATGAAGAAGAATTGTCCGGAAAGCTGGATGCGATGACAGCGGAGATTGGAAAGCTGGTACATTCCGCAGATAGCGGCCGGGTGGTTTCAGAAGGAATCCGTACGGTTATCCTTGGAAAGCCGAATGCGGGAAAATCTTCTTTAATGAATGTACTTCTGGGAGAAGAGCGTGCTATTGTAACGGATATTGCCGGAACGACCAGAGACACGCTGGAAGAACATATCCGCATGCACGGCATCAGCCTGAATATCATTGACACTGCCGGAATCCGTGAGACCGATGATGTGGTGGAACAGATCGGTGTGACCAGGGCAAAGCTGGCGGCAGATGAGGCAGACCTGATTATTTATGTTGTGGATGGCTCCAGGGAGCTCGATGAAAATGACGCGCAGATCATGGAGCTGATCCGTGACCGTAAGGCGGTGGTTCTGCTGAATAAGACGGATCTGGAAACCGTGATTACCGAAGAGCTTTTACAGGAGAAGACAGGAAAGACAGTGATCTCCATTTCCGCAAAAGAGGAGACCGGTATTGACAAACTGGAGAAAACGATCCAGAATCTGTTTTATAAAGGAACCATCGATTTTAACGATGAAATCCTGATCACCAATGTGCGCCATAAGACGGCGCTGCAGAATGCTCTGAACAGCCTCTATATGGTAAAGCAGAGCATCGAGAACCAGATGCCGGAAGATTTCCTCACGATCGACCTGATGGACGCGTATGAGCAGCTTGGAACGATCATCGGAGAGGCCGTGGAAGATGATCTGGTAAATGAGATCTTTGGAAAATTCTGTATGGGAAAATAAATGGGTAACAAAGCTGGAAGGAATAAAGAATTATGCCATATTTAGAAGAATCATATGATGTTGTAGTGGTTGGTGCCGGACACGCCGGATGCGAGGCAGCACTGGCCTGTGCAAGACTGGGACTGGAAACCATTGTGTTTACCGTGAGTGTCGACAGCATTGCCCTCATGCCGTGCAACCCGAATGTCGGCGGAAGCTCTAAGGGTCATCTCGTCCGGGAGCTGGATGCGCTTGGCGGCGAGATGGGAAAAAACATTGATAAGACCTTCATTCAGTCTAAGATGCTGAATGAGTCGAAGGGACCTGCAGTCCATTCCCTGCGTGCGCAGGCAGACAAGCAGGACTATAGCCGTCAGATGCGCCGTACGATGGAAAATACAGACCATCTGACCATCCGTCAGGCGGAGGTATCAGAGATCATTGTGGAAGACCATAAGATCACAGGTGTAAAAACGTATTCTGGTGCTGTCTACCATGCGAAGGCGGTCGTGCTGGCAACTGGAACTTACCTGAAGGCGCGCTGCATTTACGGAGATGTGAGCAACGCAACCGGCCCGAATGGGCTGCAGCCGGCAAATCATCTGACGGATTCGCTGATTGCAAATGGAATTGAGATGTTCCGTTTTAAGACCGGAACACCGGCGCGTGTGGACCGCCGGAGCATTGACTTTTCCAAGATGGAAGAGCAGTTCGGCGATAAGCGCGTAGTGCCGTTCTCTTTTTCTACGGATCCGGAGTCTGTACAGAAGGAACAGGTTTCCTGCTGGCTGACGTACACGAATGAGAAGACCCACCAGATCATCCGCGATAATCTGGACCGTTCTCCGCTGTTTTCCGGGGCAATTGAGGGAACCGGTCCGCGTTACTGTCCGTCTATTGAGGATAAGGTTGTGAAATTCCCGGATAAGACCCGTCACCAGGTTTTCATTGAGCCGGAAGGACTCTATACCAATGAGATGTATCTGGGCGGTATGTCCAGTTCTCTGCCGGAGGATGTTCAGTATGCTATGTACCGTACCGTGCCGGGCCTGGAGCATGTGCGGATTGTGCGCAATGCCTACGCGATTGAGTACGACTGTATTAATGCAAGACAGTTAAAGCTCTCCCTGGAGTTTAAGGCCATTGAGGGCCTGTTCAGCGGCGGCCAGTTCAACGGCAGCTCAGGTTATGAGGAAGCAGCCGTACAGGGCTTTATGGCGGGCGTAAACGCAGCTATGAAGGTACTGGGACGTGAACCGGTCATCCTCGACCGCTCCCAGGCGTATATCGGCGTTCTGATCGATGATCTGGTAACGAAGGAGAATCATGAGCCATACCGTATGATGACCTCCAGAGCGGAATACCGCCTGCTCCTGCGCCAGGATAATGCAGATCTGCGTCTGAGAGGAATTGGCCATGAGATCGGCCTGGTAGACGATGAGACTTATGCGAGAGTGCTTCAGAAAGAGAAAGATATTCAGGCAGAGGTAGAGCGTCTGGAAAAGACGAATGTGGGAGCCAATCCGAAGACTCAGGATTTCCTGGAGCACCATGGAAGTACCGCGTTAAAGACGGGCGCAACGCTGGCAGAACTGGTGCGCAGACCAGAACTGGATTATTTTATGTTAACTGAAATTGATGAGAAACGGCCGGAGCTTTCTTATGACACCGCAGAACAGGTTAACATAAATATTAAATATGAAGGATACCTGAAACGGCAGCAGCAGCAGGTAGCGCAGTTTAAAAAACTGGAGAAAAAGAAACTGGATCCGGATTTCGAATACAGCACAGTGAACAGCCTGCGCCGTGAGGCAGTACAGAAGCTGAATCTGTACAAGCCGGCATCCATCGGACAGGCATCCCGTATTTCTGGTGTATCTCCGGCGGATATTTCCGTATTGCTGGTACATCTGGAGCAGATGCGGCATTCTAAATAAATATATTCCACATAGGAGGGATTATGGAGCAGATTTTTGTGGATAAGATGACAGAGGGAACCCGGGAACTGGGGGTTACATTGTCGGAGCAGCAGATGGAGCAGTTTTACCGATACTATGAGCTGCTGGTGGAATGGAATAAAGTTATGAATCTGACCGGCATTACGGAGCTGGAAGAAGTGGTGAGTAAGCATTTTATTGACAGCCTTGCGCTGGTGAAGGCTGTACCGCTCCAGGATGGAAGAAAGGTTTCTGCTATTGATGTGGGAACTGGCGCCGGTTTCCCGGGAATTCCATTAAAAATTGCGTTTCCAAATCTGAAAATTACATTGTTGGATTCCTTGAATAAGCGGATTAAATTCCTGAATGAAGTGATCAGCCAGCTGGGACTTCAGGATGTGGAGACCATTCATGGAAGAGCAGAAGATTTCGGACGGGATGCAAAGTACCGGGAACAGTACGATTATTGTGTGTCCAGAGCAGTAGCAAATGCGGCAACACTTTCTGAGTATTGTCTGCCGTTTGTGAAAGTAGGCGGTGCATTTATTCCGTACAAGTCTGGTAAAATCGATGAGGAACTCGAACAGGGAACAAAGGCGATTGAGAGTCTGGGAGGAAGCATTGCGGATGTGATCCGCTTTGAATTAACCGGAGCAGATGCAGACCGCTCCCTGGTGGTGATCGATAAGATTGCGAAGACAGCGAAGAAGTATCCGAGAAAAGCGGGGGTGCCGTCGAAAGAGCCGATCGGGAAGTAAATAGCACTTTAAATGAATAATTAATAAGGTCCGAAAGAAGGCAGTCCGGCATACTGCTGCGCATAAATATCGATCCACTGTGTTCGGACGCTGCAGGCTGACAGGCGTTTGCGGATAGTCGGACTACTCGTCCGCCTCCCTCAAACACCAGTCGCTGCAGAGCCGGACACAGCGGTCGTATTTCTGCTTCACAGTATACCGGACTGCCTTCTTTCTACTTTTTTGACCATGCTATGATAATAAATAACATAACCAGAAATGTATCGATAAAAGCTAAAAGCCAAGGATTACCAGCCTTCATCAATATCATTCAGGTTGTTTTGTTTATTATCGTAGAAAACCCAGTACAGCAGAAGTTCAGCGGATGCTATGCAGAATGAGCAGACACATTGGAATTTGCTTTGTGAGCGAGCATAGCGTCAGGACGGAGTGAGTTGTCTGAGGTGCGAAGCACCGAGTTTCGAACGCAGTCCTGACAATAAGCGGCGCAGGGAACAAAGCGTAAAATTCCACCGTGTCTGCGGTTCTGCATAGTATCCGTTGAACTTCAGACCTTATTGATTTATTTCCGCTAAATTTTTATTCCGCTGGTACAATCTCAATCCAGTAACCGTCTGGATCGGAGATGAAGTAAATGCCCATGGCTTCGTTTTCATAGCAGATGACACTCTGCTTCTTATGCTGCTCATGCAGCTTCTCGTATTCGTCTGTCACGAAGGCAAGATGAAATTCACATTCTCCAAGGTTGTATGGTTCCGTGCGGTCGCGCAGCCAGGTCAGCTCCAGTGTGAAGTTGCTGGTTCCGTCACCAAGGTAGACCAGCTTGAAAGAACCATCATCTGCCACTTTTTCACGGACAGGCTCCAGGTTCAGTGTTTCTTTGTAAAATGCAAGGCTTTTCTTTAAATCTAAAACGTTAAAGTTAAAATGGTTGAACTGAATCATAAAATTCTCCTTTGCTTATAAAATAGAAATCAATGTTTCACGTGAAACATTTTGAAATGACGATACTTAGTTCCACAGTGAAAAAACAGATGCATTAAATTTATAGCAGATGTTTCACGTGAAACATTTACAAGTAGTTCCACACTAGCAGAAGTATGTTCTTACGAGTTCTGCGATCTTTTCCGGCTGTTCCAAATGCGGCAACTCTTTGACTTTGGGGATGAGCACAGTCTCGATGGAAGAGTTGTAATCTTTGTATTCCTTCAGGCGTTCTTCCATATTTTCCACAGCAGTGCCGCCAACGAGGTAAATACTGTTGTCAATTTTTTTCAGGGCGTTTACCAGATTACATTTGGTGTAATTGCAGCGGATACTTGCAAATGTGGATTTTGGAGAAGCACCAAGATGAGCAGCTTCGTAACAGGCATCCACATAGCTGGACTTTATGGAATAAGGATTGAAGAACTTTTTCGTGACCAGTTCTTCCCTAATCATTTTCTTGCTGCTTGCAATGTGGTAGAGCAGTGTACCAATGATTGGCAGCTCTATAATACATTTGTACATTTTGGCTGTCTTGCCCGGAATGAAACTAAAGTCAAGCAGACTGAGTGGATTGATTGCCATAATCTGGTCAAACAGATCCGGGTTATTTGCACAGGCCATAAGAGGGATGGATGCTGCCTCTCCAGAGGTGATTACACTGGTCCGATGCCCGATTTCAGATTTGATAAAATCCGAAATCATTTGTACATACAGGAAATTGGTGTATGTCATATTTACTTTTTCGGAACGGCCAAATCCTAAAAGATCAACGGTGTAAATCGTGTATTCATCACGCAGGAGTGGAATGAGCTGTTTCCATTCATGCCCGGAAGCTGCTGAATCAAGATCATGAATCAGCAGGAGCGGCTTTCCGGTACCTTCTTTTGTATAATAAACATTGCCGAGGCGCCACTTAAAACAAAGTGGTTCTGGTTCCGCAAGCAGGTTTTTTGAAACAGCAGAAACCTGGATTGCCTTGTTGATAGCTGCAGTAGTAAATGCAGCGCCAGCAGAAAGAATAAGGAGCGTGAGTAATTTGTTTTTGGCTTTCATAGAACCTCCTTCTTGCCTTGTTAAGACATGCGTTTGCATGCTACAAGTATAGTATTATTTTGAAAAAGATGCAATGAAAAATACATTACAGTTCACAGATGAAAATAATGTTTCACGTGAAACATTTACTTTTCAAATTACATTTTAAAGACAAAGAATAGGAAAACATAAAAAAGTGTGATATACTATCGATATTGTTACAAATAAGAAAAAGACAGATAGATAAGGATGATACTATGGGAAGAATAATTGCTATTGCGAATCAGAAGGGTGGAGTGGGAAAGACCACAACCGCAATTAATTTATCTGCATGTCTGGCAGAGGCTGGCCAAAAGGTACTGGCCGTAGACTTCGATCCGCAGGGAAATGCAACCAGCGGATTGGGTTTTGAAAAGGGGCACATGGACAAAACTGTTTATGAGCTTCTGGTTGGAGAATGTACACTGGAAGAATGCATTATTGAGGAAGTGCAGGAAAATCTGGACGTTCTTCCTTCAGATGTAAATCTTGCGGGTGCGGAGATTGAACTTCTGGATGTTCCCAATAAGGAAAAATTACTGAAGACGGAACTGGATAAAGTGGCAGACAATTACGATTATGTTATTATTGACTGCCCACCGTCATTGAGCCTGCTTACGATTAACGCGCTGAATGCTGCGGACACAGTTTTGGTGCCAATTCAGTGTGAGTATTATGCACTGGAGGGATTAAGCCAGATCCTTCAGACTGTGGATCTGGTAAAGAAAAAAATGAATCCGAAGCTGGAACTGGAGGGCGTTGTATTTACTATGTATGACGCGAGAACAAATTTGTCCCTGCAGGTAGTTGAAAACGTGAAGGCGCATTTAAACAGGAACATTTATAAAACTATTATTCCGAGAAATGTCAGATTGGCAGAGGCGCCGAGCCATGGAAAGCCAATCAATCTGTATGATACGCGTTCAACAGGTGCAGAGAGTTATCGTTTATTGGCAGCAGAAGTAATTAGCAGAGGGGAAGAATAAAGATGGCAGGAGCAAAAAGAGGATTAGGAAGAGGATTAGGTGCTTTATTTGGAGATGATACAGTAGAAGAGGTCATCGCCGAAGAAAAAGCAGAGAAAGCCGCAGAACGAAAGACACAGAGAGCAGCCATTAAGACCAAAACAGAAAAAAATGGCAAGAAAATCAGCAGAAAAACAGAAAAAATTGAACAAATGGGCGTTGAGAACGCTGTGGAGAGCCAGATGACATCAAATCCTGGCTTTTCAGAGAGCAAAAAAACACAGGAAGAAGAGCTGATTCAGACAGAGCTGGAAGTCAAAGTGTCAGAAATTGAACCGAATCGGGATCAGCCAAGGAAGGTATTTGATGAGGCACAGCTGCAGGAACTGGCGGATTCTGTTCAAAAATATGGCGTTTTACAGCCACTTTTGGTACAGAAAAAGGGCGAAAGCTATGAGATTATTGCTGGAGAGCGCCGGTGGAGAGCTGCAAAACTGGCTGGTTTGAAGACGGTTCCGGTTGTAATTCGTGAGTATAGCCCGCAGCAGACCATGGAAATTGCACTGATCGAGAATGTACAGCGGGAAAACTTAAATCCAATCGAGGAAGCACAGGCATATCAGCGTCTGATGCAGGAATTTTCTCTGAAACAGGAAGAAATCGCGGAGCGTGTATCGAAAAACCGTACAACCATTACCAACACAATGCGTCTTTTAAATCTGACTCCAGAGGTTCAGACTATGTTAATAGAAGGACGGATTAGCAGTGGACATGCGAGAGCACTCCTTGGAGTGAGCGATCCTGGACAGCAGTTAGAGCTTGCCAAAAGAGTCGAGCGGGAAAAATTAAGTGTCCGTGAGACTGAAAAAGCTGTTAAAATGCTGGGAAAAGAGAGAAAAGAAAAACAGAAACCAGAGATAAATGAGGCTGTTGAACTGGCATTTCAGGATATGGAAAATCGTATGAAGACGATTATGGGAACAAAGGTCAATATTAGCCGTAAGGATAGATCAAAAGGCAAGATTGAAATCGAGTATTACTCCGAGGCAGAGCTGGAACGTCTTGTAGAGATGATTGAAAGCATTCATTCGGTATAATTATGTAAACTTTTGAAAATATGTAAACTAGAAAGACAGGAAACAATTGTATGGAAGGAAGCATTTTGAATAATTTAGGGTTTGATCCGGTGTATTTGCTGATTGCATCGGCTGTTCTGACCCTGATCTTACTTGTTGTAACAATACTCTGTCTGATCAATATGCGAAAACTTTACCGTCGTTATGACGTTTTTATGCGTGGTAAAGATGCAGAAACGATGGAAAATATGATTATTGATCAGATGAACGATATTATAGAACTAAAATCGCAGGATCGCTTTAATAAGGATTCGATTCGGACTGCAAATAAAAACAGCCGTGCTGCATTCCAGAAAATTGGAATTGTAAAGTATAATGCATTTAAAGGAATGGGGGGCAATCTGAGTTTTGCATTGGCACTTCTGGATTATACAAACACCGGATTTGTGCTGAATTCCGTTCACAGCCGGGAAGGCTGTTATCTGTATCTGAAGGATGTAGAGCGGGGGGAGACGGAAGTTCTGTTGGGCACAGAAGAAAAAGAGGCGCTGGAACAGGCGCTGGGTTACAAGGAGAAAAAAACGGAGGTATAACTTATAGTTATGCCTCTTTTTTATATGATAGGAAATTGCGTCCTATCATACAAAAAGCGCTCCGCAGGGATGCGCACTCGGCGCAATGGTAGATGGTTGTCGAAGCAACCGCGCCTCGGCGCGAGAATCCGGCAAGCCGGATTCTTTTTCATGCAAAGAAAATGACATGAGCAGACACGATAAGAAGAGCAAAAAACGCTTCAAATTGGAGAAGGAAAAAGAATGACGAAAGGTATATGACCTATAAATTGGCACAACCATGCGATGAAAAGACACACATGGAAGATATAGATGACACAGAAAATACAGAAATGACACACAATGACACATCAAATGGCACATCAAAATAACATATCGCGTGACAGTGACACAATTAAAATGACACACTACATAGTGCAATTGGCACAAAATGACACACTCTAAAGCTTAATGATAAACCCGACGGCTCCAAAGATGCCAAAAGTAGGCTTGACAATCCGGAAAAAGCAATAGAAATGTGTGATCTGGCGGCAAAAAACAGGGATATATTAGAATGGCTAATAAAACAAAGAGAGAAGGATTTACCGTTTTGAAAAGCAGGCTGTACTTAAAAAAGGAGGTGGTGTCTGTATACATTCCTATTTATAAGAGATTCCCGCAAAAGCATAGGAATTCCGATAGAATTCTATCTATCAGGCTCAATACTTATGGAATCTATTTTATTTGCCTGTTTTTTTGCGCAAAAAAAAGAACAAAAAATACAAAGAAAAAATATTGACAATTATTTAACGAGTGTTATAATACTAACAGATTGATCGTTAAAAAAATATCGAGAAACGATTGATTTTCAATATGACTGATCCAAATAAAGAAAATTATAAACCCCATTTCTAAATCATTGGAGGATAAGAAAACATGGCAAAGAAAGAGATGACAGCAGTTCCGGAAATCATCGACAGCGTAGAGGCACTGGAAGCAAAAATGGCCGCTATGCGTGAGGCACAGAAAGTATTTGCTACCTATACTCAGGAGCAGGTTGATAAAATTTTCCATGCTGCAGCGATCGCAGCAAACCAGATGCGTATCCCGTTAGCAAAAATGGCAGTGGAAGAGACTGGCATGGGTGTTGTAGAAGATAAAGTTATCAAAAACAACTACGCAGCAGAGCACATTCACAACGCATACAAGAATATGAAGACCTGCGGCGTGATCGAGGAAGATAAGGCATATGGAATCAAGAAGATTGCAGAGCCGATCGGTCTGGTTGCTGCTGTTATCCCGACTACCAACCCGACTTCCACCGCAATCTTCAAAACCCTGATCTGCTTAAAGACCAGAAATGCTATTATCATTTCCCCACATCCGCGTGCAAAAGCCTGCACCATCGCAGCAGCTAAGGTTGTTCTGGATGCAGCAGTAAAGGCTGGCGCTCCGGAAGGCATTATCGGCTGGATCGATGTTCCGTCTCTGGAACTGACCAATACCGTTATGAAAGATGCAGACATCATTCTGGCAACCGGCGGCCCGGGCATGGTAAAGGCAGCATATTCTTCCGGTAAACCGGCACTTGGCGTAGGCGCCGGCAATACTCCGGTTATCATCGATGAAACCGCAGATGTGAAGATGGCGGTCAACTCCATCATTCATTCCAAGACCTTTGATAATGGTATGATCTGTGCATCTGAGCAGTCTGTAACGGTTCTTGCACCGATTTACGAGGCAGTGAAGAAAGAGTTCGCATATCGTGGATGCTACTTCTTAAAACCGGATGAGATTGAGAAAGTAAGAAAGACTATCCTCATCAATGGTTCCCTGAACGCGAAGATTGTAGGCCAGAGCGCATTCAAGATCGCGCAGATGGCTGGTGTTGAGGTTCCGGAGGATACCAAGATCCTGATCGGTGAGGTTGAGTCTGTGGATATCAGCGAGGAGTTCGCGCATGAGAAACTGTCTCCGGTTCTGGCTATGTACAAGGCTGAGACCTTTGACGAGGCAATCGCAAAAGCAGAGCGTCTGGTTGCAGACGGCGGTTACGGCCACACCTCTTCTCTCTATATTAATGTAAATGAGAAAGAGAAAATGGCAAAGCACGCAGCAGCCATGAAGACCTGCCGTATCCTGATCAACACTCCGTCTTCCCACGGCGGTATCGGCGATCTGTACAACTTCAAGCTGCTTCCGTCCCTGACACTGGGATGCGGCTCCTGGGGCGGCAACTCTGTTTCTGAGAACGTAGGCGT